>NZ_JAELXR010000005.1:0-396295 GCF_016427455.1 Hymenobacter miniatus
ACGGAATGACGTAGCCGGCGGCGGGCTCTGCGGTTTTGGCGTCCTCGGTGCCGGGCACTTTGCTCCAGTACAAGCCTTTGTGCTCCAGCATCACCACGGGGTTGGGGTCGAGGTAGCTGGCGCGCATCAGGCCCTTCATGTCGGCGGCGTTGCTGGGGTACACCACTTTGATGCCCCGAATGGTGAGCAGCGTGCTCTCGATGGAGCCTGAATGGTAGGGCCCGCCCCCGCCGTAGGCCCCAATGGGCACGCGAATGAGCGCCGGAATCGGAAACTTGCCCATGGAGAGGTAGCAAGATTTCGACAGCTCTTCCACCAGCTGGTTTAGCGACGGCCAGATGTAGTCGGCAAACTGAATTTCCACAATGGGCCGGGCCCCCACGGCCGCCATGCCGGCCGTGCTGCCCACGATGTAAGCTTCCTGAATGGGCGTGTTGAATACGCGGCCATCGCCGTACTTTTTCGCCAGCAACGCGGCTTCGCGGAACACGCCGCCCAGCTCGCCGCCCACGTCCTGCCCGTAGAACAAGGCTTCCGGAAATTCCCGCAAAATGTCGTCGACGGCGTGCAGGGCCGCGTCCACCATCAGGGCTTTCTCGGCGCCTGCCGGGCTGCGCTCACCGGCCTCGGCCGTCACCGCGGGCGGGGCAAACTCGTGGTCGGCAAAGGTGACCGGGTCGGGGTTGGGGGCCGCGAGGGCTTCGGCCCAGTCGGCCTGCACCGTGGCGCGGGCTTCGGCCCGCAGCTCTTCCAGTTCAGTTTCGGCAAAGCCCATAGCCAGCAGCTGCTGGTGCAGGCGCGGCAGCGGGTCCTGCGTTTGATGATGCGCAAGGTCGTGGCGGTACCACTCGCGGCGCACGCCGCTGGTGTGGTGGCCCAGCAGGGGGCATTTGGCGTGCACCAGCACCGGCCCGCGCCGGGCCCGCACGTGGGCAAACGCCTCGGTGAGGCCGGCGTAGGAAGAGCCGAAATCGGCGCCGTCTACCTGCATTCGGCGCAGGCCGGGGAAGCCGGCCGCAAACTCGTAGGCATTCATGGCGCGCATCTCACGGCCGGTGGCCGAAATGCCCCAATCATTATCCTGCACCAGATAAATAATGGGTAATTGATGCAGAATGGCCATTTGCAGCGCCTCCGACACTTCGCCTTCGGTCATGGCGCCGTCGCCAATCGAGCACAAGCTCAGCGAGCAGTTGGCCACCAAGTTTTCGCGGTTCTGCTTCACCTCGTCGGTGGCCCCCGCCAGCGCCTCCGCCGTCAACGACTCGAAGTACTTGATGGCATGGGCCACGCCCGTGGCCGGAATGGCCTGCATGCCCGTGGCCGAGCTCTGGTGCGGAATGACGGGTACCCCGGCCCGCCGCAGCGAAGGGTGCGAATAGTAAGTGCGGCCGCCGCTGAACGGGTCGCCGGCTTTGGCCATGAGCTGCAGCATGAGCTCATACGGGCGCAGGCCCAGGCCCAGCAGCAGGGCGTCGTCGCGGTAGTAGGGGGCGGCAAAGTCGGTTTCGGTGAGCAGGAAGGCAGCGGCCAGCTGTACGGCCTCGTGGCCCCGGGCGGTGGCGTGCACGTAGCGGGCGGCAATGGCTTTTTGCTCTTCGTAGAGGTCGGCCATGGCGGCCGCGGTGTGCATCAGGCGGTAGGCCCGGCGCAGCAGGTAGCGGTCCACGGTCGGGGCCGGGGCTTGGCTGCTGGCCGAAAAGGCGGCCGCCGCTGCCGCAGCCGCATTGGCCACGCGGGTGTTGGACAGGTCGGTGGTATCGGAAGCGGTGGGAGCTGCGAATTCTGACATCAGGGCAAGTGGCGGGTGAGGCCACAAAAGTACGCCCGGCCTCCGTCCGTATCTTTGCGCCGGGCCCCGAACCCCTTTTTTTCGGCCTGCGGGGTCTGTTTTGGCAGACCTTTGCTCACCCGGCCTGTCCGAACTTGCCCGATTTCTCAGTGAATCCAACCGCCTCTCCCACCGTTCGTCCCGAAATTGAAGCTTGGCTGGCTGATTTCCAGCTTCGCCTGTGCCAGCAGCTCGAAACGGCCGACGCCGGCTCCGCTCACTTCCTGACCGATGCCTGGCAGCGCGAAGGCGGCGGCGGGGGCCGCTCCAAAGTATTGGAACACGGCCGCGTGCTGGAAAAAGGTGGAGTAGGTTTTTCGGCGGTGTGGGGCGAAATGAGCGCCGCCGCCGCCCGGCAGCTGCACATGCCCGACCCGCATTTTTACGCCACTGGCGTGAGCGTGGTGCTGCACCCGCGCAGCCCCCGGGTGCCCATCATTCACATGAACGTGCGCTACTTCGAGGCTGGCAACGGCGAAGCCTGGTTTGGCGGCGGCATCGACCTGACGCCCATTTACGTGGACGAGGGCCAGGCCCGTCGCTTCCACGAGCGGCTCCGGGCCGTGTGCGACCGGCACAATCCGGCGTACTACCCCAAGTTTACCCGTTGGGCCGACGACTATTTTTACTTGCCCCACCGCCAGGAAACGCGCGGCGTGGGCGGCATTTTCTACGACCGCCTCACCGTGGGCCCCGACGGGACCGCCGAGGAGCTGTTTGCCTTCATGCGGGACGTGGCCGAGCTGTTCGGCCCTTTCTACGCCGAGCTCATGGCCGAAAACCACCCATTGCCCTACGGCGAGCGCGAAGAAGCCTGGCAAACCCTGCGCCGCGCCCGCTACGCCGAGTTCAACCTGGCCTTCGACCGCGGCACCCGCTTCGGCCTCGAAACCGGCGGCCGCACCGAAAGCATCCTCATGAGCCTGCCCCCGCGCACCGGCTGGGCCTACAACCCCGCCCCGCCGGCTCCCGGCTCGCCCGAGGCCACCACCCTGGCCTGGCTTCGCAAGGGCGTAGACTGGCTGGCCAATGCTTGAGGCCATCAAAGCCCTTGACCGGGCGTGGCTGCTGGCCATCAACCACGCCCATGCGCCGTGGCTGGACCGCGTGATGGTGCTGGCCTCCGACCGCACGGTGTGGTTTCCGGTGTACGCCGTGCTCATTGGCTGGCTCGTTTACCATTTTCGCTGGCGGGCGGCCGTGTTGCTGCCGCTGGTGGTGGCCGCCGTGGCCCTGGCCGACAGCATCACCAGCCGGCTATTCAAGCCTTTTTTCGGGCGGCCCCGCCCCTGCCACGACGCGGCCATTTTTACGCAGCTGCACCTGCCCGATGGCTGCGGCGGGCAGTTCGGCTTCCTGTCGTCGCACGCGGCCAACTCCATGGCGCTGGCCATGTTCATGGCCGTTACGCTTCCCGCGAAAAGATTTCGCAGTTTAAAAATTGTCATATTCCTATGGGCGGCTGTACTATCGTATAGCCGTATGTATCTTGGCGCTCATTACCCTACTGATGTGCTGGGCGGGGCCGCCATTGGGGGAGTGCTGGGCTGGACCGCCGCGTTGGTGTTTCGGCATTGGCAATCCAAGCGTTGGCCTGAAAACGCGTAAGAATCGTTGAATATGAGCAGTCCGGCGCGCCGCTTTCTCTTTCTGCTTTCGAGCACCCGCCGCATGGGCAACACCGAGCAGCTGGCTTACTGTGCGGCCAATTCGCTGCCGCCCAGTGCCCAGCAACGCTGGATTCATCTGCAGGACCACCCACTGCCCTACTTCGTGGACCTGCGCCACCACACGCCTTATCCCACGCCCACCGGCAACGCCCAACTCCTCCTCGAAGCCACCCTCGACGCCACCGACCTAGTGTTGGTGGCGCCGCTGTACTGGTACAGCCTGCCCGTGCACGCCAAGCACTACCTCGACTACTGGAGCGCTTGGCTGCGCACGCCCAACCTGGATTTTCGGGAAGCCATGCGGGGCAAAACCCTGTGGTCCATCGTGGTGAGCAGCGGCGACCGTGCCGAAACCCAACCCCTCGAAGACAGCCTCGTGCTCACGGCCCGGTACATGAACATGCGCTGGGGCGGCATGCTCTACGGCACCGGTTCGCGGCCCAACGACATTCAGGACGATGCCCGCGCCCTGCATCAGGCCCAGCATTTTTTTTCTGAATCAGCCCCGGCCCCCGATTCCCGCCCGAAGCCGACGCTGGCTACCATGCAAAAAGCCCGCTGATTGCTCGGCGGGCTTTTCTGGGCAGTTTTTATTGCGCGGGCTTGCGGTTGCCGGTGTGGCCGTCGCCGCGGTCGCCCTGGCCGGGCTTGCTGGTCTTTTTCGAGTTGTGCTTGTCGTCTTGGGACAGCGACTTGTGCAGCTCGACCGAGTGCCCAATCTGGCCGCTCTCGTCCCGACGGATGTAGCGTTTGTCGCCCTCGTTGGGCTCAATTAATTCGCGCTTCGACATGATGGAAAGGAGGTTACGTGGAAAGGTGGAATCCTACTTACGCGCTTGCTTTCCCGCAAGTTGTCAGGCGGTTTGGCCCAAGAGCTTGGCCACGTACTTGCCCACAATGTCAAATTCGAGGTTGACGGTATCGCCGGGCCGCAGCTGCTGGAAGCCGGTGTGCTCGTAGGTGTACGGGATGATGGCCACCGTGAAGCCGTCGTCGGTGCTGTCGAAGCAGGTCAGGCTGGTGCCGTTCACGCAGATAGAACCCTTGTTGACGGTGAGGCGGCCGGGGCCCGGCTCGTGTCCGAACCGGAACAGCCAAGAACCCTGCTGGTCTTCCACGCTGAGGCAGGTGGCCGTGGCATCGACGTGGCCCTGCACAATGTGGCCGTCGAACCGGCCCGTGGCGGCCAGGCAGCGCTCCAGGTTAATGTGGCGCCCGGGCGCCCACTGGCCCAGGTTGGTGACGCGCAACGTCTCATCAATGGCCGTGACGACGTGCGTGCCGGCGGCCGCATCCACGGCCACCACGGTGAGGCACACGCCATCGTGCGCCACGCTCTGGTCGATTTTCAGCTCCGCCGCAAAGGGCGAGCTGACGGTAAAATGGCGGTTGCTCCCTTGGTTTTCGACGGCAACGACGGTGCCCAGGGCTTCGATAATTCCGGTAAACATGAATGGCAAAATGACGGTGATGGGGCCGACCCAGGCATTGCGCCAGTACCAGAAAGCTGACGGGCGCGGGGACGGGGTCGGTAAAATGCAAAGAACGGCACCCGGTGACCGGAATGCCGTTCTGTGAATAAAACCACCGGACGGGCAAAAGGATTTTATTTCTCGACTTTGTCCAGCGCCTTCCAATCGAGTTCGCCGGTTTCTTTACGGCGCAGGAAATAGCTCTGGTCGTCGTCCTTGTTTTTGCCAAAGGTGAGGTCGGCACGGCACGAGAGGCACTTCACCGAGGTGTACTTGTATTTGCCTTGCGCCACCCGGCTGGTCAGGTCCAGATTATCGGAGCCGCACAGGCCACAGGCCGCCACATCGGGGAAGCTGAGCCGGTCGTATTCCGCCACGGTTTCGTGCAGGTTGCTGCCCTGCACGGTGAAGTGGAACTGACGGCGCCCGATGCGCTTGGTAATCATCATCTGCAACATTCTACTGCAATAAAACGGGGTTAATTGATGCTTTAAAATTACAAAATATCAGCCTCAAAAACAAGCAAATATCCTGTCAAAACCACATAAAAAAAGGCCCATGCGCGGGCCTTTTTTTACTTCCTAAATATGAGCTTATTGCTGCACAAATTTTACGGTGCGGCGGTTGACGCCAGCGCTTACTTCGCAGGTGTAGGCGCCCTTGGCAAGGCGTCCCATTCGCACGGGCACCTCGCTGCTGGTGCTGGCATTGAGCTGCTGCTGGGCCACCACCGCGCCGCGGGCGTCGAGCACGCGCAGCGTCAGGGGCTGGCCGCGCAGGTCCTGGGGCAGCACCAGCGTAAGCGCCCCTTCGCCGGCCGGGTTTGGGTACAGGCCCAGGGCCTCGGCGGTGGAGCTGCTGGCGGTGGCGGCCAGCGGCGCCGTGGGGTGCAGGGCGTTGTAGGCCGTCACAAAGTTGGGGATGCCGTAGCCGAGGCTGTTGTCGGGGTTGTTGGCTTGCGACGCGGTGCTGCGCAGGGCCGCAATCACCTGCTGCGCGGTGAGCGTGGGGTTGGCCTGCCAAAAGCCGGCCACCATGCCCGCCAGCACCGGGCAGGCGTACGACGTGCCGTTGCCGCGAAACGCCGCGCCGCTGGGCGAGAGCACGGCCGCCGCCTGGCCCATGGCCGCCAGCGTGGGCTTGATGCGCCCATCGGCCGAGGGCCCAAAAGAGCTGAACCCGGCCTTGTTGCCCATCGAATCGACGGCAGCCACCGAGATGATGGAGTCGGCATCGGCCGGGGCCGAGATGTAGCGCCAGAAATTGTTGCCTTCGTTGCCGGCGGCGCTCACCACCACCATGCCCACGCGGGCCGCCACGGTGGCCGCGCGCGAACTGATGGCCGTGCGGCCGTTCATGTCGGCGTAGGTATATGAGCGCGACGGGGCGTCGAACGTGGTGTAGCCCAGCGAGGAGCTGATGACGTCGACGCCGGCCGAGTCGGCGTATTCGGCAGCGGCCAGCCAGTTGGCTTCCTCGATGGGATGCTCTGAGTTAACGTCTTCGGTAATGCAGAGGTGAAACGTGGCTTTGGGCGCGGTGCCGATGTAAAAACCGGCCTGGTTGGCCGCAATGGCCGACACGCAGTTGGTGCCGTGGCTGTTGCGCAGGTACACGTTTTTGCCGCCGTCCACGAAGTTGCGCGTGGCCACCAAGCGGTTTTCCTGAAACAGCGGCTGCATGGCCGGAATCTGGTTCACGCCCGGGAAGCCGGCGTCGAACACGGCAATGTGCATGCCGTCGCCGCGGAAGCCCGCGTCGTGCATGGCCGTGGCGCCAATCTGCCGGTCTTGCTGGTAGGCCGGGCCGTATTGGGCGCGGGTGGCCAGCGTGCCGCGGGCGGCCACCGGCGGAACCTGCACGGGAGCCGGCGCGGGCGAGAATTTCTGCTGGCTGCGGTTGAGCGTGGCCGCGCTGCGCACAATGGGCAGCGCCGTGATACGAGCCAGGGTGACGGAGTCGCAGGCCACCACGGCGGCATTGAACCAGCGCGAGGTGTACACCACCTGCGGGCTGCCGGTCAGGTTTTTCACCTGCGTCACGTAGGCCGGGTTCACGGGCAGGTCGCGGGGCAGCACGGCGATGCCTTGCTTGGTGCGGCGGGCAATGGCGCGGGCCGACAAAAAGGCCTGGGGCTGCGTGACGGAGTAAGGCGTACCGGCCTTGTCGCGGAAGTACACCAAGTGGCGCCGCACCGTGCCCTGCGCCGCAGAAGGAGCCGCCGCCAGCAACTCAAGCGCCCCGGTCAGCAGTGCCAACCCTAACCATTTACGTGTCGAAAGCGCCATAGAAATGAGCTGAGGCGATGAATGCGAAAAAGAAAACAACCTACTTTACCACGTAGTCAATCAAAGTTTCGTGGCGAGTGCGGGCGCCAAAATAAGAGCCGTCCACGTAAATCTGAACGCTCGTATTGTTGGGGTCGGGGTAATTGAAAAAACTCTTGTTGAAACGGCGCCGAAACACCGGCCCAATGCCTTTGGCAAACACCTGCTGGTAACCGCTACGCTTGATGAGGCTGTTTTCGGCGGCAGTGCCGGTGTTGTTGGTGGTGAGCGTGGTGCTGTAGGCCTTCCCGGGCAAGCCCGTGGCACCGCCCCCGGTGGTGTAGGCCTGCCCCACCCGGGTATATTGCCGGGTTTGGTTGGTGACGGTGTCCTGGGCGCTGTTGTTAAACGCGTTGAGGTTCCACGTGCCCTCGTCCTTCACCGGAAACACCAGCTCCACGGTGCGCACATTGTTGCGGCTGAGGGCCACAAACTGGTCGTTGGCCGTGAGCACAAACACGCTGTCGTCGACCCAGGCCGTGGAGGGCGGCACCATCTTGGCCCGCACCAAGCGGTAGGCCAAGTTGCCCGCGGCGTCGGTGAAGGTTTCCGTAATGGTTTCCCGCAGCTTGAAGGCATTCACTGTGGGCACGCTCGGCACCACCACCCGGTTCACCAGCCTGGCTTCGCTCCAGGTAGTGTCGGCCACGGCGTAGGTCCAGGAGTTGCCCACGGCCACGGGGTAGTAAGCCTTGTCGGTTTGCGGCGTCACGTCCACCTCGTTTTTGCACGCGGGCAGGCCGGCGGCCAGCGCCAGCCCAACGCCGGAAAGCACAAGAAAGCGGGCGCCAGAAAGGAAGGAAAGCTTGTGATGCATACGCAAACCGATAGACAGGGGAAATGAGGCGTTAGCTGCCGGCTTCCGCCGGAGTCGCAAAAGGTAAGGGGATTTCGCCAATTACGTGCCGTTCTATCCAGCCGCCACCCAGCACATCCTGCCCGTCGTAGAACACGGCGGCCTGGCCGGGCGTGATGGCGTGCACGGGTTCCTCGAAATACACCCGGATTTTGCCGTCGACTTCTTCCAAGAATGCCGGGGCGCCGTCGTGGTTGTAGCGCACTTTCACCACGGCCGGCACCAAGCCGCGGCCCGCCAGGCTGGCTTCTTTGCCCATGTTGAGCTTGCCCACCACGGTGGCCGTGCTGGCCAGTTCGTCGTAGTTGCCCAGCACCACCTCGTTGGTATCGGGCCGGATTTCGAGCACAAACGCCGGGTAGCCCAGGGCCACGCCCAGCCCCTTGCGCTGCCCGATGGTGTAGAACGGGTAGCCCTCGTGCTTGCCAATCACGCGGCCGTTTTTGGTCACGAAGTTGCCGCCGGCCACGCGGGCTTCCAGGCCCGGCACGCGGCGGCGCAGGAAGCCGCGGTAGTCGTTGTCGGGAATGAAGCAGATTTCGTAGCTCTCGGGCTTGTTCACCAGCTCGGTGAAGCCGCGCCGGCGGGCCTCGTCGTAAATCTCGGTTTTGCGCATGCCGCCCAATGGGAACAGCGTGCGGCTCAGGCTTTCCTGGCTCACGCCCCACAGGGCATAGCTCTGGTCTTTGTTTTCGTCCAGGCCCTTGCTCACCACGAAGCGGCCGGTTTCAGCGTCTTTGCGGATGTTGGCGTAGTGGCCCGTGGCAATGTATTGGCAGCCGAGTTGGTCGGCACGGCGCAGCAGGGCGTCCCACTTGATGTGGGTGTTGCAGAGCACGCAGGGGTTGGGCGTGCGGCCGGCCAGGTACTCGTCGGTAAAATTATCAATTACAAAATCACCGAATTCGTCGCGAATGTCGATGATGTAGTGCGGGAAGCCGAGCGTCACGGCAATGTCGCGGGCGTCGTTGATGCTGTCGAGGGAGCAGCAGCCGGTTTCTTTCTTCGAGCCGCCGGCGCTGGCGTAATCCCAGGTTTTCATGGTCATCCCAACCACTTCGTAGCCTTGCTCGTGCAGCAGCACGGCGGCCACGCTGGAGTCAATTCCGCCGCTCATGGCGACAAGTACTCTTCCTTTTACTTCGGTATTCATATTGGTGGTGCAATTCACCCGGAGCTTGAAAGGTTCCGGCCGGCACGTGCAAAGGTACGGCTTCGCATCACGTGGAATGCCAACGGGCATCACGCCACATTTTCTGCCTCCCTGATGCAGCAGGTTCGGCGCAGTCTGGTAGCCAAAAAGACTATTTGCCCCGGCCTTCGATGATAATTTTCAGGGTGTAGAGCAGCACGCGGAAGTCCATGGCCAGGCTCATGTTCTCAATGTAGAGAATGTCGAATTTCAGGCGTTCCACCATCTGGGCCACGGTTTCGGCGTAGCCGTATTTCACCTGGCCCAGCGAGGTGAGGCCGGGGCGCACGCGGTGCAGGTGGCGGTAGTGCGGCGCAATTTTCACAATTTGGTCGATGAAAAACTGGCGCTCGGGCCGGGGGCCCACGATGCTCATGTCGCCCTTCAGCACGTTCCAGAACTGGGGCAGCTCGTCGAGGCGCACCTTGCGCATGAAGCGGCCCCACTTGGTGATGCGCGGGTCGTGGTCGGAGCTGAGCGCGGGGCCGGCCTTTTCGGCGTCGACGTACATCGACCGGAACTTGATGATGCGGAACGGGTGCCCGTTGCGCCCAATCCGCTCCTGCCGGTAAAACACCGGCCCGGGCGACGACAGCTTCACCATCAGCGCCGTAAAGGCATACACCCAGCTGGCCAGCAGCAGAAACAAGGCCGAGCCCACAATGTCGATGAGGCGCTTGAGGATGACCTGCCACAGGGGCAGCAAATCCTGCTTGATTTCGATGAGCGGCGTGCCAAACAAGTGGTTCACCTTCACCGAGCCCAGCAGCATCTGGTACAGGTCGGGCAGGATGCTGACGCGGGCCGGAGTGCCGTCGAGCAAGGTCAGAATGTCCTGAATGAGGCGGTGCTCGCTGGGCTCGATGGCGATGACGATTTGCTCAATCTTGAGGGCCCGCACCAGGGCTGGCAAGCGCTGATAAGAGCCGCGCGCGGGCAGCTCAGCGGCCAGGCCCGGGTCGATGGTGTCGCCGACGGGCGCAAAGCCCACCAGCCGCAGGCCCAGGTGACGGCTGGTCCGCGCCAGCTCATGAAACGTATTCAAGGCCAAGGCATTAGAGCCCACCAGCAAGGTGGGGAAGGAAATGCGCCCCTTGCGAATCTGGCGCTGCACGCTGCTCACGGCAATGGTGCGCAAAATGGCCGTGATGAAGAAATGCAGCAGATAGTACGCCGAGAACGTCTTGTAGTAGGCCCGGTAATTCACCACACCCTGGTCGTCGAGCAGCAGGGTAAAAAAAATGACCACTGCGCCGAGCAAGGACACCCGCGCCAGCCGGATGATTTCGCCCAGGCGCGACTTGCGGTAGATGTCGCGGTATTCCCCGACCAGGGTGTAGAGAAAGGTCCAGAATACGGCGATGAAAATGGCCGAGCCGGTAAGGTCGAACAGGGCCCCTTCGGTGAAGCGGTAGCCCGTCAGCTCGTTCAGCAAGTATTTGCGAACGAGGTAGAAGCACATCCATGCCAACAGGGCCGCGCCGAAATCGGCGGCGACCAGTTTGATGTATTGAAAACGGCGGACGAGCTGCAAAACGGCGGACGAGGTAGTATTTTAGCGGCCTGAGGACAAAAACCGCGCCGCGCAAAGGTAGGGCCGTTGCCCATTTGCGGCTGCCGCGCCCCCCTGACGGCCGCCCGGCTTTTTTTTCGACCACCACCCAACCCGCTCTCGCCATTACACCGCTTCCGGACACTTACCGCCACCAGGGCCAGCGGCGTGCGCTCGCCCGTGAGCTGCGCCAGCGCGGCATCCACGACGAGCGGGTGCTGGCGGCCATTTCCACCGTGCCGCGCCACCTCTTCTTCGAGCCCGCTTTCGAAGCCCACGCCTACCAGGACAAGGCCTTTCCCATTGGCGAGGGTCAGACCATCTCGCAGCCCTACACGGTGGCGTTTCAGACGCAGCTGCTGGGCGTGCAGCCCGGCCACCGCGTGCTGGAAGTGGGCACGGGCTCGGGCTACCAGTGCGCGGTGCTGCTCCAGCTCACGCCCCACGTCGACAGCATCGAGTTCAACTCAACACTGTATGCCCGCACCCGGGGGCGGCTGGCGGCGCTGGGCGCCGGCGGGGCCCAGCTGTATTGCGGCGACGGCTCGGTGGGCCTGCCCGCCCGCGCGCCGTTCGACGGCATTCTGGTGACGGCCGGGGCCCCTGGGCTACCCCCGGCGCTGCTCCGCCAGCTGCAGATTGGCGGCCGGCTGGTGATACCCGTGGGCGACAATCAGACGCAGCGCATGGTGCGCGTGACGCGCGAAGGCCCCGAAAGCTTCGTACGCGAAGAGTTTGAGGAGTTTCGGTTTGTGCCGCTGCTCGGGGCCAGCGGCTGGCGCACCTCCTAAGGGCACCGGGTGAGCGAAGCGGCCGGCCGGGCGTAACTTGCTCGGCAATGGCGGCCGTCGCGGGCCTGTGCTCCACCCGGTTTCGTAGCCGTGGCGCCGCTTTTGCTCCTCTTCCACCCTCTTTTCAGAACGCATGCTGAAACTGTTACGCATTGCCCGGCGCTGGCTGCTGGGCATGGGCGCAGCCATGGCCCTGGCCCACCCCGCGGCCGCCCAAACCCCCGCTGGCCTCGTCCGCCGCTACCCCGAGCACCAAACCGGGTTCCGCTGCGCCTTCGACAGCGCCCAGCAGGCGGCCTTTGCCCGGCAGCCCGGCGCGGCAACCGAGTACCAGAGCTTTTTGCGGCGGGTGGCCAACATGCCCGCCGCGGCCCAAGCGCGCCTGCTGGCCACGCCCGACGTGACGGTGCCGATGGTGATACACATCATTCACACGGGGGGCAGCAGCAACATCACCGATGCGCAGGTGTACGACGCCGTGCGCGTCATCAACGAAGACTTCAGCAAAACCAACCGCGACACGGCCGACGTCATTCCGTTTTTCCGGCCGCGCTACGCCAATGTGGGCTTCCAGATGCGGCTGGCCAAAAAAGACCCCAACGGCAACTGCACCACGGGCATTACCCGGACGTATTCGACCGACACCAACATCGGCGACGACCGGGTGAAAAGCCTCATCGTGTGGGACCAGGCCCGCTACCTCAACGTGTGGGTGTGCGTGAGCGCCAACGGGGCCGGCGGCTACGCCTACCTGCCCTGCTCGGGCGGCTCCGTGGACGGCATCGTGATTCGCAACGCGCAGTTTGGCAGCATCGGCACCTCGGGCGGCAGCAATTTGGCCGTCCGCTCGCTCACCCACGAAATCGGGCACTACTTCGGCCTGCCGCACACCTGGGGCGGCAGCAACACGCCGGGCCTGGCCTCCAACTGCGGCATCGACGACGGCATTGCCGACACGCCCAACACCACGGGCATTTCGGGCGGCTGCAACCTGAGCTTCGCGCCCTGCACCGACCCGGCCACCGGTCAGCCCATTCTGGCCAACGTGCAGAACTACATGGACTACTCGTCGTGCACCCGCATGTTCACGCAGGGGCAGCGGGCCGTGATGCGGGCTTCGCTGCAGCTGAGCTGCCGCCAGCGCCTCACCACGCCGGCCAACCTGCTGGCCACGGGCACCAACGACGGCTTCGTAGGGGGCAACTGCGCGCCTACGGTGGCCTTTTTGCCCGCCGCCACGGTCATTTGCGAAGGCAGCACGGTGTCGTTTCAGGACTTTTCCTACAACGCCGACCTGACCGCGCCGGGCACCACCTACGCCTGGCAATTTCCGGGCGGACAGCCCAGCACGAGCAACCAGCGCAACCCGGCCGTGACCTACCCCACGGGCGGCCTCTACGACGTGACCCTGACCATCACGGCCAACGGCGTGAGCGGCAGCACCACCCGCACCGGCCTGATGCAGGTGATAGGCGGCAACGCCGGCCTGATTGCGCCGGTGGCCGAGTCGTTCGAAAACGCCAACTTCCCCGCCAACTTCGCGGGCATCGACTTGCGCAACTGGTCAACTTCGGCGTCCTCGACGTCGGGCGCGGCCCGTTGGTTGCGCCTGAGCGCCTCGCCCGGCGCCCTGCAAGTGAGCGACGGCACGGCCTGCGTGGCCGTGCGCAGCTCGCTGATTCCGGCCGGCACCCAAACGCGTTTGGTTTCGCCCAACGTCAACCTGAGCGGTTTCACGGCGGCCAACCCGCCTGTCCTCACGTTTGACCGGGCCTACGCCCTGCGCCCCACCGTCGTGAACGAGTACCTCAGCGTACAGTTCAGCACCGACTGCGGCCAGACCTGGCAGACCCAGCGCAACTTCTTCGGCACGGACCTCAACACCCGCGACACGCTGCGCGTGTTCGGCTTCACCCCCACCGCCGCCTCCGACTGGCAGCGCCTGAGCGTGCCCATCCCGGCCACCTACCTCACCAGCCGTTTCCAGCTGCGCTTTCAGATGGTGAGCAACGGCGGCAATAACTTGTACCTCGACAACGTGCGCATTGGCCTGGCCAGCGCCCTGGCCAGCCGCAACGCCGCCGCCGCGGGCGCGCTGCGGGTATTCCCCAACCCCCTCACGGCCGAAACCGCCGTAGAATTCAACCTGACGGCGAGCGGGCCCGTGGAGCTGCGCCTCACCGACTTGGTGGGCCGCCTGGTGCAGCCCGTGGTGCTGGCCACCGGCCGCCCGGGTGCCCAATCCTTGCCGCTGCTGGCCGCGGGCGCAACCCGGCCGGCTCCTGGTGTGTATGTAGTTGAACTGCGCACTGCCGCAGCACGTTGGACATCGAAAGTGGTGATTCCCTGACCTAGCGCACTGTTATTGAGCCCCGAATTCTGAGCCCGCATTGGGGCAAAGAGGAAAGGGGTGGAAAGGTCAAGGCTGCCATTTGACATGGCTTACGGCAACCTGACTTTTCCACCCCTTTCCCTTTTTCTATGTCAATGCAACGTTACTCCCGGGTGCTGGGCATGGCTTTGGCCTTGCTCACCACCGGGGTTCGCGCGCAAAGCGTGCAGGAACCCCGCCCCACAAACTGGTGCGGCACCACGGCCGAACAGGAACGGTATTTTGCGGAGCACCCCGGCGCCCGCGAGGCCCAGCAGGCCTTCTACCGCCGCCTCGAAGCCGCGAGCCAGGCGCAGCTGCGCACGGCCGCCGGCCCCACCGCCACCCCCGACGTGACCATTCCGGTGGTGGTGCACGTGATTCACGCCGGCGGCACCGACAACATCAGCGACGCACAGGTGCAAAGCGCCATCGACCAGCTCAACCTGGACTACCAGAAGCTGAACCCCGACACGGCGTCCATCATTCCGCTCTTTCGGCCCATTGCGGCTTCGGTGGGCTTTCAGTTTCGGCTGGCCAAAAAAGACCCCAACGGCAACTGCACCACCGGCATCACCCGGCACTACCTGCCTAACTTGACCAACGACCCGCAAAACGGCACCGTGCAGGCCGTGGGGGTCTGGGACCAAAGCAAGTACCTCAACATCTGGGTGGTGAGCAGCATCGGCGTGACCACGGCCGGCGGCTTCACGGTCGGCTACGTGTCGCCGCCCAACCAGCCCACCAACCCCCGCGACGGCTTCGTGGTCCGAAACGACTACTTCGGCAACCAGGGCACCAGCAACCCCTCGCGGGCCCTGCTGCGCGGCGCCACCCACGAAATCGGCCACTATTTTGGCCTGGCCCACCCCTGGGGCAGCACCAACGACCCCGGCACCGGCAACTGCACCGGCACCGACAACGTGGCCGACACGCCTCCCACCGACGGCACCTTCAACTGCAATCTCAACTACGCGCCCTGCGGCCCGATAGCCAACGTGCAGAACTACATGGACTACGCCTCCTGCGCCGTCATGTTTACGCAAGGCCAGCGCGCCCTGATGCGGGCGGTGCTGGCCGCCAACCGCTCCGTGCTGGTTTCGGCGGCTAACCTAGCAGCTACGGGCACCAACGACGGCTTTGTGGCTCCCAGCTGCGCGCCCATTGCCGCGTTTGGCCCGGCGCCCGGCTCGGGCACCAGTGTGTGCGTGAACACCCCGGTGGTGCTGCGCGACTACTCGTCTAACTTCACGGCCGCCGGCGGCGCCGTGACTTACACCTGGGCCATGCCGGGCGGCACGCCCAACCGGGGCAGCGGCCCCACCGTGACCGTGACCTACCCCACGGCCGGCATCTACACCGTGACCGAGACCGTGAGCAACGCCGTGGGCAGCAGCACCGCCACCAGCCTCATCAAGGTGGAAGGCCCCACGGGCGGCGAGACCGCGCCGTTTGCCGAGTCGTTTGAAGACCCCAACTTCCCCGTGCTGTTTCCGTCGCCCAGCCTGCGCAACTACGAAACTTCGGGCACGACGAGCACCGGTGCCACCTCCACGTCGTTTGTGTGGCGCCGCCAGACCCTGGCCACGCCCGCCGATGGCACGGCCTACTTGGTGGTCACCAACCGCACGTACCCGGCCGGCACCACCACCACCCTCATCACGCCCAACATCAACCTGGCCGGGGTGCCCGGCAACGCCACGCTGAGTTTTGCGCGGGCCTACGCCCTGCGCACCGTCACCGACGACGTTCAGCTCCGGGTATCGTTCAGCAGCGACTGCGGCGCTACCTGGACCGTGCCCACCGTGTTCGACGCCGCCGCGCTCAACACCCAGGGCCGCGGGCCCGTGGACGGGTTTGTGCCCGCCGCCGCGACCGACTGGCAAACGCTGTCGGTGCCCGTGCCCGCCCAATTTCAGGGCGGCGGGGTGAAAGTCCGCTTTCAGATGGTGAACGGCACGAGTGCGGGCAACAACTTCTTTTTCGACTACCTGCGCGTGTCGGGGCCGCTGAGCACCCGCGCCGACGCGCTGGCCAGCCGCGGCATTGGCGTATTCCCGAACCCGCTCACCAGCGAAACCGCCGTGCACTTCAACCTGGCAGCAGCCACCGACGTGCAGGTGCGCCTCACCGACGCGCTGGGCCGCGACGTGCTCACGCTGCCCGCCAAAACCTACGGTGCGGGCCAGCACGCCCTCGCCCTTGCCCCGGCTGGCCACCCCCTGCGCGCCGGTGTGTACGTGGTGCGCATTACGCTCAATGGAGAGCTCTACACCTCGAAGCTGACCGTGGAATAGAGCCGGCCTACTCCCCGGTGAATGCCCGCAAAGCCCTGCCGTGTACACGGCGGGGCTTTTTGGTGGGCTGCCCTCCGCTTGGGTGGCCGTACCTTTGCGCGGCCGCTGCCCACCGGTTGGCGGTGTTGCTGCTTTTCAACCGTTCCGTTGCCCCTTATGCGCAAGCAAAAACCCGTCGCCAACTCCTTCGTCATCATGACCGAGCTCGTGCTGCCCAACGACACTAACACCCTCAACAACCTCATGGGCGGCCGCATGATGCACCTCATGGACATCGCCGCCGCCATCTCGGCCCAGAAGCATTCCAACCGCATTGTGGTCACGGCATCGGTCGACAACGTGTCGTTTCGCGACAGCATCCGCCTCGGCAACGTCGTGACGCTGCAGGCCCAGGTCACGCGCGCCTTCAGCTCCAGCATGGAAGTGCACATCGACGTATGGGCCGAAGACATTCCCAGCGGCACCAAGATGAAAACCAACGAGGCCTTCTTCACCTTCGTGGCCGTGGACCAGACCGGCCGGCCCATCGACGTGCCCGAAGCCGTGCCCGAAACCGAAGAGGAAATCCGCCTCTACGACGGCGCCCTGCGCCGCCGCCAGCTGCGCCTGGTGCTGGCCGGCCGCATGCAGCCCGCCGAAGCCAAAGAGCTGAAAGCCTTGTTTGCGCTCGAATAAAAACTGACGCCGAAGCGTATTTTCGCTGCCTCACTTAGCCCGTTTGCCATGTCTGCCGAAAAGCTGGCTTTCCTGCAAAATTTCTACACCGACGTGACGCTCTACGTGCCCGCCGAAGCGGCGGCACCCACGCCCCCGGTGGCCCCGGTGGCCGCGCCCGTCAACGCCGCGTCCTCCCCGCCCAGCCGGCCCGAGCCAACCAACCCGCTGGACAAGCCGGCGGCCCGCCCCGGCCTGCCCAAGTCCATTCCCACGGCCAGCCAGGTGCAGCTGGCCGGCCGCCTGGCCGGTGCGGCCCTGCCCGAACCAGCGCCCGTGGCCGCACCGCTCGCGCCCGCCAACGTGCCGCCCGTTATGCTCACGCCATTCACCACGCTGGGCGACAACGCGCAGGGCGTGGTGCTGCTGTTCCGCCTGCCGCAAGAGCAATTTGTGAAGCTGCACCGCAACGTGTTCCTCAACAAGATGCTGCAGGCGCTGAACATGGTGATGGCCGACGTGGTGCTGGTGAACGTGGAATCAGACCTGCCGGTGGCGCTGGCCAACCTGCGCCGCGAGCTGGCCGCCACGCACATCATCGCCTTCGGCAAAAACCTGCTCGACACCACCATTCGCAACACCCAGATTTACGAGCCCGTGCTCTTTCCCAGTCTCAACCTGGCTTACTTAGCGTCGGCCACCGTCGATTTGGTGGAGTACGACGTGAGCCTGAAAAAACGGCTTTGGCCGGGCTTGCAGCGCATGTTTGCCTAATAAAAAAGCCTCTCCAGCAAAGGAGAGGCTTTTTTATTAGGGTCTGTTGGCCCGATGGCGTCGCTGTTGAGCCGGGGCCTTAGTTTACGTTGGCCTTCACTTTCAGCACCTCGGCCAGCTTGGCGGCCAGGGCTTCGCCGCGCAGGTTTTTGGCGATGATTTTACCCTGCGGGTCAATCAGGAAGGACTGCGGAATGGCTTTCACGCCGTAGGCGGCGCCCGCCACGCTGTTCCAGCCGGCCAGGTCCGAAACGTGGTTCCAGGTCAGGCCGTCGGCGGCAATGGCTTTCTCCCATTTGGCCTTGTCCTGGTCGAGCGACACCGAATAGATGGTGAAGCCTTTGTCTTTGAACTGGTTGTAGGCCTTCACCACGTTGGGGTTTTCCTGGCGGCAAGGGCCGCACCAGCTGGCCCAGAAGTCAATCAGCACGTACTTGCCGCGCAGGCTGCTCAGGGCCAGCTTGTTGCCCTGGGGCGTGGGCAGGTTGATTTCCGGGGCCTGGGTGCCGGGGGCGGTGGCGCGCAGCGGCTCCAGGCGGGCCGTGAGCTCCTTCGTGAACGGCGACGACGGGTTGGCCTTGCGCTGCACGCCGGCCACGGAGTCGGCAAACGCAAATTCTTCTTCCGGATTGAGGAAGGCGCCCACCGCGAACCCGCTGGCCACGGAACCGGCATTGCGCCGGATGAGGCCTTTGATTTTCGCCGAATTTCGAGCCTGCAGCGTCATGTACTGCCCTTCAATGGCTTTCATCTCGTTGGTTTTGCCGGCCTGGCCGGCAGCGTTGTAGCGCTGGCCCAGGCTTTCCATCTCGCCGCGGCTGCCCTGCATCACCTGCGTGAGCTGGCGCAGCAGCTCGGCGTCCTTGCTGCCCTTCACGGTGTAGGACATGGGCAGGCTGGTGGCGTCGCCGCTCAGCTGCACGTGCGTTTTGTTGTCAAGCAGCAGCAGCACCTGGTTGGCATCGTCGAGCTTGAGTTGGAAAATGCCGGGCGTGAGGGCCGTGCCTTTCAGGGTGAAATTGCCCGAAGCGTCGGTTTTGGCCTGGCCTTTCTCCACAAACTGGTTGGAGGTGAGCTCCGACAAATGCAGCACCGTGCCGGCGGGGGCGTTTTTGAGCTGGCCCGACACCTCGTAGCCGTCGGCGGCCTGCGCGTTCTGGCAGGCGTTGGCCATGCCCAGCACGGTGGCGGCAAGGAAAACAGATTTAATCATAGGATGGCGCATTTGGAGCAAAAGGCAATTGACAGTGGGCAATGGGTTCGGCGGCGGCGCATGAGTAACCAGCAACTTCCTAACGAACCTCTTCGGGGTTGACGTTCAATAACAGCTGCCGGAAAATGTTTATTGCCTGCCGTTATATAATCGAAGTTACTTATCCTTCCAGGGCGGTGCGCAGTAGCTGGTTGGCCAGCTTGGGGTCGGCTTTGCCGCCGGTCAGCTTCATGAGCTCGCCCATGAACATGCCCGTAAGCGACTTCTTGCCGGCGCGGTACTCGGCCACCTTGGCCGGGTTGGCGGCCAGCACTTGCGCCACGAGGCCTTCCAGCTCGCCGCTGTCGGCTTGCTGGAGCAGGCCGAGGCTTTCGGCGGCGCCGGTGGCGTTGGCGGTGGGGTGCTCCAGCAGGTGCGGAAACAGCTGCTTGCTGGCAACCGAGTAGTTCAGCTTGCCGGCGTCAATCAGCTCGATGATGCCGGCCAGCTGGGCCGCATCTAGCGGAAAGTCGGCCATGGTGAGGGCGCGCTCGTTGAGGTAGCTCTTCACCGGGCCCATCACCCAGTTGGCGGCCGCTTTGGCGTTGGGCGTGAGGCGAGCCAGCTCGTCAAAATACAGAGCCACGTCTTTCTGGTCGATGAGCACCGAGGCGTCGTAGTCGCTCAGGCCCAGCTCGCCGGTAAAGCGCGAGTAGAGCTGCTGCGGCAGGGCCGGCAGCTCGGCGGCCACGCGGTGCAGCCACTCGTCCGAAATCACCAGCGGCGGCAGGTCGGGCTCGGGGAAATAGCGGTAGTCGTTGAGGGTTTCCTTGCTGCGCTGGCCGTTGGTGGTGCCGCTGGCGGCGTCGAAGCCGCGGGTTTCGCTGTCCACTTCCTCGCCGGCTTCGATGATGGAAATCTGGCGCTCGACCTCGTAGGCAATGGCGCGCTGCACGTTGCGGAAGGAGTTCATGTTCTTCACCTCCACCTTCATGCCGAACTTCTCGGCGCCTTTCAGCATCACCGAAATGTTGGCGTCGCAGCGCAGCGAGCCCTCTTCCATGTTGCCGTCGCAAATGCCAAGGTACTCCACCAGCTTCTTGATTTCCATCAAATACGCGTAGGCTTCCTCGCCGGTCCGAATGTCGGGCTCGCTCACTATCTCGATGAGGGGCACACCGGCGCGGTTCAGGTCGACCAGGGTTTCGGTTTCGCCGGCCAAGTGCATGCTCTTGCCCGCGTCTTCCTCCATGTGGATGCGGGTGATGCCGATGGACTTGGTGCTGCCGTCGGTCAGGCGAATGTCGACGTGGCCATCGTAGCAAATGGGCGTTTTGTCCTGCGTAATCTGGTAGCCCTTGGGCAGGTCGGGGTAAAAATAATTTTTGCGGGCAAACAGGTTGTCGCGCCGAATCTGGCAGTTGGTGGCCAGGCCCATTTTCATGGCAAATTCCACGGCCGTGCGGTTTACCTTGGGCAAAGTGCCGGGGTGGCCAAGGGTGATGACCGACAAATTGGTGTTGGGCGCAACGCCGTACTCATTTTCGTCCGACGAGTACATCTTGCTGTGCGTGAGCAACTGAGCGTGTACTTCGAGACCGATAACGGGTTGGTACTTGGCAAGGGTGGCTTCGTCCATATCTAAAAAAGCGGGGTACTAAAGGCTATCAGGCCTTAAAGGTAACGGCTGCGGCAACGCCGGGCACCACCGCCGGCGCGGGCAGCTCCCCTGTTCGCCCAATTCCGATGAGCCCGGCCGGTTATCGGGTGCGGTACATTGGGTAGCCGCGCTGGGGAAAGGGCGATTGCCGGTTCATCATCACATCGTAGTAGATGGGCACGGTGAGCAGGCTGGCGGTGGGCTGGCCGTCGCGCCGGCCGGGCAAAAACTGGCGCTTGAGCTGCGGCACCGCCCGCAGAGCAGCGGTTTTCAGAAATTCATCGGTGCCCTGCACCACGCGGGCATCGGTCACGCGGCCGTTGGGGGCCACGGCCAGCTCAACCTTCACCTCGCGCCGGAAATTGCCCTGGTACCACATCACGCGCTGGTTGAGGCGGTACATCGCGGCTGTTTCCTCCTTGTTGAGCTTGATGGCTTTGCTGAGTTCCTTCACCAGCTGCTCGCCCCCGCCGGGGTACAGCGGCAGTTGCTCGTAGGCAAAATAGGGCACCAGCGTGCCGTTGGGGGCATAGCACGAGCCCACGCCGCACTTGCCGTTCACGTACTGGTCGCGCCGCTTGGGGGCGCCGTTGGGGTAATAGGTGAGCAGCTCGCCGTGCCGCACGCCCCGCACGTAGTCTTCCTTGGTTTTCATCGAGCCGTCTTCGTACCAGGTGGTGAGCGTGCCGTACAGCACGCGGCGGTTCACGTCGGCATACGGCAGGTACTGCATCAGCCGGCCCGAGGGATAATACACCCGGGTCACGCCGCTCACGCTGTCGCGAAACGTGGTTTCGGCACAATACGCCAGCGAATCGGCGGCAGTACTGGGCGTAAAGTCGGCGGAGTAGAACTCAGCCGGCGGCTGAGGCGGCGCAGGGGGCGGTGCGGGCACCAGCGCTACCGGTGGTTCGGGCGCGGGCACTGCTTCGGGCGCGCCTTCTGCCACCTGGGCGTGCCCGGCCAGCGGCAGCAGCCCCAGCAAACAGCCCCACCAAATGGAAGTGGTTTTCACAGAAGTTCAGATTTGAGCAGCAATTTACCGGCCTGCGTTCGCGCCGGTTCGGCGCGGGCTTCGGTGTGTCCCTGTAAGGTACGAAAGCCGTCGAAATCGAGGTGCCTGCCACACTATTTTTGTCACCCAAAAAAGCCAGACGCTGCATGGCAACGGCTGGCTTCTCGGGCTGTGGCTTCCGGTGGCGGCTTAGTCGTTCATCACCGGCACGTAGGTGTCCATAAAAGCCGCAGACGTCTTGTTGTAGGCTTCGTTGAACTTCTGGTTTTGCGTGTTGTAGGCGTTGATGTTGTTGTTGATGGTTTGAGCATCGACTTTCGTGAGGTGGTCTTTGTTTTTCAACAGCTCCGCAATCTGCACAAACTGCTTGGCGCACATTACCACGTACAGGTTGGCCAAGTCGCGGGCCGCGTTGCGGTAGGCCACGTCCTTGCCCCGAAACGCCGGCACCGCCGACAGTTCCGCGGCCGATTTCTCGGCTTCGGCGGCCAGGGTCACGCGAGCGGCCTCGAAGGCGGCGGCATCCTGCGAGTTGAGGGCGTCGGTGAGCTTGGCGCTGGCTTTCTGCACCCGGAAATACGGCAGAAAAACCTGGTGCTGGTACTTGTTCACGGCCGACACCTGGCGGGTGTACTCGGCCAGCTTCGCCGACTCTTTGCTGCTCTCGATGCTCATGCCAAATTGCTTGGCGAAGCGCTTCTGGGCGGCGTTCACGCTGTCGTCCACCACGGCCAGCTTCTTCTCGGCCACTTCCTGGGCGTCGAAATAGCGCTGCATGGCCTCGAAGCTTTCGGTGCGGGTGGCGGCCAGCGCGTTCACCTGCTTGTAGTCGGCCGAGTACACCTCCAGCATGGTCTTGAAGGCGTTGAGGGCGCTGGTGCGCAGCTCGGTGTTGCCTTTGTAGGCGGCGGGCATGCGCTGCACGTTGGCCACGGCCACCTTGTTTTGCTCCACCACTTCGAGGCGGCGGTTCTCAATCTTGCGGTCGTTTTCGCTGTGGGCGGCCTTGCTGATGTAGCGCAGGTTTTTCTTGAGCAAGTCGACCTGCTCGTTCACGATGGCATTGTTGTAGCTGGCCGGGTCCGCAAAGGTTTGGGCCGCGGCGGGCAGCGCTAAAGCCGAGAAAACACAGCCAACTGCGAGTTGGGTAAAAAAGTGCATAAGCAAAATGAGTTAAAGTTGTGGGAATTGGACTAAAACAAAGTTGCCACTTGCCGGCAGTTCTCCAACCCCTCGCCCCTACTTTTTTGCCGTTTTTCCTATTTGATGCGGAATGTGACCGGCACCGTGAACGACACCGAAACCGGCTCGCCGTCCTGCCGGCCCGGTGCGAACGACTTGAGCTGCTGCACAGCACTCACGGCGGCATCTTGCAAGGCCCGGTAGCCAGTGGCCAACTTGGGTGGCACCGCATCTTTGGCCGGCTCCACCGGCGCGATGTTCTTCACCTGCCCGTCTTTACCGACTACAAATTTCACTTTCACAATGCCGTAGACGCCCTGCCGCAGGGCCACGGCCGGGTAGCGGGTGTTGAGCTGCACGTCCCGCGTCACGGCCGATTGGTCGCCGGGCGCCACGGAATACACCGGCATCTGCTCGTAAGGGTAGTACGGGACCGGCTTGCCGTCGGGCCCGAAGCATTCGCCGGAAGTCGGCTGGTCGGGCGCGTGGTGGTCGCGGCGTTTCAGCGTCCCGTCGGCGTAGTACGTCACCAAATCGCCCACCACTTTGCCCGCCTTGTAGGTGGCCTGAAAGCGTAGCTGGCCGTTTTCGAAATACTCGCTGGCCGTGCCGTGGCGCAATGCATGGCGCAGGTCGGCGTAAGGCGCAAATAGCTTGAGCTTGCCCGACGGCAGGTAATACGCGCGCACGGTCCCGCCAACGGTGTCCCGAAACGTAGTAACGCGTTTCTCCACGGCCCCTACTTCCGTGGGAATTTGGTGATGGTCGGCGTCGAAATATTTGGTTTCGGCGGGCGGCGTTGGGGTTTGAACAGGTGGCGAGGCCTGGGCGTGGGCCACGGCGGCCACGCAGGCCATGCTGGCGGCCAGCAACAATCGAGAATGCATTTGAGACGGGTAGATTTCCCGTAAAGTAGCGGAAGAATTACGCAGCAACAGGCTTACCGAATGGCAAACGTGATGGGCACGGTGAAGAAAACGTCCACCGTTTCGCCGTCGTGCTCGCCGGGTGTCAGCCGGCCAAGGGACGCCACCGCCGACAGCACCGTGGCATTAAAAACCGGCGAGGGAGTTTTGCCAATGCGCACGTTGCGGACGAAGCCGCAATCGTCGACCATGAAGCTAACGAGGACTTTCCCCGTGATTTCGTGTGGATACAGCGCTTCTTTTGGATAACGCACGGCTTGCTGCACGGCCTGCACAATGGCGACGTTGCCCCCGCCCCCACGCATGGCCGGCATTTTGGAATGCTCCTTATTATAAGCGGCGGTAAAGGGCAAACCGTCTGGCCCGAACCCTTCACTTTGGGCGTCTTTGGGCAAGTCGCTGCCCACGGGCGTGCGGAAACGGACCTTGCCGTTGCGATAAAACTGTTGGTAGTAGCCCACGGGGCCGTCAACTTTATACTCGCAGCGGCTTTTGAGCTCGCCCGTTTCATAAAAGCTCGTTTCGGAACCGTACTTGATGCCGTAGGCAAAATGCAGGTAGGGCACCACCCGCCGCAACTTCCCCGACGGATAATAGACCCGCACGGAGCCGCCCACGCTGTCTTGGTAAATCATGTCTTCGCGGTGGTCGGCTCCTTCTGCGGTGTTCATGGGCCGGCCCAGGGCGTCGAAATAAACCGTGTGGATAGGCGGGACAACTGCCGCTGCGGGGGCCGCCGTTTGGGCCACAGCTGGAGAAACACAAGCCAGGAAAACGGGAATCAGTAGCCCGGGTAGAGTAGCGCGCATTGCCGGAGTAGGTAGAATAAATGGATAAACCGCTATGGCCTGCACACGAAGCGGCCGGTTTGGCGAAGCTAAAGCATACGCCTTGCTCCATCGCCAAACCGGCCGACCAATTCGATTTCCTGGCTGCTTACAGGGCTTTACTCACCGCCTCTTCGGCCTTGGCAATGGCGGCTTTGAGCCCTTCCGCGTTCTTGCCGCCCGCCGTGGCGAAGAACGGCTGCCCGCCGCCGCCGCCTTGGATTTCCTTGGCCAGCTCGCGCACCAGCGTGCTGGCGTTGAGCGTGCCCGCTTTGGCAGTTTCATCGTCCAAAATGACGGCCAGCTGCGGCTTGCCGTCGATGCTTGCCCCCAGCACTACCGCCAGCGGCGCGGGCGCGGCCTGCCGCACCTCGAAAGCCAGCGTTTTCAACGAATCGGCAGAGCCGGCGTGCACGGCAGCAGCCAGGAAATGTAGCCCGTTGGGCAACTGCTTGATTTGGGTGAGGAGCGTCCGGCGCTGGGCAGCCAGTTGCTGCTGCGTGAGCTGGTCCAGCTGCTTGCGCAGGCTGGCCATTTCATCGCCTTGCTTTTCCAAGGCGGTGAGCAGATGCTGGGGGTTGCCGAGCTTTTCGCGCACCTGGGCCAGCAGGTCGAGCTGCGCGTCCACGTAGGCTTCGGCCGCGCCGGCCGTCACGGCCTCGATGCGGCGCACGCCGGCGCCCACGGCGCTTTCCGCCGTGATTTTGAAGTAGCCGATGCTGCCGGTGTTCTGCACGTGCAGGCCGCCGCACAGCTCCACCGAGTAGTCCTTGTCGAAGGTGATGACGCGCACGAAGTCGCCGTACTTCTCGCCGAACAAGGCCATGGCGCCCAGGTTTTTGGCCTCGGCAATGGGCACGTTGCGGCGCTCATCAAGCGGAATCTGCTGGCGGATGCGCTCATTCA
Organism: Hymenobacter miniatus; assembly: GCF_016427455.1. NCBI lineage: Bacteria > Pseudomonadati > Bacteroidota > Cytophagia > Cytophagales > Hymenobacteraceae > Hymenobacter > Hymenobacter miniatus. Next base: position 25,496 of record NZ_JAELXR010000005.1, read on the forward strand.
CGATGGTTTCAATCTCGCGCAGCTGCTCGTCGGTCACTTTGGTGAAGTGCGAAAAGTCGAAGCGCAGCAGCTTCTCGTTCACCAGCGAGCCTTTCTGCTGCACGTGGCTACCCAGCACGTTGCGCAGGGCAGCCTGCAGCAGGTGGGTGGCCGTGTGGTTGTTGCGAATCAGGTTGCGGCGCACCACGTCGGGCTGTGCCAGGAATTCAGCTTCCAAATCCTGCGGCAAATCCAGCGTGGTGTGGATGATGAGGTCGTTTTCCTTCTTCGTGTCAAACACGCGCACCTTGCTCAGCGTCGATTCCAGGTAGCCGGTGTCGCCAATCTGGCCGCCGCTTTCGGCGTAAAACGGGGTCTGGTCGAACACGAGCTGGTACTCGGTTTTGCCCTTTTTGTCGATTTTGCGGTAACGCAGCAGGCGGGCCGTAGCCTCGTCCTGGTCGTAGCCCACAAACACATTGGGGGCGTCGGTTTCGGTCACGGTCACCCAGTCGCTCTGCTCGGTTTCCTGGGCGTTGCGGCTGCGGTTCTTCTGCTGCTCCAGCTCCTTTTTAAAGCCGTTCTCGTCCACGGTCAGGCCCTTTTCGCGGGCAATGAGAGCGGTGAGGTCGAGCGGAAAGCCGAAGGTGTCGCTCAGCTCAAACGCGGTTTTGCCGTCGATGACGCCGCCGTTGGCGCGGGCGCTTTCTTCCAGGGCATCAAGGCGGCGCAAGCCGGTTTCCAGCGTTTTCAGGAAGGAAATTTCCTCTTCCTCAATCACGCGCTGCACGAAGGGCACCTGCTGGTGCAATTCCGGGAAAATCCCTTTCATCTGGTCGGCCAGCACGGGCACCAGCTTGTAGAGGAAAGGCTGCTTCTGGTTCAGGCTCGAAAACGCGTAGCGCACGGCCCGACGCAGAATGCGGCGGATGACGTAGCCGGCCTTCACGTTGCTCGGCAGCTGGCCGTCGGCAATGGTGAAGGCGATGGTGCGGATGTGGTCGGCGATGACGCGGATGGCGATGTCCGTTTTCTCGTTTTCGGTGGCCGGCTGGTCGTTCACCGTGGCGGGCGCGGTGCCGTGGTATTCCAGGCCTACTTCCTTGGCAATGAACTGAATAAGCGGCTGAAATACGTCGGTGTCGTAGTTCGACTTCACGCCCGACACGGCCATCATTAGGCGCTCGAAGCCCATGCCGGTGTCCACGCTCTGCTCGGGCAGCTTGATGAGGGACTTGTCGGCCAGGCGCTGGAATTCCATGAACACGTTGTTCCAGATTTCCACCACCTGCGGGTGGTCGGCGTTCACCAGCTCGCGGCCGGGCTTGGCGGCCCGCTCCTCCTCGGAGCGCAGGTCGATGTGGATTTCGGTGCACGGGCCGCAGGGGCCGGTGTCGCCCATTTCCCAGAAGTTGTCCTTCTTGTTGCCCGGCAAAATCCGGTCATCGGTGGTGTATTGGCGCCACAGGTTCTGGGTTTCGGTATCGGCGGCGGTGCCGTCGGCCTGGTCGCCCTCGAAATAGGTGACGTAGAGCCGGTCTTTTTCCAGCTTGTACACCTCCGTCAGCAGTTCCCAGGCCCAGGCAATGGCGTCCTTCTTGAAGTAGTCGCCAAACGACCAGTTGCCCAGCATCTCAAACATGGTGTGATGGTAGGTGTCGTAGCCTACCTCCTCCAGGTCGTTGTGCTTGCCGCTCACGCGCAGGCACTTCTGGGTGTCGGCGATGCGCTTGTAGGGCGCAGGCTTGTTGCCCAGGAAATAGTCTTTGAACGGGGCCATGCCGCTGTTGATGAACAGCAGCGTGGGGTCGTCTTTCACCACAATCGGGGCCGAGGGGACGATGTGGTGGCCTTTGCTGGCGAAGAAATCAAGAAACTGCTGGCGAACAGCGGACGCGGTGGGGAGTGACATGAAGCTAGGCGCCAACCGGACGTTGACGAATGAGAAGATACCGTTGGATTATCTCCGCCCAATCGGCCCGCAACTGCGCATGGCTGCGAATTTTAGGCTACTTTTCGGAGTATTTGCAAAGGTAGCCATATGCCGTATAAGGAGCGCAGCATCGAGAAACAGTACTTCACCATCGGCGAGGTGGCCGCCCAATTCAAAGTGGCCGAGTCGCTGGTGCGCTTCTGGGAAACGGAGTTTGACGAGCTGCGCCCGCGCCGCAGCAAGAAGGGCAACCGCCTCTACACCCCGCAGGACATCGAGGTGTTTCGCACCATCTATCACTTAGTAAAGGAGCGCGGCTACACCATTCCCGGCGCCCGCGACATGCTCAAGCAGAAGGGCCCGCAGCTCAAGGAGAAGATTGACGTGGTGCAGAGCTTGGAGAAAGTGCGCGCGTTTCTGGTAAGCTTGAAAAAGGAAGTTGAAGCCGCCGGCAAAGCCGACCCAGACCCCACGCCTGAGGCCTAATGCTGCATTCTTCCCCCGACGACACCCTCTTCCACGAGCTGGCCCTCACGCTGCTGCCCGGCATTGGCCCGCAGCTCACGCGCCAATTGATGAGCTACGGCGGCTCGGCCAAAAACGTGCTCATGATGCCGCCCGGTAAGCTCCGACGCATTCCCGGCGTGGGCGAGGCCACGGTGAAAGCCCTGACCGGCCCCGAGCGCGAGAAAGCTTTCCACAAGGCGGAGGCCGACCTGAAAAAAGCCGAAAAAGACGGCGTCGAAATCTTGTTTTACACCAGCAAGCGCTTTCCCAGCCGCCTCAAGCTGATTCCCGACGCGCCCGTGATTCTTTACTACAAAGGGACGGCCGACTTGAACGCGCCGAAAGCCGTGGCCCTGGTGGGCACCCGCAAAAACACCGATTACGGCCGCGAGCAAACCGAGCGCATCGTGAAAGGATTGGTGCCGCACCGGCCCCTGGTAGTGAGCGGCCTGGCCTACGGCATCGACATCATCGCGCACCGCGCCGCCTTGCAGGAAGGGCTCGAAACCGTGGGCGTGATGGCCACGGGCCTGGACCGCATCTATCCGCACACCCACCAGAAGACGGCCGAGAAAATGCGCGAGCAAGGCGGCCTGCTCACCGAATTCCCCTTCGGCACGCCGCCCGACCGCTACAATTTCCCGGCCCGCAACCGCATCATCGCCGGGCTGAGCGACGGCACGGTGGTGGTGGAAGCGGCCATAAAAGGCGGCGCGCTCATCACCGCCGAGCTGGCCCTGAGCTACGACCGCGACGTGTTGGCCGTGCCCGGCAATCTGGGCTCCGAGGCTTCGGCTGGTTGCAACGCGCTCATCAAAAGCAATAAGGCGGCCTTGTACACCGAGCCGCTGGACCTGGAGCAGCTCCTGAACTGGGACGCGGCCCTGCACCAGTCGGGCAAGTTTAAGGCGGTGCCCTCCTATTCGGCCGACGATTTTACGCCGGAGGAATTCGCCATTATCACGGTGCTAGCCGCCGCGCCCGGCCGCGAGCTGCACATGGACGACATTGCCTGGCAGGCGCAAATTGCCATCTACGCCGTGGCCTCGCTGCTGCTGGGGCTGGAGTTTCGGGGCGTGGTGCGGGCAATGCCGGGGAAGAAGTTTGCGTTGGTGTAGAGAAACCGGCGGCATTTTCCCATTAGCATGAACAAAGGCTCTCTGTTACTTGCATCTTGCCTTGTTGTTGCGGTCGGAACGGTGGGGGCAATGTTGTTTCGGGGGCAGGCGCAGCAGGCAATGGCCCTGGAAAAAATTGCAGCCCTGGAAGTCCGATTAGCGGCCAACAACCAGCAGGGGGCGCAGGCAATGGCGAACACCGTGTACGGCATTCGGGTGGCCGTAGCCCAAAACCAAAGCCAAGCCCGGGACGTGGCGGTGTTGACGCAAAGCCAGCAGCTTTTGGTTCGTACCAAGTCCTTGGTCGATACGCTGCACCTCTTTCAACAAGCGCTACGGGCCGCTGCGCACGAAGACCCAACGGGGGCCCTGCGCCATCCTGATGCAGTTAGCGGGCTGAATTCCGCCATCACGCCGCAACGGCTGGCCAGGCACCTCGACCGCTACACCGCGTTCATACGGCCTTGCCTGCCCGGAGCGCCGGCCTTCACCCTAACAGGTCCCGATGGCACCACTTGGCTTTACCCGCCTCGCGTACCGTTGGCTGCCGCCCTGGCCAGCCTCACGCGGCTTGAAGCGCAGGTGCGCCGCCTGGCCACCGACGCGCTCAACCAGCAGGCCCAGAAGGTTGGCACTCATTGTGGTTTCGATAAAATAGGCGCCATGGCAGTGGCCGCCTCGAATACCGCAGCGCCCGGAGCCACCTACGAAGCGCAGCTATTCTTGACCATGGCAGCGTCCAGCCTGCGTCCGGTAATGCGCGTGGAGGGGAAAGAAATTGAGGTACACCCCAATGGCTGGGGAGCCGTCGAAATCAACGTGCCACTGCCAAGGCCCGGCCAGCCCGACACCGTGCGGGCCCGGTGGCACGGCACCGTCTTGGTAAAATCGGCCTTGGGTGATACCGCTTTTCAGGTCGATGCCCCTTATCTCGTGGTCAAACAGCCTACCCAATGAAGCGCACTTCACTTTGGCTGCTGCTGATGGGAGTTGCTGCGGGCGCATTCCTGTATGCTTTCTGCGAGCAGCGCCGTGCCCAGTCGGAACTTAATGCGCAGCTGCATCAGCTCCACCAGCTTCTGTCGGCCGACAACGAGGATGCCAGCCACCGGACGGAAAACAACTTGAAAGGTATTGAGGCGGAGGTAATTAAAAATCAGAACCAGCCGAAGGAGGCTGTCATCCTGGCGGCGGCGCGGCACCTGGACAGCCGCGCCGACTCGCTGACTCACACCCTGCGGCTGCTTGCTGACGACCTGCGCCGCGCCACCAGCCGCAACACCGCCTCTACCTACACCCTGCCCGTATTGGGTCAAGCTTTTGACGCCGAAAAAGTAGCAAACCTTGCGACAATCCAGCTGGGCCTGCGACAACAGCTGGCCGAGTACCGCACGGCCCTCAGGGCCCTAAACCCCGCCGAAAAAGCCAGCCTCCCAGAGCCGCAGCTGGATGGAGGCTCATTGGTAGCCGCATTGGCCAGCCTTACGCAGCTGGAGAGTGAGGCGCGGGGAGCAGAGCTTAGAACACTGCAATACCTGGCTCCAAAAGTGGGCGCGCCCAAGCGACGTGCCTACCTGGTGGCGCTTTATTCTGCCGAGTCCGGCGTGGTCGCGCCCGGCCAAACCTACCGGGCGCAGCTGTTATTGGGAAATGTTCTGGACATGCGCTACGTGCCCCTACGAATGTTTTGCAACGGCCAATCCGTTCCCGTGGGCCCCGGCAGTGTGGGACAGGTGCGGTTTCGAGCACCGACAACGCCCGGGCTTGCGGCCTGGACCGGCACCATTCGCTTTAAGGCCAACGGCCGCGACACGACGTTTCAAGTGCGCGTCCCCTATAGCGTGGCCCGGCGCTAGCTTTGGCACATGCTGCTGCTGAATAACGAATTGCTGTCCACTGCCACCTTGCCCCTGCCCAACCGCGGTTTGGCCTTCGGCGACGGTTTTTTCGAAACCCTGATTTTTACTGACGGGTGCCTGCGCCTCGCGGCCGACCACCACGCGCGCATGCGGCAAGCCGCCACCGCGCTCTACTTCACGCTGCCCAAACCGCTGGCCTCGCCCGAAGCCTTGGAAACGACCCTGGCCGGCCTGGCGCAAGCCAACCAGCTGCCCGCCGCCCGCCTGCGCCTGCAGCTGTGGCGCGCCGGCGGCGGCCGCTACACCCCGCCCACCGGCGCGGCCGAATGGCTGGCCACTGCCGAAGTTTTCGTGCCCGACGAAACGCCCATCGACAAAGCTGATTTTGCGCTGGAATCCCATTCCATTCCTTCTCCGCTGAGTTTTTGCAAAGGCCCGCAGGCGTGGCTCTACGTGCGCGCCGCCCACGAGCGGCAGCAGCGCGGGCTCGACGAAATCATTCTGTGCGATGCCGCCGGGCATGTGGCCGAGGCGGGCGCAGCGGCCATTTTCTGGCTGAAAAACGGGGTGCTGTTTACTCCCGCGCTCGAAACGGGCTGCGTGGCAGGCGTGCGCCGGGCGCAAGTGCTGCGAGCCGCGCGGGCGGCGGGTGTAGAATGCCGCGAAGGTCTATTTAAACACACCGAGCTGTTGGCCGCGGAAGCCGTTTTTACGGCAAATGTGGCCTCGGTGCGAGCGGTGCTGACCGTTGGCCAAGCAAGTTTTGCTCCGCCTATGCTAGCTTTTTTACCGATGCCCCCCTGTAAGGAAAGCCCCATCACAGACGCATAGGCGGCAGTGGAACCTCATGGGTGGGCCAATGAGGAGATGCACGGCTCCCACGCTTCCTGCCTTAATGCGGCGCAAACTGAAAATGAATGGTAACGGTATCTGCCGGAATCATAACGGTGGCCGGAGCTTCCGTTACGTCGATGCTTTCGTCGCTTTCCGTCTCGTTTGCATTGTCACGGCGCTCCGGCACGTCGGTCACATCGACAGCAGCTGTGCTAGCCGTGCTATCGGGGCGCACGAGCATGGGCTTAAACCGCAGCTGCCAAGCCACCCGTAGCAGTTCCGCATCGAGCGCCCGCACGGCTTTGATGGGTGGCGCGCCCGAGGTCAAGGCGCGTCGCGTAACGGAAATACTGCTCACGCGTCCATCGGGCAGCACCGTGAGCATGGCGTAAATGACCCCACCCACCCCCGCCTTGAGGGCCAGGACGGGATACTGTATAAACTGCTGGAGATACTGCTGGAAAATCTCCGCCGCGTCCGTCCGTTCAGCTGAATCGGCCAGGTGCCAGAAGCGGGGCAGCAAAGGCAGCGAGCCCGCCGGTACCGGCACAGCCTGCGTGCGCAGGGCCGTGTTGGCCCGGGGCAACGCGCGGCCACTCTTTTGCGCGCTGGCCGCTCGGGCCAGGCCCATGACCATCGCTAACACCATAAGACCAGAAACCCAGCGCTTCATCTACTATTCGCAATATCGAGGCTTGGCCGCCGAGCCTTTGGGTAGCGCGAGCCCGTGGCACTATACGGCCACCGGCGCCTTTATGGCCGGCCAAGGGTCATAATTCACCAGCTCAAAGTCCTCGTAGCGGAAGCCGAAAATGTCCTTCACTTCGGGGTTGATGCGCATGTGTGCCAGCGGCCGCGGCTCGCGTTCCAACTGCAGGCGGGCTTGCTCCAGGTGGTTGGAGTACAAATGCGTGTCGCCGCCCGTCCAGATGAATTCGCCGGGCTGCAGGCCCACCACCTGCGCTACCATGAGCGTGAGCAGCGCGTAGCTGGCAATGTTGAAGGGCACGCCCAGAAACACGTCGGCCGAGCGCTGATAGAGCTGGCAGGAAAGCTTGCCGTCGGCCACGTAAAACTGGAAGAGGGCGTGGCAGGGCTGCAGCTTCATGTCGGGCAGCTCGGCCACGTTCCAGGCCGAGACGAGGATGCGGCGGGAGTCGGGCTGCGTGCGAAGCTGGTGGATAATCTGCGCAATCTGGTCGATGTGGCCGCCGCGGCCGTCGGGCCAGGAGCGCCACTGGTGGCCGTACACGGGGCCGAGGTCGCCGTTGGCATCGGCCCACTCGTCCCAGATTTTCACGCCGTGCTCCTTGAGGTAGGCAATGTTGGTGTCGCCCTGGAGGAACCACAATAGCTCGTGGATGATGCTCTTCAGGTGCACCTTCTTGGTCGTCACCAGCGGGAAGCCTTCGGCCAGATTGAACCGCATCTGCGGGCCGAAAATGGACACGGTGCCGGTGCCGGTGCGGTCGGTTTTCACGGTGCCGGTGTCGAGGATTTGGCGGAGCAGGGCTTGGTATTGGCGCATAAGGAGAGAAGCAACCAGAGTTCAAAAAGTTGGACTTGTCGCTCAAATTTAGGGGCTCGTGGAGAGTTGTCCTCAATGCCTGCAATGAATGCATCACCCGTTATCGGTTATTTTCGAACCCACAGTAGAATTACTTTCATTACTAATGTACCCGCTACCGCCCGCTCATTCCGGTCTTACTAATGGCCATTTGCAGCCTCAGCACCATCCTACTTTGGTTGAAAGGTACTACTACCGACGACGGCGCGCCGGCCGATTATGTACTCAACTTTAGACACTACGGCGCCTTCGCAGCCGTTACTGCCACCCTGGCCTCTTACTTTCTGGCCAGGCGTTACTTCAAATACTTCTTCGCGCTCACTTTCTTGCTGGGGGTAGTAGGACTGATAAATTTCACCATCAGCGAAATCAAAGTAGGGTTGACACTAGGGCCGCTCCAAATTGGATTAAGCCCTATTTTGGTGGCGGTAGGAATTGTTACGTATCTACTTTATTCAAATAGGATAAATGCTAAACTCCTGGCCCTACTTCAGCCCTCGGAGGAAAAAGTTGCCAAGGTACAGGAAGAAGAAATTGAGGAGTTTAAAGAAAAATTTGCGCGAAAATCAACTGAAGAACTTACACAAATTGTTGCCGCAAACGCATTGCTGCCCAACGCGCTACTTGCGGCCAAGCAACTCTTGAAAGAAAGGCCATAGCCCATAAAAAAAGCCGCTTCGTTTCCGAAGCGGCTTTTGGTTTCGTTCGCAGCGGTCTGGGCTGCGGGCGAAGGCTATTTAACGGCAACCGTCGTTTTGGCTTCGGTTTTCGCGGCAGCGGTTTTGCCGCCTTTCATGCAGCACGAGTGGCCCCCGGCCATGCTGCCTTTCATGTCTTTGCTGCAGCTGGCTTTCATTTCGGTGGTGCAGGCGGCTTTCTTGCCTTTTTTGCCGTCTTTGTCGTGGCCGTCGTGCGCGAAAGCAGTGGAACCGGCGAAAGCAAACAGGGCGAGGGCGAGCAGGGACTTCTTCATGGATAACATTGAATTGAAGGGGTGAGGGAAGCAAAACGCGGTGGTTTCAGGCCCTAATATACGCCGGCGCGGCGCTACTTGCAGCCGGCTATTTCAGCTTTTGCTCCAGCAGGGCCACCACTTCGGCGTTGCCGCTTTCCCGTGCCATTGTCAGGGCGTCTTTGCCGTCGTCGTCTTTGGCACGCACATCGGCGCCGCTGGCCAGCAGCAGCTCCACCATGGCCTTGTTGCCTTTGCCGGCGGCCGCCATCAGCGCGGTGGCCTTGAAAGCGTCGGCCTGGTTTACCTGGGCCTTGTGCTTGAGCAGCAGCTTTACCAGGTCGAGGCTGTTGTTGGAAGCCGCCGTGATGAGGTAGGTGGTGGGGAAGCCGGGCACTACTTCGATGGCGGCGTTGGGGTTGGCCCCAGCGCTGAGCAGCGTTTCGGCGGCGGCCGGGTTGTTTTTTAGAATGGCTTTGGTGAGGTCGCGGGCAGGCGTTTGGGCGTGGGCCGAGGCCAGGAGGCAGTAGAAAGCAGCAGCAAGGAATAACCCTCTTTTCATAGCATACATTAATCCTGAGTGGGAAAGTCAACCACAAAGATGCGCCCCCGCCGCGCCGCTTTCACGCACAAAAACCTTCTGCTGCTATAATTATAAGTCCTTGTTAAAAAAGTAATATGGCCCGGCTGGCTGCCTGCCCGGACAGGTGCGCCACCCCGCCCGAAACAGCCGGCCCGCCGAAACAATTGCGGAAATCGGGGCGTTGCTGATAGCTACGCCACCCCACGGCCCCGGAACCGCTCCGAGAGCCGCGGCGGCGTTGCTGATTTGAAACATGCAGGCCCGCGCGCCTGCGCGCGTCCCTCCATGCCCCTTCGCCGCCTCGCCCACCTCACCCTGCTCGTGCTGGGCCTGCTCACCGTGTTGAGCGGGTTTTTCGTCGCCCAGCTGCGCTTCAACTACAATTTCAACGACTTCTACCCCGCCGGCGACCCTGACCTGGACTACTACCAAGGCTACACCCAGCGCTTCGGCAACGACAACGACTACCTGCTGCTGGGCCTGGAAGCGCCCCCCGGCCGCACCGTGTTCGACCCGGGCTTTTTGCGGCAGGTCGACTCCCTCACCCAGCTGGCCCGGCGCCAGTCTTCGGTGCGCAGCGTCACCTCCCCCACCACCCTGGCCAATACCGTGGTGGAGGGCCTGGGCGTGTTCAACCTGCCCTACCTGCACCCCGACAAGCCTGCCCGCCGGGCCGACGATTCTACCCTCATTTACCGCACGCCCGGCTTGGTAGGCAACGTGTTCAGCCCCGATGCCCGGGCCGTGACGCTGGTGCTACAGCTCACGCCCGACCTCGAAAAACCGCCCGGCGACTCGCTTTTTGCGGCCCTGCGCGCGGGCATGGCCCGGCTGCACCTGCCCGAAGAACGGGTGCACTTTGCAGGCCGCATCGTGGCGCAATCGGTGTTTGTGGACAGGCTGAAATGGGAGCTGGTGGTGTTTATGTCCTTGTCGGTGTTGCTGGTCACGGGGCTGCTGTGGCTCACGTTTCGCACGTGGTGGGGCGTGGTGCTGCCGCTGGTGGTGGTGCTGGGGGCCATTTTGTGGGGCCTGGGCATCATGGCCGCCAGCGGCGTCACCATCGATTTGATGACGGCCCTGCTGCCGCTCATGCTCTTTGTGGTGGGCATGAGCGACACCATCCACATCATCAGCCGCTACGTGAGCGAGCTGGGCTACGGCGCCAGCAAGAAGGACGCCCTGCGCGTCACCATCAAAGAGTCGGGCTTTGGGTCGGGGCTGTCGGCGCTCACCACCAGCCTGGGCTTTTTTACGCTGATGACCAGCACCATCAAGCCCATTCACAATTTCGGGCTGTTCACGGGCATTGCCGTCATCTTGGCGTTTGTGCTCAGCTTCACGCTGCTGCCGGCCATGCTGGTGCTGCTGGGCCGGCCCCAGCTGCGCGAGCCGCGCCGCCAGGGCCACAGCTGGGACGGCGTGCTGGGACGCCTGTTTCGCACGGTGCTGCTGCGCCGGCGGCTCATTTTCACCCTCAGCGGATTGGTGCTAGCCGCGGCCATTGGGCTGAGCACGCGGGTGCGCATCAACTCCTCCCTGCTCGATGACCTGTCGAAAAGTGACCCCGTGCGGCAGGATTTCGCCTTTTTCGACCGGCAGTTTGCCGGCGTGCGACCTTTCGAGCTGGAGCTGAAACCGGCGCCCGGCCGCGACATCTACGACCTCGCCGTGCTGCGGCAAACCGAGCGCATCGAAGCCTACCTGAAAGAAACCTACGGCCTGCGTTTCGCCGCCTCGCCGGTCACGCTGGTAAAATCGGTGCGCAAGGCCCTCAACGGCGGCGGCTTGGAGGCCTACCGCCTGCCCGCCGATACCCTGGAGCTGCAGCTGCTGCGCGGCAAGCTACGGCAGTTTCGCAAAAAGCCTGAGTTCAGCGCCCTGGCCCTGCCCGATGGCTCGGCCGGCCGCCTCACCGGGCGCATGTCCGACGTGGGCAGCATCCGGGCCGATGCCCTGAACGACGCGCTACGCCGGCACCTGCGCGCCACCGTCGACAGCACGGTGCTGCGCACCCGCCTCACGGGCTCGTCTAACCTCATCGACAAAAACAACGAAAACCTGACCCTGAACATGATTCAGGGCATGGCCATCGACGTATTGATGGTCACGCTCATCGTGCTGTTTTTGTTCCGCTCGCTGCGCATGACGGTGGTGGTGCTCATTCCCAACCTGCTGCCCATCATCATCGTGGCCGGCGTGATGGGCCTGGCCGGCGTCAACATGAAAGTGAGCACCAGCATCATTTTCACCATTGCCTTCGGCATTGCCGTCGACGACACCATTCACTTCATCAGCAAGTTGCGCCTCACGCTGGGCAAGGAGCCGGACATCTTCAAGGCCGTGCGGCGCACCTACCTGCTGGCCGGGAAGGCTGTCATCACCACGTCGCTGATACTGGTGGGCGGCTTCAGCACGCTGCTGTTTTCCAAGTTCGACGGCACTTTTTACGTAGGGCTGCTCATTGGCCTCACGCTGCTGTTCGGTGTGGTGGCCGAGTTGACCCTGCTCCCGCTCCTGATTCTGTATTTCTACAAGCGGCCGAAGGACCAGGCGATTTCAACAGAGGATGTGGCCGTTGGCAGCCGCTAAAAGCGGTTCGAAGGGGGCATGTAGAGACGCAATATTTTGCGTCTCACCGTCCGCGCCGCAAGGAGGAATTGTGAGCAACGCTGGTGTTTGGACCTTTTGCTCACCAATTCAAGCCTCATAGTTCTGTTGCCGAGGCGCGAATACGCGTCTCTACACCCATTCACACTTAGCCAAAGCCACACCCCCGTCGCTGAAATATCAAAAAGAACCGTAACTTTGAATTACAAAGTTCTTTTGGAAGACATGCAATATTTCGTAGCTCCCTCGTCCATCGTGCGCCGCATCTGGGGTTCGGCCGATATGATACTTTTCATTTTCGCCGGGGCTGCCGCCGAGTTTGCCCTCAATAAGGCGGTCGATTGGCTGTACTTCACCGGCCGGCTGCCCTCCGACCCGCTGGGCCGGCTATTTTCCACCGTCGACTACGCCCGCCGCATCGTGTTTGCCGAGCAAGCCGCGGCCGAGAAAGCCATCGACACCATTGCTGCCATTCATGGCGCCGTGGAGGCCAAGCGCGGCCACGCCATTCCGGACTGGGCCTACCGCGACGTGCTATTTATGCTCGTGGCCTATTCGATGCGGGCGTTTGAAGTGCTGGAACGCCCGCTCACGGCCGATGAGCGCGAGGAAATTGTGGAAGTGTTTGGTCGGGTGGGCCGGCGGATGGGCATTGCCGAGCTGCCCACCGACTACGCGGCGTGGCGGCTGGCCCGGGAGCAGCACCTGGCGCAGAATACCCTGCTGAGCTCCTACACAGAAGATTTGTACCGGCAGTATGAGCGGCACCTGGGCTGGGCGCGCTTCCAGCTGCTGCGCGGGGTGCAGGGCATGGTGGTGCCGCCCAGCGTGCGCTACTGGCTAAGCCTGCCCGATGGCGCCTGGCTGCAGCCGCCTCTGGCGCTGTACCGGGCCACTAGGGGCTTTGCCCTGAGCCAATGGGCCAAAAACGCCATGCTGCCCGCCGAATACCGCGACCGCATCAAGGCCTTGGATGCGCAACCGGCCGAGGCCACGCCCCCGCCCAGCCGCGGCAGCTGCCCGTTTCACCGAACGGGCAGGCCCACCGGTGTGCGTCAGCGGGCCGCGTAGATTGGGAATTTAAACCAATATTTGGGGTTGTGTGCTGTGCCGCAACACGAGATGTGCGGCACAAGTCACTATTTTTACCAGTAAAAAACGGCCCATGAAAATTCCTTATTTAGCAGTTTTGCCCCGATTGTGGCTTCTCGCCTTGCTGGCCACGGCCAGCTTTTTCGCCACTTCGTGCCAGAAAGACGACCCGGAGGTGAAGGATTATAGCGGCATCGACGAAGACCTCATCAAGAAATACCTGGCCGACCACAACATCACCACCGCCCGGCGCCAGGCCTCAGGCCTGTACTTCCTGCCGGTACAAACCAACGCCGCCGCCGTGCAGGTGAAGGCCGGCGCCACGGTGTCGGTGCTCTACACGGGCCACCTGCTCGACGCTGCCGGCACGGTGTTCGACGCTTCCTCCCAGCACAACAACGTGCCCCTCACCTTCACGGTAGGCAGCGGCCAAATCATCTCCGGCTTTGACGAGGGCATTGCCCTCATGCACATCGGCGACAAGGCCGAGTTGCTCATTCCTTCTGCTTTGGCCTATGGCAACCGGGTGGTGGGCAACATCCCGGCCAATTCCGTGCTGCGCTTCGAAGTGGAGGTAGTGGACAATGCCGTGGTGGAAGACAACCTCATCAAGAAATACCTGACCGACAACAACATCACGACCGCCCAGAAGCAGGCCTCCGGCCTGTATTACCTGCCGGTGCTGGCCAATCCTGGCGGGACGCCAGCGGCCACGGGCAAAACCGTGTCGGTGCTGTATACGGGTCACCTGATGGACGCCACGGGCACCGTATTTGACGCTTCCTCGCAGCACAACAACACCCCGATTCAGTTTGTGATAGGTAGCGGACAGGTGATTTTAGGCTTCGATGCCGGCATTGCGCTGATGCGCAAGGGCGAGAAGGCCCAGCTCATCATTCCGTCGGCGCTGGCTTACGGCGCCCGCGGGGTGCCGCCCACCATCCCGGCCAACTCCGTGCTACGCTTCGAAGTGGAACTGGTGGACGTGCAATAAGCGTCCTTTCGGGCCTGACTCTTAGAGCGGGCGCCGCACCCGGGCCAACAGGGCCGCGTGGTGCGGCGCCCGTTTTAGTACGTCCTCGTTGCCGAGCAGCACCAGCTGCTGGCGCGCCCGCGTGAGGGCCACGTTCAGCTTGCGGTCGACGCGCCCGCTTTCGTCGGGCGACACCATGAGCTCCAACTGGTGCTCGTGGTGGCAGCAAAAGCTCACGATGATGACCTCGCGCTGGCTGCCCTGGTAGCGCTCCACCGTGTCGACGCTGACCTGCGTGAGGCCCGGTAAGTCAAGCTCCAACGCCAGCTGCGCCAGCCGCGCCCGGATGCGGGCCGCTTGGTTGCGGTAGCTGGCAATGATGCCCAACGTGGTTTCGGGGTTGAAATCGGCCCCGTAGCCCCGGGCCACGTAGGCGGCGGCCTGCCCGGCCAGCTCCGCTTCCTGCGCCGATTCCTTCATCGACAAATCTTCGGGCAGGCGCTGGGTGGGCACAAACACCACGCGCTGCGCCCGCAGAGACGCCGCAAACGCATCGGCCGGCGCGGGCCAGTGGGCGCGGTCGAGGGCGGCGGCCTGCCAGGGCTGCGGGCAGCGCAGCTGGTTTTCGTAGAAGTCTTCGTTAACGAGCACGGCCAGCTCCTGGTGCATGCGGTACTGGTCGGCCAGGGTGCCGTGGGCGTGCGGCCAGTGGGCCTCGGCGCGCCGGAACAGGCGCTCGAAATAAGAGTTGCGCAGGTTGGTGAGGCCCAGCTCGTCGCGCAGCAGCTTGGCCACTTCGGGAGCCACGGCGCTGGCTTCGGGTTCCTGGGCCACCACGGCCGGCAGCTGGCGGTGGTCGCCGATGAGGATGAACTTGGGCACTTTGGCCAGCAGGGCCAGCATGGGCGATTCCAGCACCTGGCTGGCTTCGTCGACCACGGCCAGGTCGAACTGCTTGAGCATGAACAGCTCGGGCTTGCCCAGCAGGCTGGCCACGGTGCCCACATAGAACGGGCAGGTGGTGAGGCGCCCGCGCACCATCTGGCGGCTGGTGCAGTCGCGCAGCATGTTGTCGAGCAGGTAGGGCCGGTACGCGGGCGCCGTGCCCAGCCGCGAACCCACCCGAATAAACGGCAACTTAGCCTCGACCAGCTGCTCGCAAATTTCGTCCACGGCGCGGTTGGTATAGGCCGCCAGCAGCACCTGTTTGTGCTCCTGGTATAGATTGACGGCCAGCTCGCGCAGCACGGCGCGCGTTTTGCCGGTGCCGGGCGGGCCGCACAGCACAAACCAGTCGGGGGCTGCCAGGGCCCGGGCCACCACTTCTTTGGCCGAGGTGGCCGGCGGCGCGTCGGGGCTCCACTCCTCCGGTTCGCGGGGGCCAATGCGGGCCAGCAGGCGCTTGCGGCGCTCCGGCGCCAGGCTCAGAAACGCCGACAACCCCGCCCATTCGCGCCGGAAGGTGTCGTAGGTGTCGGGCTCGAGGGCCCAATGCGAGTGGCCTTGCAGGTAGCGCGGCGCCATGCGGCGGTTGCGCACGCTCAGCACCACGCGGCCATCGGCGCTGAGGTCTTCGGCCAGTACCACTTTCACCACCTGGGCATCGAGCACGGAAAGTGTTTTGTTGCCGAGTTCAGCTGCAGTACCATCCCGGAGGTGGCGCCGACGAGGATAGAGTATGAGCGTGTCGCCGGCCCGGAAGTTTACTTCGCGGCCTTCGGCGGGGCGCTGAAAAATGAGGTGCGGCCCCAGGCCGTCGCGGGCGTCGTCGGGGGCATTGCTGTTGTCTTCCAGCAGCACCAGGTCGTCGAGCAGGCTGAAGTTCTGGAATTTGCGGGCCTGCGGCAGGCGCCACAGGCCGGCCTGGCCGCCCGCATCGCCGGGACGGGCCTCGTCGCCGAGCAGCGTGAGGCGCATTTCGCGGGCGGTGAAGCGGGCCAGCTCTAGGCAGTAGGCGCGCTCCACGCGTTCGGCGGCGGCCCAGGCATTGGCCACTTTTTCGGCTTTGGCCTTGCCAAATGGCGGCAGCGCCGTGAGGTTGGGGTGGAGCACGGGCGCGAGCAGCCGGGCCGTCTGCACGGGGCCGGTGGCGCGGGCCAGCTGCAGCTCGATGCCCACCAGCTGGTTGCGGGCCGAAAGCAGCCGGTCAATCAGCTCCTGATTCTGGTCGACGCGGCGCACGGCGGGCTGCCCGCTGGCCGCGTTGGAGTACAGAATGCTGGTGCGGCCCCGTCCGGCCGTTTCGCCGTCGGCCCCGAACACCGATTCGAGCAGCAGGCGGTAGAGCTGGGCCTGGGCGGCGTGGTTGCTCCAGGGCTCGGCGTGGGGCACTTTGGTGGAGCTTTTCAGCTCTACCAGGTCGTAGCCGGTGGCGCTTTCGTGCAGCAGGTCGAGGCGGCCCTGCAGGCCGTAGGTTGCCGAGAGGAAGGTGGGTTCGAGAAAGCAGTCGGCCAGGCGCAGGGGCTCTTGCTGGTAGCCGGTGCGGCTCTGGGCCACAAAGCCCTGCACGCGCGTTTCGCGCAGGGTGCGGTGGTGGCGGCGCAGGTCGTTGAGCAGTTCGGGCACCCCGGTCCGCGTCTGAAACTCGGGTAGTGTGCTGATGGCCAGCGGCGCGGCGCGGAACAGGCGCTGCTTGAAAAACTTTTCCAGGTCAAACTCTTCTGCCCTGCGGCCGGGAGTGAGCGGGCTCGCCGCAACCGCGCCAGCATCGGCCAGCGCGGTGATTTCCGCCTGTTGGGCCGCGTGGCTCACTTCCTCGTCCAGCAGCAGGTTCACCAGGTTTCCGACCACCAGCGGCCGGGAGGTATCGTCGGGCAGAAAGGCGTTCAGCAGGGCCCACTCCGGAATGGTGGCCGTGGCTTGGGCGCACTCCGCAATGGTGGTCACGCTGACCAGGTAATCGGGCTCCAGCACCACCCGCCGCGGGCACACCCGGCCATCGGCCTGCAGCACCGGCCCGATGAGGTGCAGCGTGGGATGCAGCGCTGCTGCCAGCGGGAATAGGTTGTGATAAGCCTCTGGCAGCAGCAGCTGAAAAGGCGCGGCCGGACAGCCGTCGGCCGGGGTGGCCATTTCCACCGTCATTTCCTGTCTCGGCTCGTCTACGTGCAGCACGATGACGCGCCAGGTAGCGCCGGGCTGGGCACTTTCGGCGGGCACAAACCCGGCGGGACCAACGGGCGGCAAGGCGGGCATTTCCGGGCCCGCTTCCGGGATTTCGGGCAGGCGCGGGCCCTCGTACACTTCGCCGGTGAGGTGCAGCACCAGCGCGGCCACGGCGGCGAAACCCGCGGCTACTTCAGCGGGCGTGCCGGCGTAGCTTTCATGCAGCACCAGGTTGGCGGCGAGGCGCAAGGCCTGCAGCTGACTGCGCAGGGCGGCGGGCAGCCCCCGCTGAAAAGCCACCTGCCCGATGGCCTGACTCAGGTCGACAAAGGGCGTGTTCTGGTGCTTGCATTCGTCGCGCAGCACTTTTTCCAGCAGCTTGCGCAGCTGAGGTAGCTGGTCGGCGGGTGCGGCTGCGGGGGCAGCAGCCAGTGCCGCCAGAAGTGCGTAGTATGGGGCAGACATAGAAGCGAGAAACGAGGGCCAGACTGTTAAAAGTACTGCTTTTTTCAGCCTTTGCCAGCGAGCGAGTGCCTGCTATTGGGCGCCGGTGAAACCGCGCGGGGCCAGCAGCTTGCCGCCGCGGTACATGTTGAGGTAGAGCGTGACGGGCGTGGGGTTGCCGGTCCAGGTCACGGCGTACACGTCGAGCAGCGCCGAGTTGTCGACTACGCCGCGGCGCGTGCGGAACGGGCAGCAGCTGGCCTTGCGCTCGTAGGTAACGGCCTGGCCCTGCGGGCCTTTCAGCGCGTTGAGGTAGCGCAGCTGGTTGCGCACCCCGGCCGAGCGGCCGCCGCCCACGCGAATGGGGTTCTTTTCGGAATAGCCGTAGGTTTCGTCGTCGCTCACGTCGCGCACCACGAAGGGGAGCACTACCGCGCTGCCGCTTTCGTTAGCCGCCGTGGGCAGGGTTGTCGTACCACCGTACAAGGGCGGCGCTTTGCGGGCGCTGCTGCACCCGGTGGCCAATACTCCCATTACGCCCAGCCACACCCACGTTCTATTTCTCATGCCCAGCCTATTGATGATGGTTGCCTTCCCTTTTTCCTTGCTATCAAAGCCCAAAAGTACGCCCCAGCTTGCCAAACGCCGCTTTTTCGCCGCGCTGGCGCTGCTGCTGGGGTTAGCGGCAGCGCCCGTTGCCCCCGTTCTTGCCCAGGACGCCGCCCCGGCGGCCGTTAACCCCGACAGCCCCCTGCCCGGCCTGCTGCGCGAGCGGGCGGTGCTCACGCGCCGCTACGCCGAAGCCAGTGCCCAGCGCCACAGCCTGTTCGGCAACAAACCATCCAAGAAAGACCTGCAGGAAGTGGTGGATGCCCTGCAGGGCATTGTCGACAAAGACCAGCAGATTGTGGACGTGCTCAATCGCACCGCTCAGGAAGCCAAAACCACCTCGGTGCGCCTGGCGGCCACCACCACCCAGCTGGAAAACACCAGCCGCGGCGACCGCAACGTGACGTCCCAGCGCCTGTCAGAGTTGGAGAACGAGGCCGAAAACCTGCGCCAGCGCGAACGGCAGCATACGGCCAAGCAGCGCGACCTCGAAGCCGAAGTGGCCGAGGCCAAGCAAGGGCACTTCGTGCGCGATGCCCTCATTGCCGGGCTATCGGTCGTATGCGTGGGCCTGCTGGTGGCGCTGCGTCGCCGGCGGAAGTAGCTGGAATCGGGACGGCTTGCGGGAAGAAACCCGGTGATGCCTGTTAGGCTGGCAAACTGTTCCGTTTTCCCGCATGACCGTTCTCTACTGGCTGCGCAACGACCTGCGCCTGCATGACAACGAGGCTCTGACCGCCGCCGCGGCCGCCACTACCCTGCTGCCCGTGTACTGTTTCGACCCCGTGCAGCTGGGCGCTGATGCCTACCTGGGCCTGCCGCGCACCGGTCCGCACCGGATGGCTTTCCTGCTTGAAACGCTGGCCGATTTGCAGCAACGCTACGCCGCGTTGGGCTCCGGCATTCACTTCGTCGTGGGGAGGCCCGAGGACGTGCTGCCCGCCCTGGCCCGGCAGGTGGGCGCGCAGGCTGTGTATGCCAGCAGCGAGCACACCACCGAAGAAGACGAAGCCGAAGAAGCCCTGGTAGCTGCTTTAGGGCCGCAAGTGCCGCTGCGCCGCTTCGAAACCCTGACGCTGCTGCACCCCAACGACCTGCCCATTCCGCTTCGCACCCTGCCGTACTCGTTCAGCAAGTTTCGGTTTGATGTATTTTCGAAGATGAGCGTGCGCCCCCCGCTGCCCGCGCCGCGCCGGCTGCCGACGCTGCCCGAGGGGTTCGCGCCCACGCCCTTGCCCACTGCTGAGCTGATAGCCGCCAAGCTTGGTCTGCCCTCACTGATTCGCATTCGGCCCGACCGCCGCTCGGCCCTGCCCGCGCTGGGCGGGGGCGAAACCGCCGGCCTGGCCCGCCTGCACGATTACGCCGTGGAGCGCCACCTCATTGGCCGCTACGACGACACCCGCAACCAGATGCTCGGCGAGGCGTTCAGCACCAAGTTTTCGCCCTGGCTGGCCAACGGCAGCCTCTCGGCCCGCCAGATTTGGGCGGCCATCGACGACTACGATGCCACCCACGGCGCCCGCAGCAAAGGGGCCATGCAGCTGCGACTGGAGTTGCTGTGGCGCGACTATTTCCGCCTGCTGGCTTACCGGGCTGGGCCCGACTTCTTCCGCTGGCGCGGCTTGCGCGAGCAGCTGCCCAAGCCCACCCAGCCCGACCGGGCGGTGTTTGAGGACTGGGCCGCCGGCCGCACCGGCAATGCCTTTGTGGACGCCAACATGCGCGAGCTGGAGGCCACCGGCTTCATGAGCAACCGCGGCCGGCAGAACGTGGCCAGCTACCTTATCCACGACCTGCACCAGGACTGGCGCTGGGGCGCGGCCTGGTTCGAGCACCAGCTCATCGACCACGACGCGGCCTCGAACTGGGGCAATTGGAAGTACATCGCCGGCACCGGCACCGACGTGCGCGACACGGCCTTCGACGTGGCCCAACAGGCCCGGCGCTACGACCCGCAGCAGCGCTACGTGCGCACCTGGAGCCAGTAGCGCGGGCTTTTAGTCGGCGCCGAAACCGGCCCTACCTCCTGAAGCTTGCACGCGAACGGCAAGTCCGCGCTGCGGGCCGGACGTACCTTCGCCGCATGTCCGATACGTTTCCTTTTCAGCTGGCCACCGCTCCACCGCCCATCTCGCCCGAATATGAGATGGTCATTTTTGCCAATGTGGGCGGGCTGGAGGAATATTATCGGCTGTTTCAGCACTTCGGCTACGGGGGCACGCCGGCTTCCTGGGCCGAGCACCTCGAAACCATCGTGGAGGAGCATGCCCCCGCCCTGCTCAACGAGCTGGAGCTGACGGAAAGCGGCACTGCCTTCGTGGCCTACGCCAGCAACGCCGCCATTGCCGACGAGTTTTTGGCGTGCGTGCTCCCCTATTTCGGCTCGCTGCCTAAGCTGCAGAAATACCTCAGCCAGACCGACCCGGACGACTTTTTTGCCTAAAGCCACCGGGCTTCCGAAAAAGCGCCTGACCTTCGGCCACTCATTTTCCGTTTTCGTTGTTATTCATCCAACGAAATCAACCCGCATTCTTTTGTCCGATACCACCTTCACCCCCACCGACCCTTACGCCCTCGAAAAAGAGCTGCGCCACACCCAGGCCCTCATGCAGCTGGAGCAAAAGGAAGACCTGGAGCAATTCAAGATTAAAAACGCCAAGGCCAGCATTGCCGAGCGCCAGCAGCGCGGCCTGACCTGGTACCCCGTCACCATTGCCAAGGAAGAAATTGGCTTTGGCGGCAAAGTGGTGCTCGAGCTGGAGCGCCCGGCCGGCCAGCAGGGCCTGCACCTGTTTCAGGTGGGCAAAAACGCCTCGCTGTTTGGCAACATTCCCGGCCGCTCGGCCACCGACCGGCCCACGCTCAGCGGCGTGATTACCAGCGTGCGGCGCAACAAGCTGCTGCTGGCCACCACCAAGGAAGACCTGCCCGACTGGGTGCTCGAAGGCGGCAAGCTCGGCATCGACCTCACGTTTGACGAGGTGAGCTACCGCGAGATGGACTACGCCCTGGGCAAGGTGATGGGTGCCTACGGCGACCGCCTCGCCCACCTGCGCGACGTGCTGCTGGGCGCCAAGGAAGCCCGTTTTCGCGAGGAAAAATCCACCGACTTGTTTTATCCCAGCCCGCTGAACGCCTCGCAGCTGGCCGCCGTGCGGCACGTGCTGGCGGCGCAGGACGTGGCCATCATTCACGGCCCGCCCGGCACCGGCAAAACCACCACGCTGGTGCAGGCCATTCTGGAAACCATTCGGCGCGAGCGGCGCGTGCTGGTGTGCGCGCCCTCGAACACGGCCGTGGACCTGCTCACCGAAAAGCTGGCCGAGCGCGGCGTCAACGTCATCCGGATGGGCAACCCCAGCCGCGTGTCGGACCTGCTGCTGGAGCACACGCTCGACGCCCAGGTGATGGCCCACAAAAGCTACAACGAGCTGCGCTCGATGCGCCAAACGGCCGAGCAGTACCGCGAAACCGCGAGCAAGTACGTGCGCAACTTCGGCTACGAGGAACAGCAGTACCGCCGCCAGCTGAAGGAAGAGGCGCGCATGCTGTTTCAGCAGGCCGACGATTTGGAGCGCTACATCACCGAAGACCTGCTGGAATCGGTGCAGGTGATAACCTGCACGCTGGTGGGCGCCGCCAACCGCAACATCCGCCACCTGACCTACGAAACGGTGTTCATCGACGAGGCCGCCCAGGCCCTGGAGCCGGGCTGCTGGATTCCCATCGCCAAGGCCAACCGCGTGGTGCTGGCCGGCGACCACCACCAGCTGCCGCCCACCGTCAAAAGCGAGAAAGCCGCCCGCGACGGCCTGCGCGAAACCCTGTTCGAGAAGTGCATCAAGCGCCAGCCGGCCACGGCCCGCATGCTCACGGTGCAGTACCGCATGCACGAGCAGATTATGGAATTCAGTTCGGAACAATTTTACGAAGGCAAGCTGGAAGCCCACGAAAGCGTGCGCCACGCCGGCCTGGACGAGTACGACCTGAGCTTCGCGCCCGACCTGCCGGTGGAGTTTCTGGACACGGCCGGCTTCGGCTTCCAGGAAATCACCATCCCGGAAAGCCGCTCCACCGCCAACCCCGAAGAAGCCGACCTGCTGCTCAAGCGCCTGGCGCAGCTGCTCGAACCCTACGACCCCGCCGACCACGAGGAAGACCTGCTCACCATCGGCGTGATTGCCCCTTACCGCGCCCAAATCAACTACCTGAAGGACGCCATTGAGGGCAACGACGAGCTGGCCGGCCTCCTGGAGCACCGCATGCTGAGCGTGGGCACCGTGGACTCGTTTCAGGGCCAGGAGCGCGACATCATCGCCATCACGCTCACGCGCAGTAACAACCACGGCGAAATTGGCTTCCTGAGCGACATCCGCCGCATGAACGTGGGCATGACGCGGGCGCGCCGCAAGCTGCTGCTCGTGGGCGACTCGTCGACGCTTAGCGCGCACCCGTTTTTCAAAGCCATGCTGGAGTACATCGAGCGCATCGGGGGCTACCGCACGGCCTGGGAGCTGCAGGATTAGCGGGTGTCGAGACGCGAAGTGTCGCATCTCAACGCTCGTTCTTAGTCAGCGCATGATTTTGCCGCGGTTGTCCCAGTGGCTGTGCTTCACGGCCAGACTGCCCGTTTCTCGCTTAATGGTGCGGGTGTACCGCTCGCCGACGATGAGGCCATCGGGCCGCCGCTTGCCGAAAAACAGCGTCACAGGCTCGCCGTGTTCGTTGGTGAGAAAGGTGATGTCGTAGCCTTTAAACACGTCGTCGATGCTGGTTTTGGGCTCGAAGGTCTTGCTGAGTTTTTTGTCTAGCTCGGGGTGCAGGGGCATGGGAAATGGCGGAAGGTTCTACCATTTCTACGCGGGCCATTGGGCCGGGGGCTGGCTTTTGCGGCGGGTTTACGGAGCAAATGCAGCGCTTACGAGGGCAAGTGGGTGCGCCTCTGCAAAAAAACATTCATCCGCTGAGCTTACCGAAAGCATAAAAAGCGGGGCCGCGCCACAGGAAAAACACCCTGGACGCGGCCCCGCTTTTTGCTAGTCTCAACCCTACTTTCTTACGGCAGGTCAATCACCGACATGGTGTGCGGCGCGTCCGATTTTGAGTTGACAAACTTCTTTTCCGGCTTGTCGAAATCGGAAATGTAGAGTCGCTTGCCTTTCAGCAGGACTTCGGCTGGCTGGTCGAGGAGGCCGCCGGTGCCGTCGGTATCGCCGTTTTGGGCCAGGGTGGTCACGGCGTTGTTGTTGCGCAGGTCCACCAGTTCGATGGCGTTTTCGCGCGAGTTGCAGAGGTAGAGTTTGTCGGTGCTGCGGTCGATGATGAGGCCGTCGACGCAGGGAATCTGCTTGCCCTGCAGCGTCAGGATTTCTTGCTTGGCGAGGCTGCCGTCGGCTTTCAGCGTCATTTTGTAGAGGCGCCCGTCGCCGAAGGAACCGGTGTAGAAGTTGCCTTTGCTGTCGTAGTCCAGGCCGTCGGCGCCGTTGTCCACGCCGGTTTCGTTCACCGTGGTGGTGAACGTAGCCAGTACGTGCGGGTCTTTGGTTTTGGGCTTCAGGTGCACCACGCCCTTGTTCAGCTCGGCCAGCGTGAAGCGCAGCACGGCGCTGCCCTTGTCATTGTCGGGCATGTCCCACTGGCTGTCGGTCACGTAAATCGTGTTGCCTTTCCACACCACCGCGTTGGCCAGGGCGAAATTGTCGACCACGGTGGTGATGGCGCCGGGCTTGCCATTTTTCATTTGCACCTTCATCAGGCGCGATTTGAAATCCTTGCTGTTTTCGTACTGGTTTTCGGCGTAGTACAGGTTGCCGTCGGGCCCGAACGCCAAGTCCATGGGCGCCGCTTTTTTGGTGGTGGGCTCCACCGGCAGGTTGGTGGCAAAGGGCTGCAGCGAGTCGTTCACAATCTCCATCAGCGAAGCCGGCTGGCTGTTATCGGCCAGGTTGGGCACCGACAGGATGAGGTGGCCGTTGGGCGCCAGGGCCAGGCCGTCGGGGGTGTTGTGGGCGTCGTCGAGGGTGAACAGAAGCTTGGGGCTGCCGATGGTGGGCACCGCGGGCGCCGACGCGCCGGCACTGTCGGCATCGGCCTTCACCACGGCCTCTTTGTTCACGGCCTCGCGTTCGGTTTTGGGGTCATTCGACTGGCAGCTGGCCAGCAGGGCGCCGCTCAGCAGCACCGGAATCAGGTTGCGCATACACTCAGGAAAGAATAGGAAAGGAGAGAAAAGAAGGGCGTGGCGCTCAACGCGAAGTCGCCGCCACCAGCCGGCTAAACGCAGCGAGAAGGACGAGGTTACGGCCCGCTCGCCCGGCCCGCCCACAAAATCCCGGGCGGGGGGTGGCTGCGCCGCCGGGTTTTGCGTACTTATCTTGCCCGTAAATTTTTCTTACCACCCACTCCCCGGCCGGCTTGCCCGGCCCGCACTCTTATGGCCGCAATCAGCGACAACAAAGTCGTCACCATCACCTACGACCTCAGCGTGACCGACGAAAACCAGGAAAAAGTATTGGTGGAATCGGCCGAGGCCGACTCGCCCATGGTGTTCCTTTTCGGCCACAGCGGCCTGCCCGAGGAATTTGAGTCGCAGCTCGACGGCAAAAACCCCGGCGACGAATTCCAGTTCAGCCTCACCCCCGACCAGGCCTACGGCGACTACGACGAGCAGGCCCTGGTGGAAATCCCCAAAGAGGTGTTCCTCATCGACGGCAAGCTGGACGAGGAAATGCTGCAGCCCGGCAACTTCCTGCCCATGGCCGACAACGAAGGCAACCACATGCAAGCCAAAGTGGTCAGCATCGGCGACACGGGCGTGAAGATGGACTTCAACCATCCCCTGGCCGGCATGGTGATGCACTTCGCCGGCAAAGTGCAGGACGTGCGCGACGCCACCGCCGAAGAGCTGGCCCACGGCCACGTGCACGGCGAAGGCGGCCACCACCACTAGGCAAGCCCCCGGCGGTAGTTGCGATTGCAACGACCAGCCCCAAACTGAAAAAGCCCCAGCACTGCACAGTGCCGGGGCTTTTTTGTGGTGTAGAGACGCGAAGTGTCGCGTTTCTATACCGTGCTGATAAACGCATCCACGTGCTGCTGGAGCTGCGGGAAGAATTCCCCAAAGTCCTCCTCGTACGCCGCATAGTTCCGCTCCAACTCCGCCGTGGCTGTTTCCATGCCCGAGCCGGCCGTGGCCCGGCGGCTCAGGCCAGAGAGGGCGCGCCGGATGCCTTCGACCTGCGCATAGCCCAGCAGCCAGTTGTGCTCGGTCATGTAGGGCAGGAAGTGCTGCACGCGGGGCGGCATGTCGGCCCGACGCGCCGTGAGCAGCGCGTACACGCGTTGCGAAAATTCGGGCAGCGCTTCGGCAGAGTAATCCTCGAAAGCGCGGGCCAGGAAGTGGTCCAGAAACACGTCGGAAATGACGCCGGCGTATTTGCCGTAGCCGGCTTGGCGCAGGCGCTGGGTGCTGCGGCGCACCACGGGGTGCTGGTCGGTAAAGGTGTCGATGGCCCGGTGCAGGCGGATGCCGGCCTGCACGGCGGCGGGGTACTTTTCAAGCTGGCGGCCGGGCACCGAGTCGGCAATGAAATTGCCCACCAGCAGGTCGGCGTAGTGGGCCGCGGCGGGCGGGCCGGAGAGCAAGAGGTGGGCCAGGAAGTTCATGGCCGATACAACCACCAAGCGGCCCGTTTGTCCCAACCGTAGGAAACAAGTCAGCGGCTCAGGCCGTAAGCCCAGTACTTCTTTTCTCATTTTTCTTTCCAAAACACCTACTCCCATGGCCGACCAAGTTGCCGTAAGCCACGACGTAACCAAGCTCGTCGATAAAATCAAGGACATCAAGATTGCCATGATGACGACCATCGAAAACGGCACGGAGCTGCACTCGCGGCCCATGTATACCTCGCAGCCGGAGGAAGATGGCACGCTCTGGTTTTTCACCGAGCAAGACTCGCAAAAAGTGGGCGAGCTGCAAAAGGACCGTCACGTCAACCTGGGCTACTCCAAGCCCGACGATAACCTCTACGTGGCCATCACCGGCACCGCCCAGGTGGTGACGGACCGCGCCAAAATCAAGGAACTATGGAGCGAAGGCCTGCGCGGCTGGTTCCCCAAAGGCTCCGACGACCCCAACATTGCCCTGCTGAAAGTGACCATCGACAAGGGCGAGTTCTGGGATTCGCCCAATTCGACGCTGCTGCGGGCCTACACCTACGCCAAAGCCGTCATCACCGGCGAGCGGGACCAGCCCAGCGCCGACCGCCAGTCGGTGGTGATTCCCAAATAACCGCGCCCCGCGCGTAGCCCGTGAAAAGGCCGGAAGCAATTCCGGCCTTTTTTTGTTGTTTCAGCGCCGCGGGGCCATGCCGCGCGGCGTTTCTTTGTTTTTTCAGTTGCATGCCCCTCACCACGCTCACCGTTTTTACGCTACAGCCCGGCCGCCGGCGTTGGGGCCTGGCCCAAATGGGCACGTCGCCCGCAAAGCTGGCCCGGGTGCCGGGGCTGCGCTTTTTCAAGCTACTGGGCAGCGGCGCCCGCAACGGCTTCGGTTTTTGGCCCAACCTCGACCGCTACGGCTTCATGGCCGTGTGGGATGACGCAGCGGCGGCCGAGGATTTCTTCGGCCAGCACCCGCTCTGGGCCACCTATCAGCAGCGCAGCGCCGAGCTGTGGACCCTGCAGCTGGCCCCCCTCAAGGCGCAGGGCCTGTGGGACGGCCAGCGCCCGTTCGATTACGAAGCTGCCCCGCTTCCGGCGTCGGCCCCGGCGCCGGTGGCCGTGCTCACCCGGGCCAGTATTCGCTGGGCGAAAACGCGGCGGTTCTGGCAGTTTGTGGAGCCCACCAGCGCGGCCCTGGCCGGCGCAGTAGGCGTGCGCGCCGCCCTCGGGCTGGGCGAGCTGCCGGTGGTGCGGCAGGCCACGTTCAGCGTGTGGGAATCAGCCCAAGCCATGCAGGAATACGCCTACCGCGACGTGCGCCACCGCGAGGTCATCCAGCTCACGCGGCGCGAAAACTGGTACGCTGAGGAGTTGTTTGCCCGGTTTCAGGTGCTGAGCAGCACGGGCACGCTGGATGGGGCCGACCCCATGGCCGGGCTTGTGGGCCGGGGCTAATCCTGCAGGTTGTAGCGGCGCAGCCAGCCGGCTGCCGTGGCGCTGAGCCCCGGCTCGGGGTCCTGCTCCACGGTGAGGCCCGGTAAGGCTGGCGCAGGGCTGCCGGGCCGGCCGTACCACAAAATGAGTGGCTTTGCGGCCTCTGCCTTCGCGGCAGCGGGCAGGACGACCCGGTCCTGGCCTTCGCCGGGGTACAGGGCCACGGCAATGCCGGGCGCGGCGGCGGCGTCTATCGTGAAAACGTCGTTGCCGGCCAGGCCGTAGAGGCTCAGCTTTTTGGTATCGTGCTGGGCATACACCCGCTCTGAAATCAGGCTATCGGGCCGCGCCGGGCGAATGGCCAGTACGCGCAGCCGCAGCTGCCCCGGCCCGGCACTGGTCAGCCTAAACCGTTCGGCGCGGTCGGTGCCGGGCACCCAGGCTTCTTCGGCCAGCAGCTCAAAATAGCGCCGGGCCACGGCCGGCAGCTGCGCCCGTCGTGCCTGCAGCGCCGGCCCCAACTGCTCGGCAATGGTCGCCTGTGTTTCCTTGGGGCCGGCCGTGAGGGCCTGCGCAATGGCGGCATCGGTGAGGCGCCGCTGCAGCGAATCGGCTTCCTGCCGAAAGTCCTCGGCGCTCAGGGTGCTCAGCAGCGTGCGGTCAAGGGCGCGGGCGGTGCGGGTGAGGCCTTCCACGCTGCCCGGCTTGATGGTGGCGTGAAAGCTCTGAAACTTGGGCAGAAACCACGACAGCAGCCGCGTGAGCACGCCGTCATCGAACCGAAAAAAGGCTTGGTCCCGGTCGCGCGGGATGGGCCGGAACACTACCCCGCCCCCTTCCAGAAAGCTCGCCCAGCGCCACTGGTCTTCGCGCCGGCTCCAGTCGCCGAGCCACATATCCAGCAGGCGGGCGCGCAGGTAGGCCCGGGCATCGGGCTGGTAGCTGGGGCTTTGGCGCAGGGCCGCCAGCATGCGGTGCGAGTTGAAGATGGCCCGCGAGCCGCCGAAGCTGGCCTGGTGTTCCTGGTCGCCCTCGGCGCGCTCCTCCAGCAGGTACAGCGCGTTGGCGTAGCCGGGCTGAAACTTGCCCAGCGCGGGGTCGTTGGCCAGGTACACCAGGCGCGGGTTGGCGTGGTACACGCCGGCGGCCTGGGCCAGCGGCGCGGCCACGTAAGCACCATAGGGCTGCGACACGCTGGTTTGGTCGCGCATGAGGCCGCTCAGCCAGTTGCGCATCCAGCCAGCGGGCAGGGCTCGGCTCATGTCTTTGTCCACGGAGCGCAGCACCAGCTGGTGGCCGGCAGCGGTGCGCAGGCGCAGGGTGCGGCTCTGGTAGCTGCCCCCGGCCCGCATGGGCGTCAGGCTGTCGAGCTCGGCCCGGGCCAGCCGAATGACGGGCACCGTGACGGGCGTGGCCCACAGGCTGCGGTAGTGCGCCCCCCAGAAAAACCGCCACACCGGCCCGCGGGCGTATTGTGGCCCCGCGGCCAGCGTCACGGTGGCCGAATCGGGTGCCCACCGGGCCAGGGCGCTGCCGGGCGGCGCCGTGTGCGAGCAGCCGGCTAGCCCCAGGCCCACGGCCGCGGCGGCGCCCACCACCGCACCCCATATCCGTAGCAACCCTCCGCGAGACATCCGAAACAAACGTGGCATTTTTTTCAGGGCCGGTGCGCCGCTGGGCGGGTCAGATGACCAGGTGTGAGCCCGTGTATACTGCAAACCCCGGCGCTACGGTTATGCCGCTGACCATCACGGGCCGACTTTTGCCGCGCTGTTGCGTTAAAGGCACATACTTTCTGCCTTTTTTCCTGGATGCCTTTTTTTTCCTTGCGCCTCTCGCCCGCCGCTGCCTGCCTGCTGGCCCTGTTGGGCCTGGGCGCTGCTGGCTGCGCCCGGCGCGATTATTTCCAGCCCGATGCCCGCGTGGGCGTAGGCAGCACGGCCCCGTTGCCCCCGGGGGCCGACTCGGTGCAGGCCGCCGCGGGCCGGCACTACAGCCGACACTGGCCCACGTACTATTGGTTTTGGGGCCGCCACTACCGCGACGTATGGGCCGCGCCCGTCACGGCGCCGGTGTTGCGGCTGGCCACGGCCGTGCCCGGCGGCCTGCACCCCAGCAAAATGGGCGGCGGCTACCAAAGCATCAGCATGACGCTGGAAGGGCCGCAAAAACGCGAGTTTGCCCTCCGCGCCCTCGACAAGGAGCCCAGCAAAACCCTGCCCAAGGTGCTGCGCAACACGTTCTTGCTGAATGCCGTGCGCGACGCCACCTCGGCGGCCCTCCCCTACGGCGCCCTCACGGTGCCGCCGCTGGCCGCCGCCGCCGGGGTGCCCCACGCTCGCCCCCGCCTGGTGTACGTTCGGCCCGACGAAACTGGCCTGGGCGAGGGCTCGGAGCGGTTTCGGGGCAAACTGGCCCTGCTCGAAGAGAAGTACGACGCCCTGGCGTCGCGCACCCCCGACCTGGCCGGCGCTACTGACTTTCTGGGCGGCGAATCAATGCTGAAAAAAGTGTATGAGCACCCCTTGCACACCATCGACCAACCAGCCTTCCTACGGGCGCGCCTCCTCGACCTGTTGATTGGCGACTGGGACCGGCACGAGGGCCAGTGGGAATGGGCCGAATACCGGATGCGCGGCGGCCGGGTGCGCTATCTGGCCATCCCGAAAGACCGCGACCAAGTGTATTTCCGCTTCGATGACGGCCTCGTGCCGTGGCTGGCCTCGCGCCGGTTCATCGCGCCGCAGTTTCATACCTTCAAGGCCAGCTACGGCTACGTGCCTGGCCTCGTGAAGCAGTCGCGCTTCATCGACGAGCGCGGCCTTTCCGCCCTCACCCGGGCCGATTTCCGGCGCATGGCGGCCGATTTGCAGCGCCGCTTGCCCGACACGCTCATTCAGCGGGCCCTGCACCGGCTGCCGCCTGCCGTGTATGCCCTCGAAGGCCCGCGGCTGACGTCCTACCTGCAGACGCGCCGCAACGCCCTGCCCGCCGCCGCCGATGACTTTTACCTCACCCTGGCTCATGCGCCCACGCTGGGCGGCACGGCCCAGGCCGAGCGGTTTGTGGTGAAGCGCTACCCGGACTCCACCACCGTGCGCGTCTTCTCGGCCGCCCTGGCCCGGCACAGCGCGGGCGACTCCCTGCGCTTCCAGCGCACCTATTTCGCGTCCGAAACCCACGAGCTGAGCCTCGACGCCCTGGGCGGCGACGACGTGTTCGAAATTTTCACCGTGGGCACGGCGCGGCCCATGCCGCTGCGCCTCTACGGCGGGGCCGGGCACGACCGCCTGCAGCTGAGCGGCAGCGCCCGGCGCCTGCGTCTCTATGACGAAGCCTCCGACATGACGGCCGCCAATGCCCGCCGGCCCAGCCTGCCCCGCAAAAGCTACCGCGCCTACGAGCGTCTGAACGACGACTAGCCCTGCGCGCTTTCCCACCAGCCATTTTCGGGCGGCCTTCGTTCAAGGCTCGACCGTTTTGTTGAACTTGCCCTTGATGCCGCCCCGCTTACCCGTTTACCTGTTGGCTTTTGGAACGCTGAGCGGCTTGCTTGGCGGCTGCGCCCGCCAGAACTTCTTTCAGCCCGACGCCCGCCCCGATGCCGCGCAGGCCCAGCCCCTGCCCGCCACCGCCGACAGCGTGCGGGGCGTCACGGCGGGCCGCCAATACGCCCGCCACGGCCGCCTCTATGGCGCCCTGGTGGGCCGCCACCACCGGGCCACCTGGGCGGCACCCGTCACGGTGCCGGTGCTGCAGCTCTCCCCGGGCCGGCTGCGGCCGGGCAAAGTGGGCGGTGGCTTCAATAGCACCAGCCTGAACCTGCTTGCGCCCGATGGCCGGGCTTACGTGCTGCGCACCGTCGACAAAGACCCCATTCGGGCCACGCCCGCGTTATTGCGCAACACGTTCCTGGTGAACGTGCTGCGCGACAATGTGTCGTCGACCAACCCGTATGCCGCGCTCGCGGTGCCGCCCCTGGCGGCGGCGGCCGGCGTGCCGCACACCTCGCCGCGCCTGTTTTACGTGCGGCCCGACGACCCGGCCTTTCAGGGCGACTCGCTGCGGCTGTTCCGGGGGCAGCTCGCGTACCTGGAAGAAAAAACGTCCTCGCCGGTGGCGGAAGGGAAAAAAGTGGACATTCTGGGCAGCAAGGAGGCGTTCGAAAAAGTCTTTTCAACCCCCGCCCAGCGCCTCGACCAGCCGGCCCTGCTTCGGGCGCGCTTGCTGGATGCCTGGCTGGGCGACTGGGACCGGCACCCCGGCCAGTGGAACTGGCTGGCCACTTCGGGCGGCGGGGCCACCACCATTGCGCCCTTGCCCAAGGACCGCGACATGGTGTTCTACCGCCTCGACGACGGGGTGCTGGGGTGGCTTATCGGGCACGTTGCCGTGCGCCATTGGACCACGTTTTCGGCGCGCTTTCCCAACGAGGAAAACCTGCTTTCCAACGGCGAATACCTCGATGAGCGGGGCCTGAACCAACTGACGCGACCGCAGTTTCGGGCGGCGGCCCAGGCTTTGCAGCAGCGCCTGCCCGATACGCTGGTGGCACGGGCCCTGCGCCGCCTCCCCGCCTCGGCCTACGCGCTGGAAGGCCCACGCCTCACGGCCGCGCTCCAAAGCCGGCGGGCCCAGCTGCCGGCTCTGGCCGACCGCTGGTACCTGCGCTTGGCACGCCGGCCCACCATCGGCGGCACGGCGCGGGCCGAGCGGTTCGAGATACACCGCTACGCCGATTCCACCGTGGTGGCCGTGTACGGGGCCGGCCCCGCCGCCCAGTCGGCCAGCCGGCTGTACCAGCGCACTTTTCTACCCGCCGACACGCAGCAGATTCAGCTCGAAGGGCTGGGCGGCGACGACGTTTTTGTGGTGGAGGAGCACGGCGCACCCGCGGTTTCCCGGCCCCGCATTCGGATGTATGGCGGCCCGGGCACCGACGAGTTGCGCGGGCCCACAGGCGCCCGTGGCCTGCGCTTCGAGCAGGGCAGTGCCCCGGCCAAGCACGCCTACGACCTGCCCGCCGAGGAGTAGCCGGCCGCCGATTACGCCTGTTCCAGCATTTTCAGCACCAGCCGCTCAATGGGCGAAAGCAGGTCGCCGGCCTTGGCTTCGGCGTCGTGCTTACGCAGGTATTCGATGAGCTGGCCCGACTTGAACAGCTCCACCACCTGCGGGTGAATGTAGTATTTGGAGCACACCGTGGGCGTGTTGCCCAGACCGGCGGCCACGTCTTTCACGGCCTTTTTTATCACCTTTTCGGGGGCCAGCTCGGGTTCTTCGCGTAGCACGGCTTCGAGGCATTCCACCATTTTCACGGTGCCGCCCCAGGTGCGAAAGTCTTTGGCGGAGAGCGCCAGGCCGGTGTGGCGGTGCAGGTATTCGTTCACGTCGCCCGACTCCAGCGCGTGCCGCTGCCCATCGGCCGAGTAATATTGAAACAAGTGCTGGCCGGGAATTTCCTTGCACTTGCGCACCAGCCGCGCCAGGCGGGCGTCGTGCAGGGTCACGTCGTGCGGCACCCCTTTCTTGCCCACAAACGCAAAATTGACGTCGGCCCCATCAATGGCCACGTGCTGGTCGCGCAGGGTGGTGAGGCCGTAGCTGGGCTTCGATTTGCCGTTTTTCTTGGCGTATTCCTTGTTGCCCACCCGGATGAACGACTGGTCCATGAGCGTCAGGACCAAGGCCACCACTTTTTCGCGGTCGAGGCCGGGGCGCTTCAGGTCTTTGTTGAGCTGCTCGCGCAGGGGCGCCAGCTTCTCGCCAAAAGTGCGCAGCCGCGAAAACTTGGTGAGGCTGCGCATTTCGTCCCAAGCGGCGTGGTAGCGGTACTGCTTGCGGCCCAGGGTGTCGTGCCCGGTCACCTGCAGGTGGGTGTTGGCCGAGGGCGAAATCCAGACGTCGGTCCAGGCCGGCGGAATCACAAAGCTGTTGATGCGCTCCAGCGTGTTGGGGTCGGTGATTTTCTGGCCCTGGGCGTCGTGGTACACGAAATTGCCCGTGCGCGTGGCTTTGCGGCTGATGCCCTTGCCCTGGTCGGTGGCGTAGCGCAGGCCGGCCATCTGGGCCTGCCGCGCGGGGTCTTTGTACACGATGTGCGCCTCGTCTTGCGGCAGCAGGGTTTTCTTGCGGGTTTTGGGTTGGGCAGCGGTGGCGGTGGACATGGAACGGCGAAGAGAACGGGAATTCAAGGTTGAGCTTCTACGCAAAAGCCCGCTGCATGGCCGACCAGCCCAGGCGCGGATTCTGCGAGCCCGCGCCTGGGCGAATTTCCTCACCGTTTCGGAATGCGCCGACTCGCAGAATACACGCTAAGGCTTGCCGGCCGTAGGTTTGCCCCATGAAGCTGCCCAATGCCCTGTCCAACATTTCGGAGTGGTCCGACCACTTATTGACCCGCTTCTCGGCCCGCCGCGGCTGGCTGCGGCCCCTGCAAATCGACGCCTACCGCAGCTACGGCACCGCCCGGAAGTTCTACATCAAAGGCCGCCTGCTGGCCGACCCCGGCCTGACCGCCGCCACCGCCACCGATTCGCCCTGGCGCAATTTCCGCAGCATGGTGCGCCGCTTCAACAGCCGCGAAGTGGCCGGGGCCGACCTCGTGGCCGAGCTGCCCGACAGCAGCCAGCACCTCGTGAGCACCGACGACGAAGGCTATTTCACGCTCGTCATCGAGCCGCAGGCGCTGCCCGCACCCGAAGACTACCTCTGGTACCCCGTGCCTGTGCGCGTGGCCCGGCTGCCCGCGTTTCTGAAGCTGCCCACCGAAGCCATTGCCACCAAAGCCCATGTGCTGGTGCCGCCGCCCAGCGCCGAGTTTGGCGTGATTTCCGACCTCGACGACACGGTGTTTGAAACCAGCGCCACCAACATCGTGAAGATGCTGGGGCGCGTGCTCTTCAGCAACGCCCAATCGAAACAGCCCTTTGAAGGCGTGGCCGAGTTCTACCGCCGGCTCCAGCAGGGCCGCACCGGCCGCCCCGACAACCCCTTTTTCTACGTGAGCAGCAGCCCCTGGAACCTCTACGACCTGCTGGCTGAGTTCCTGAAGCTGCACGACATCCCCACCGGCCCGCTCCTGCTGCGCGACCTCAGCATTGGCCGCCCCAAGGCCCCCGTGCCGGCGGGCATCTCCGGTTCGGCCGCCATTCACTTCGCCCACAAGCTGCACGAAATCGACGACATCCTGACCACTTACCCCGCCCTGCCCTTCGTGCTCTGCGGCGACAGCGGCCAGGAAGACGCCCGCATCTACCGCGAAGTGGTGCGCCGCCACCCCGGCCGTATCCGTGCCATCTACATCCGCGACGTGCAGGTGCCCGAGCGCGCCGCCCTGGTCGGGCCGATTATTGAGGAATTGGGTCGTGAGGATGTGCCCATGCTGCTGGCGGCCGACTATGCCACGGCCGCGGCCCACGCGGCGGGGCTGGGGCTGGTGGGGTAACGTCCGGCTATGCGTGGCACCAGACGTGTAAACGACGCTAACGCTGAGACACTCGGTGTCGCGTTGTTATTATCGTAGTTACTGCGCGCTGTTCGTGTGGTCGGCCACCACCTTCCATTGCCCGTCCACCTGCCGCAGCACCAGCAGGAAGTACCCGCCCACGTCGCCGGCCGCCGGCCGTGCCAGGTGCCACTGCCCTACCACCTGCGCCGCCGTGGGCGCCAGCAGGGTGATGCGCAAGCCGCTGAAATCGAGCTGCCCCATCGCAGCGGCAGTGGGGTAGTTTTTCACGTAGTTGTCGAGCGTAAGCTGCCAGCCATACGTGGGCCCTTTGCGGCCAATGAAGACGAGTGAATCCGATTTCCAATACCCTTCCATAAAGGCCGGAATGTCCCCCCGGTTCCAGGCCGCGGCCTGCGTGGTGAGCACTTGGCGAATGGCCTGCTGCGCCTCAGCGGCGCGTTGCGGCGTGAGGGCTGCGGGCGCCGTGGCCGCACAGCCGCTGAGGCCGAAGACCATGCCAGCCCGGAGCAGCCAGTTAGAAGCAGACGACAACGGCATCATGGCTATTTGGTGAGAAGGGTGTTGACGTAGGTGACGCCGCCCAGGCGGCGCATGTTGCGCATCACGCGCTGCTGCTTGGCGCGGGCCACCGGCCCCGGGTTCGACGCCCGGAAGCGCAGCGGGTTGGGCAGCACGCCGGCCAGCAGGGCAGCTTCGGCGGGCGTCACGCGGCTGGCCGACTTGCCAAAGTAGCGCTGGCTGGCGGCCTCCACCCCAAAGGTGCAGTCGCCCATCTCGGCCACGCTCAGGTACATTTCCATGATGCGCCGCTTGTTCCACAAAAACTCAATCAGCACCGTGAAATAGGCCTCGGCCGCCTTGCGCACGTAGCTGCGTCCGTGCCACAAAAACACGTTTTTGGCCACCTGTTGCGAGATGGTGCTGCCGCCCACAATGTGGGTGCCGTCGCCGTTCCAGTTGCGCTTGGCGGCCTTGGTCAGCGCGTCGAAATCGAAGCCGTGGTGCAGGAGAAAGCGCTGGTCTTCGGCCGCCACCAGGGCCAGCGGCACGGCCGGGGCCACTTCGTCGAGGGTGCGAAACTGGTAGTTGATGTGGCGCGGCTCGGGCTGAATGCCGTAGTAGCCCAGCCCCACGGGGGCGTGCGCCCGGCGGTCGAGCATGAGCCAGGTGGCGGGCGGGGCCACCCAGCGGTACATCAGCACCCAGGCCACCGAGGCCAGAAACAGCGCGGCCACTACCTGCAGCAGCAGGCGCCCGGCTTTCTTCAACAACAACGACAAATCGGGAATCAACGCTTCTGACGACATCGGCGCAAAAGTAGCGTCCCAATCGTGGTTTCGGCTTTGCCGCCTACCTTTCGGGCAATCCGCGCCGTGCACCGGCGGGCGGGCCAAACCCAACCCCGGGCATTGGCTGTTACGCTACTGCTCACGTTTCTTCTTACCCGTCCTTCGCTCATGGCCCGCCTGCTGCCGCTTTTCCCGCTCAATCTGGTGGTTTTTCCGGGTGAGAAACTCAACCTGCACATCTTCGAGCCCCGCTACCGCCAGCTGGTGCGCGAGTGCATCGAGCAAAACACCACCTTCGGCATTCCGCCCTACCTCGACAATTCGCTCAGCGAGCTGGGCACTGAAATGCGCCTCGTGAGCGTGGAACAGACCTATTCCAGCGGCGAGCTGGACATCCGCACCAAAGCCGAAGGCGTGTTCCGCATCAACAAGTTTTACCGCCAGGCGCCGGGCAAGCTCTACGCCGGCGGCCTCGTAGAGGACGTGGTGCAGGACAACGAGGCCGACCCCGTGCTGCGCGACATCATCACGGTGCAGGTGCGCCAGCTTTACGAGGCCCTGGGCCTGCGCAAGCTGCTACTGGAGCTCGCCCCCGACTACAGCATCTTCGACGTGGCTCACCACATTGGCTTCAGCACCGAGCAGGAATACCAGCTGCTGGCCACCACCAGCGAGCTGGAACGCCAGGAAATGGTGCGCGAACACCTCGACACCATCCTCCCCATTGTGCTCGAAACCGAGCGTCTGAAAGAGCGGGTGCGCCTCAACGGCCATTTCAAAAACCTGACGCCGCCTAATTTCTGAACCACGGATTCGTGCGGGTTTTTCGGATTTCGCGGATTTTGCAGACGATTATCTCGGCATAGAATGCAACAAAAAGGCCGCTCAATGAGCGGCCTTTTTACTTATTGGTTGCCGGCATATGTGCCGTCCACAAAATCCGCGAAATCCGAAAAATCCGCACGAATCCGTGGTCCAGACTACTCCTTCAGCCCAGCCGGCACGCCCTGCGGAAACTCCGCCGCAATTTCCTTTTGCAGCTCCCCGATGCGGTTGCCCGGGTCGGGGTGGGTGCTGAGAAATTCCGGCGTGGAGCTGCGGCCGCCCTGCTGTTCCAGCATTTTCATCACCTGAATCATGGCGCGGGGGTCGTAGCCGGCCTGGGGCGTAAAATCTACGGCCAGCTTGTCGGCCTCCAACTCGTCGTTGCGTCCAAAGCGCAGGCTGATGACCTTGGCAATGGCCGCGGCCACGGCGGCTTTGGCCACCGAGCTGCCGGGGCTATTGGGGTCGTAGGAGGCAATAGTAGCCGCGCCGGCCAGGCCCTGGGTCAGGTTCGACTTGGCCACCTGGGCCGCCGAGTGCCGGCCTACTACGTGACCGATTTCGTGGGCCAGCACGCCGGCCAGCTGCGCTTCCGAAGTCAGGTTTTTCAGCAGCCCTTGGGTGATGAACACCTGCCCGCCGGGCAGCGCAAACGCATTAATGGTCTGGTCGTCGGCCAGCAAGTGAAACTGGAATTTGTAGGGGGTCTGCCCGGCCTTGGTGCTGGCAATGATTTTCTGGCCCACCTGCTGCACGGCGGCCGTGGCCCGAGCGTCGGGGCTTTCGCCGCCGTACTGTGCAGCCATTTCGGGCGCGGCCTGCAGGCCCAGGGCGATTTCCTGCTCGGCGCTCATGTTCACGTGCTGAGTTTCGCCGGTCACCTCGTTTTTCGAAGTATTGAAGTAGTAGCCAAAAAGGGAAACCGCCGCCACGATGATGGCAATGATAAAGCGGAGATTGAGTCGCATGGATGTGAAGAAAAGGAGTGGGTAAAAGTGGAGTCCGGCCACAGGCAGCCGGCATCGGGCTAGGCCCGATGCGCTTTTAACGCACCCTTTTCGTTCTGGTTATTCTGCCGCTGCGGCTGGGGGCCTTAGCCCACCTTATGAATGCCCGCAAAAGCCGCCACGGCCGTGTCGAGGTTGAGCCAGCGCGAGCGGTAGCCGGCGCGGGCCGGGCCGTGCAGGTACAGCACGCTCCCACCCTTGATGGTCTTCACAATGGCGGCCGTTTCGGCCACGGGCAGGGCCGGGCAGCCCTGGCTGCGGCCCAGGCGGCCGTGCGTTTTCACAAAGTCTTCGCACACGTATTCGGCACCGTGCACCACCACCGCCCGGCTTTCGGCATTGGTGTTGAAGCCGGGGTCCAGCCCCTTGATTTTCAGCGACAGTCCGTGCTTCCCCGTGTAGGTGGTGGGAGCCGTGCGGTAGAAACCGAGGCTGCTCATCTCGGAGCCGTTGCGGTCCGAAAACGCCAGCGGCACATCGGCGCCGCTGGCTTTGCCGTGTGCCACCAGCGTATGAAACAGCACCTTGGCTTTCTCCACGTCGATAACCCACAGGCGCTTTTGCTGGCTGGGCCGGCTGAAATCGATGAGGGTGAGCACCGGCGGGGCACTGGCGCGTTTGCCCGCGGGCCGCAGGTTGTAATAGCCCACCAGCCCTTCGCGAAACACCGTGAGCGGCAGACCCGAGCTGCTCAGGCCCAGCTTGGCGTACAGCTGCGCCGTTTGCTGCTCAAATGCGGTTTGGTAGTAGGCGCGTTGTGCGGGAGCAGGCAACCTGGACAGGGCTGCGGCTGGCACCGTTTGCGCTTCACCTCCAAAGGCCGGCAACAGGGCCCCCGCCAATAAACCAAAAATGACTGCACGAAAACGCATCGACACGAAACCTATTGATTGTTCAATTACTTTACCGGAAGCCTACTACACATTCGTGCCAAATTTAGTGCTTAGTTTGGGCTGTGTTCTGATTTGAATGCAACATTTACGTCGCTATTCCTGGTAATGTTAAAATTTATGTGGGCGGGAGTATATCGACGTGGTGCAATTTTGTTGAGTTTGGGTGCGCTGGGGCTTGTCGGGTGCGGCCACGCCCTGCTGGAACTGCCCGGCTTCGACGGCGCTGCCTGGCGCGCTGACCCTTATGCTTGTCGCAACCAGCGGCGCGCCGCCGTGCCGGTGCTGCTGCGCCAAAAGGAGCAGCTCTACGAAGCCCGCGCCAACGACGTAACCGCCCTGCTGGGCCAGCCCGATGAAGAGGAACTGCGGGCCGGCACCGAGAAAGTGTATTACTACTACCTGGAGCCCGGTACCCAATGCGAAGCGCGCCACGAGCGCTCGGGCGCGCCCTGCCTCAGCCTACGCTTTGGCCCCCTGGGCACCGTCACCGAAGTCCTCGCCGACCCGCTTTCGCCCCCCACGCCGTAACGCAGGTCATAAAAAAAGCCCTCAGCGAGTGCTGAGGGCTTTTTTTATGAGACGTTAGTAAGCCGATTATCCCAGGCCATTACCCGAGTTTGCGGGCGCTTGGGTGGGCTGGCTGTTGCTTTGCTGCAGCTGGCTCAGCTGCGAGGGCGTGAGGATACGGCTGCACTCCTGCTCGTATTGGGCTTCAAGCTCGGCCGCCTTGGCGGCGCGGGTGGCCTCGTCGTTTTTATACTCGCGGTTGATGCTGTTGAGGCCAACCAGTTTGGTGCGGTTGATGGGGAGCAGACGCAGCACCTGGCCTTCGTTGAGGCGCAGGCGGTTGGCCATCTCGCGGGTGATGGCCTCGGCATCCTTGGTCACGGCTTTGCCGAATGACGGGTGTTCGCTCAAACGGTCGGCCATTTGCGCATGTGCCGAAAACGTCGAGCAGGCGAGCAAAAAGGCCAGAGCAAAAAGGAAGGGCTTAGACATAACAAACAATCATTTGACCTGAAAAAGGGTAGGCTTTTCCGACAACGTCCGAAAGATAATGTTTAGTTTCTGTTTTATCTAACTTTTATTATAAGTGCTTTTTAGAGCCATTGGAATTGTACAAAAAAAAGGGTCTCATAAGAGACCCTTTTCGTATTGATATTCGAAAAATACCAGCCTTAATCCAAGCTTGCTATCGGCTGATGGTCAGGACTTTTGTAATACTGCATGGCGACCAGCGACGTAATAACGCCCGTCATGGTACCTAGCAGAATAATACCGAGTCCGCCGATGAGCACGCCGAGGTCAGCCCCAAACAGGTCGCGGGCATGAATGCGCTCAATGGCTGCTTGGCTGATGCCGCCCAGCAGCCAGAAAAACGCCCCCAGTATCACCGATGCCACCAAGGCCGTGATGATGCCGGTGCTGAAGCCCTGGAAATAAGAAAGACGGTTGCCGCAGCTGCGCTTGAGGCGCTTGATGGCCATCACCACGCCGGCGGCGAGAATAATGATGTCGAGCGTGCCCGCTTCAATTTTGTCGAGGAAGCCTGCCAGCGCAGCAATGCCGGTGTAGGCCACCAGCACCACAGCCGTGAGAATGCCCATGCGCAGGCCATTAGATTCGGAAGTCAATTGGTTGTCAGCCATGGCCGGTAGGTACTTTTAAGGGTGAAAAAACGCCGGTTGCGCCGGTTCGCTGTATTTTATACTAGCTCGGTGCCCAAGAGGTTTTGCCTGGGCTAGCGCCCCCGGCAGCTAAGGCAGCGCGAGGGCACTAATTGCTTGGCTGGGGAGTTATTTTCACGGAGGCCGCCAACTACTTGCGGGCTTCCGAATCGGGCCCGCGTCCTGTTGCGTAATTTTGAGGCCCGCTGCGCGTTGCGCCGCCGATTTTGTGAGCTACTATTTTCTGACTGAATGATTTCCACCACCAATGTGAGCCTGCGCTACGGGAAGCGCGTGCTGTTTGAAGATGTCACCGTCAAATTTCTGCCGGGCAACGTGTACGGCCTCATCGGGGCCAACGGCGCGGGCAAGTCGACGTTTCTGAAAATTCTTTCGGGCGAGATTGAGCCCAACACCGGCTCGGTGGAAATGCCCGCCGGGCAGCGCCTCGCCGTGCTGAAGCAGAACCAGTTTGCCTACGACGACCAGGTGGTGCTGCAAACCGTGATTCAGGGCCACCAGCGCTTGGCCGAGGTGATGAAGGAAAAGGACGCCCTCTACGCCAAGTACGACGCCGGCACGGCCACCGACGCCGACGGCGAGCGCCTCGGCGTGCTCGAAGGCGAGTTTGCCGACATGAACGGCTGGGACGCCGACTACCAGGCCGCCGAATTGCTTTCCGGCCTGGGCATCACCGAAGACAAGCACTACAGCCTGATGGCCGACCTCGGCGCCAGCGAAAAAGTGCGGGTGCTGCTCGCCCAGGCCCTGTTTGGCAACCCCGACGTGCTGCTGCTCGACGAACCGACCAACAACCTCGACGCCGAGAGCGTGCTCTGGCTCGAAAACTTCCTCGACAACTTCGAAAACACGGTGATTGTGGTGAGCCACGACCGCCACTTCCTCGACGCCGTGTGTA
The DNA here is from genome assembly GCF_016427455.1 of Hymenobacter miniatus. Taxonomy (NCBI): domain Bacteria; kingdom Pseudomonadati; phylum Bacteroidota; class Cytophagia; order Cytophagales; family Hymenobacteraceae; genus Hymenobacter; species Hymenobacter miniatus. The sequence continues at coordinate 66,831 of NZ_JAELXR010000005.1, forward strand.
ATTACATGGCCGACCTCGACTTCTCGAAAATCACGATGTACCCCGGCAACTACTCGTTTTGGTACGAGAGCAGCCAGCTGGCCCTGCGCCAGCGCCAGGACGTGAACAAGAAAACCGAAGACAAGCGCAAGGAGCTCGAAGAGTTTGTGCGCCGCTTCTCGGCCAACGCTTCGAAATCGAAGCAGGCCACCAGCCGCCAGAAGCTGCTGCAAAAGCTGACCCTGGAAGAAATCAAGCCGTCGTCGCGCCGATACCCTTACATCGCCTTCAAGCCCGAGCGCGAAGCCGGCAACCAGCTCCTGACCGTGGAAGGCGTGAGCAAAACGGTGGATGGGCAATCGGTGCTTAAGAATGTGTCGTTCACGCTTGATAAGGGCGATAAAGTGGCCATTGTGGGCCGCGACGACCGCGCCGCTTCCCTCCTGTTCGACATCATCTTTGGCGAGGCCAAGCCCGACAAAGGCGAATATAAGTGGGGCACCACCATCACGCCCAGCTACTTCCCCAAGGAAAACAGTGCTTTCTTCCAGGCCGACAACATGAACCTGGTGGACTGGCTGCGTCAGTACTCGGTGGAGAAAGACGAGAGCTTTGTGCGCGGCTGGCTGGGCCGCATGCTGTTCTCGGGCGAGGAAAGCCAGAAGAAACCCAACGTGCTGAGCGGGGGCGAAAAAGTGCGCTGCATGCTCTCGAAAATGATGCTGGAAAGCGGCAACGTGCTGGTGCTCGACGACCCCACGAACCATTTGGATTTGGAAAGCATTCAGGCCCTGAACAACGGCCTGAAGGATTTCACCGGCTCGCTCATCTTCGCCTCGCACGACTTGCAGTTCATCGACACCGTGGCCAACCGCATCATTGAGTTGACGCCGGACGGCATCATCGACCGCCGCATGAACTACGAAGAGTACCTGGCCGACGAAACGCTGAAAGCCCAGCGCCAGAAGATGTACCAGCTGGCCTAGCACCGACGGGTTGTTCTGAGGAATGAAAAATGAGGAATGACGAATTCCCAGGCCGTAATTCCTCACTTTTTATTCCTCATTTTTCGTTCCTTTGAGCATGAAACGCCATCTGCTTCCGTTGCTGTTGCTTGCCGGGGTTGCCGGCCTGCTGCCCGCCCACCGCGCCCAAGCCCAGGACAAGCCCGTGCTGAACTCGGCGCCTCCCGGCCCGCCGGCCACCCAGCCCCGGCCCGCAGAGCCGGCCCCGGCGCCCACGGCCCAGCCCGCTCCTGCCCCGGAGCCCGCCAGCACCTACCCCGCGCCGCAGCCCTCGCCCGACGCGCCCTCGGGCCTCGACTTCCCCAACCGCAAGGCCACCAAGGCCGGCGGCGCCGAAGACGAGCCCCCGACGCGCAAGTTCATTTACACCAATTTCGGCTTGGGCTTTTCGTCTTACAACCAGCTCTCGCAATTCAACATCAGCGCGGCCCCGGCGTTGGGTTTCCGCCTCAACAACCGCCTGGCGGTGGGTCCGGGCATTTCGTATGCCTACAGCAGCTACTCCGTGCCCGACGGCTACGCCATTACCGCGGCGGGGGCATCCAGCATTTCGACCAGCAGCGTGGGCGTGAAGGCATTTGCCCAGTTCATCGTGTACAGAGAATTCTTCTTGCACGCCGAGTACGAAGTAACCAACGCGCAACTGCTGGGCGAAGACGGCCAGGGCTTTTTGTCGAAGATTAACAAAACCGTGAGCACGCCCCTGGCCGGCGTGGGCTACCGCTCCCAAATTGGCGATAAGGCCGCGTTCGACATTGTGGGCCTCTACAATTTCGACAACAGCATTTATTCGCTCTACCCCGGCCTGGTGGTGCGTTTCAGCTTGCTTTTCAACATCGGCAAATAATTGCCAGTTTGGTGGGCACCAAACACAAAAAAGCCGTGCTGGGTCAGCACGGCTTTTTTGTGTTTTTAAGTTTAACCCAACGGGGAGCGTTAGACTGCGCTTCTTCCGCTGATGACACGCAGCAGTACGGCGATAATCGCAATGACCAGCAACGTGTGGATGATGCCGCCGGTGTAGTAGCCACCAAAGTAGCTAATAGCCCAGATGATGATGAGGATGACGGCGATGATATACAGGAGGTTGCCCATGGCTAGAGAGTGTGTGAAGGAGGTGAAAGAAACAACTATGTGGCCTTGTACGGGGGTGTTTTGAAAAAGATATAATAATTGAAAAAATATTTAGCTGGATGCAAACAAAAATGGCAGTTGCTAACGGCAGCGTAGCTTTGCAACCATCGGGCATTTGCCCGGTTTTAGCACTCCCACCCACTTTTTTCCGCTTCTTATGAACGTCGCCGTTATTGGCTCTGGCACCATGGGCAATGGCATTGCCCACGTATTTGCGCAGCACGGCTTTGCTGTTTCGCTCATCGACATCAGCCAGCCAGCCCTCGACCGGGCCCTTGGCACCATCACCAAAAACCTCGACCGCCAAGTGGCCAAGGCCACCCTGAGCGACGACGACAAAACCGCTACCCTGGGCCGCCTGCGCACCTACACCTCGCTGGCCGAGGGCGTGGCAACCGCCGAGCTCGTGGTGGAAGCTGCCACCGAAAACGTAGACCTCAAGCTGCAAATTTTCCGCGACCTTGACCAGCACGCGCCTGCCGAAGCCATCCTGGCCTCGAACACGTCGTCGATTTCCATCACCAAAATTGCCGCCGTTACCAAGCGCCCGCAGCAGGTGATTGGCATGCACTTCATGAACCCCGTGCCGGTGATGAAATTGGTGGAGGTGATTCGCGGCTATGCTACCTCCGACGCCGTGACGGCGCGCGTAATGGACCTGTCGCGCCAGCTGGGCAAAACGCCCACCGAGGTAAACGACTACCCCGGCTTCGTGGCCAACCGCATTCTGATGCCGATGATAAACGAGGCCATCATCACGCTGTTTGAAGGCGTGGCCGGCGTGGAAGAAATCGACACGGTGATGAAGTTGGGCATGGCGCACCCCATGGGCCCCCTACAGCTGGCCGATTTTATTGGTTTGGACGTGTGCCTGGCCATTTTGCGGGTGCTGCACGAGGGGCTGGGCAATCCCAAATACGCCCCCTGCCCCCTGCTGGTAAACATGGTGATGGCCGGCCGCCTGGGCGTGAAGTCGGGCGAGGGCTTTTATCAGTACACGGCGGGCTCGAAAGAACTGGTGGTGGCCGAGCGGTTCCGGAAGTAGGCCCGCGCCGCGGTCATTGCGAGGCCGCAAGCCGTGGCAACTCGTCCTGTCAAGAACCAGACTCTTTATTAAGCGACAAAGCCCCTGTGCCGCATCGGTGCCGGGGCTTTGTCACACGTTGGGTTTGGTCGCTGAATGCTGGACGGATTGCTGCGCTGCGTTCGCAATGACAGGCCTCAGGCTGTAAGGAAATAACCTGGGCCGCGTCTACCGCGTTGTTACCAACACCAACGACATAAATTCCTCCCCATGCAACATGCAACATTTGGCGCCGGCTGCTTCTGGTGCGTCGAGGCCGTTTTTCAAAACCTGAAAGGGGTCGAGAAAGTGGTATCGGGCTACACCGGCGGCCGCATTGCTAACCCGACGTATAAAGAAGTGTGCAGCGGCCTCACGGGCCACAATGAGGTCATCGATATCACTTTCGACCCCAGCGTTATCAGCTATAAGGAGTTGCTTGAAATCTTCTGGAAAACCCACGACCCCACCACCCTCAACCGCCAGGGCAACGACGTGGGCACGCAGTACCGCTCCGGCATCTACTACCACAACGAGGAGCAAAAGCAGCTGGCCGAGGAGTATAAAAAGAAGCTCAACGACAACCAGGCCTTCCCCAACCCCGTGGTGACGGAAATTCTGCCCGCTCCCACCTTCTATCCCGCTGAGGATTACCACCAGAACTACTTCAACCTGCACGGCCACGAACCCTACTGCCAGTTTGTGGCCCGCCCCAAGGTGGAGAAAGTGAAGGCGCTGTTTGGCGAAAAGCTGAAGGCTGGAGTGTAATTAATTCACTTTGCTTCGATAATGAAAAAGCCCGCTGGTTAGCGGGCTTTTTCATTATCATCTAGGTGTATAATAGGCTTCATCGATTGTGCTTGATGGAAGGTGGCAGGAGGAGTAAATATGAAATGGCCTTTTCCCTTGCCCTTAGCGTTAGCAGGTATCCAAACCTTAATTGGAGAAGAAGGAGTGTTGTTTAATCTAGCAAACTGTATCATATCAGAATCATTATATTCTTCCTGGCTGTACAATAATACCCGTTTGGAAGATTGAAACCACCCACCGAGTTGCGTATAGTATAAATACATAACTTGGCCGGCTTGCGGAGTACATCCTTCGCAATATTCTATAGGGCTTAATTCAAGGTAAGTACGCTGTCTCTCAGATACCATTATTCCATAATGGCCAAAGTCATTCAAAAGCGGAGGTGGGGTATCCGGTGCAGCCCATATGATTGCTATTATGAAAACAATAACCACGCCCGCAAACCCCATATACACCCAGCAGCCAGCGCAACCGCTGGCCAAACCTGACTGACGAGTTATTGCGGTGGTTTCGGTGGACATCTCCCTTTATCTGTATAATGAGAAAGGTTTCTACACGCTCACCCCAAAGTCCCGAAGGGCGTCGTTCAGGCTCGTTTTCAAGTCCGTGCTCGGCTTGCGCTGGCCAATAATCAAGGCGCAGGGAACTTGGTATTCGCCGGCCGGGAACTGCTTGGCAATGGAGCCGGGAATGACCACCGAGCGCGGCGGCACGTAGCCTTTGTATTCCTTGGGCTCGGCACCGGTCACGTCGATGATTTTGGTACTGCCGGTGATGGTGACGCCCGCGCCAATCACGGCCTCGGTGCCGATGCGGCAGCCTTCCACCAAAATGCTGCGCGAGCCGATGAAGGCGCCGTCTTCGATGATGACGGGGGCCGCCTGCACGGGCTCCAGCACGCCGCCGATGCCCACGCCGCCGCTCAGGTGCACGCCTTTGCCAATCTGGGCGCAGCTGCCCACGGTGGCCCAGGTGTCCACCATGGTGCCCTCGCCCACGTAGGCGCCGATGTTGGTGTAGCTGGGCATGAGGATGACACCGGGGGCCAGGTAGGCGCCGTAGCGGGCCACGGCGGGCGGCACCACGCGCACCTGCTGGCCGGCGTAGTCGGTTTTGAGGGCCATTTTGTCGTGGTACTCAAATGGACCCACTTCCTGGGTGCTCATCTGGCGGATGGGGAAATACAGAATCACGGCCTTTTTCACCCAGTCGTTTACCTGCCACTCGTTGGCGCGGTCCTGGGGCGGCTCGGCCACGCGCAGGCGGCCTTTATCGAGCTCTTCGATGACGTACTCGATGGCGGCTTTGGTTTCGGGGGTTTGGAGCAGGGCGCGGTCGGCCCAGGCGGCTTCGATGAATTTCTGGATGTCGGACATTGGAGGAGATGGATGGGCCGGATGAGGCAGTGGCCACTTTAGAAGCTGCAAAACTAGCATTCCGGCTGGCTACCGGCGGGATTGACGCTGCTTTGGGCACGGTGGGTTGTGTTAAGAGGCTGCCCCCGTCCGGACTATGGCCCTAAACCCGTGATGCTGTTCAACGCCCGGCCGGGGGCAAGCCCCGCCCCAACTCGTTTCGATGCACCGTTCAACATTCAGGCTGGTTGCGCGTTTAGCAACATGAAGAATGCATGAAGACGCAAGATGCCCCTGCAAACGCGGGCGGTGAAGATGGCGGCGGGCGCACAAAGGCCGGCCAACGGAAACCAACAACGAAACCCAGGAGGCCAGGAGAAATATGCCAACAATGACACGCACCAGCTACCGGGCGGCCACTGTATTAGCCATTGGCCTACTGGCGCCACAGCTCGCTTGGGCGCAGGCGCGGCACGTGCTCAGCGGGCAGGTGCGCGGCACCGACGGCACGGCCCTGCCGGGCGCCACCGTGGCCGTGGCGGCCCTGGGCCTGGGCACGGCCACCGACGAAAACGGCCGCTACCGCCTCGACGTGCCGGCCGGGCCGCAGGAAGTACTGGTGTCCTTCGTGGGCTACCTGCCCCAAACCTTCCGCGTGAACCTAAGCCGCAGCCAGCAGCGCGACCTCACGCTGGCGCCCAATGCCAACGAGCTGACCGAAGTGGTGGTGCAAGGCCAGCAAACCTTGGAGGAAAAGCTCGTGACCACGCAAATGGGCGTGGAGCGCCTCAGCATCCGCGAGGCCAAGCTGCTGCCGGCGCTGTTTGGCGAGGTGGACATTCTCAAAACCCTGCAGCTTAAGCCCGGCGTGCAGAGCGGCGGCGAGGGCAGCAGCGGCCTGTTCGTGCGCGGTGGCTCCTCGGACCAGAACCTGGTGCTGCTCGACAACGCGCTTATCTACAACCCCAACCACTTGTTCGGGCTGTTTTCGGTGTTCAATTCCGATGCGGTGCAGAGTGTGGACCTCTATAAATCGGGCTTCCCGGCGCAGTTTGGCGGGCGGCTCTCGTCGGTGATTGACGTGAAGCTGCGCGAGGGCAGCCGCGAGAAATTCACCGTGACCGGCGGCATCGGCCTCATCGCCTCGCGCCTGAGCCTGGAGGGGCCGCTGGGTAAGCACGCCGACGGCCAGCCCGCCAAGGGCTCGTTCATCGTGAGCGCGCGGCGCACCTACTTCGACGTGTTCACCCGCGCCATCAACCGGGCCAACGCCGGCACGGAGGGCTACCGGCCCATTCCGGACTATTACTTCCAGGACTTCAACGCCAAGGCCAACTACACGCTGGGCGAGAAAGACCAGGTGTTTGCCACCGGCTACCTGGGGCGCGACGTATTTGGTTTCAACTCATTTGGCAACCTGCAGGCCGACTTTGCGTGGGGCAATACCGTGGGCACGCTGCGCTGGCAGCACACGTTTTCGCCCCGCCTCACGGCCAACACGCAAGTGGGCCTGACCAGCTACCGCTACTCGTTGGGCAGCCAGGTCGACGTAGCCTCGTTCGGGCTGACCTCGACCATTCGGGACTACAACGCCCGTGTCGATTTCGACTACGACCTGAACCCGGCCCACAAGGTGCGCTTTGGGGGCAGCTTCACGCACCACACGTTCGGGGTGGGCCGGCTGCAGGTCGAAACGGCCGACAACTCGCTCAACGTGGACGACAACATCAGCTACCCCGCGCTGGAGGGCGGCCTCTACGCCAGCGACAACTGGAAGGTGAGCGACAAGCTGCAGGCCGAGCTGGGGCTGCGGCTGAGCGGCTTCGGCAGCGACGCGGGGCAGGTATACGGCGGGCTGGAGCCGCGCCTGGCCGCGCGTTACGCCCTCAGCAACAAGCTCTCGCTGAAAGCCAACTATGCCCTGATGTACCAGTACGCCCACCTGGCCAGCAATACGGGCGCCTCGCTGCCGACGGACATCTGGTACCCTTCGCGGCTGAGCGTGAAGCCCCAACGCTCGCAGCAGGTGAGCACGGGCTTCAGTTGGCTGCTGTTTGGCGGCAAGTTTCTGCTCACGGACGAGGTGTATTACAAGTGGGCGCAGAACCAGGTGGATTTCCGCGACGGGGCCCAGATTTTTGCCAATCCCAACCTCGACCAGGAATTCCTGTTCGGCAAGGGCTGGAGCTACGGCAACGAGATTTACCTGGAAAAGCAAAAGGGCAAAACCACCGGCTGGATAGGCTACACCCTGGCCTGGAGCTGGCGCCGGTTTGGGCCCCAGCGGGGCACGCCGGGCATCAACGACGGCCGCGACTACTACCCCAGCTACGACCGCCGCCACAACCTGAACGTGGTGCTGCTGCACCAGCTCAGCACCCGGCTCAGCCTCACGGCCAGCTTCGTGTACACGAGCAGCGCGCCCACCACGCTGCCGGCCGGCCGCTTCCCGCTGCAAAACGTGCCGGGCGGCGACATCCTGGCCGTGCCCGTGTACCCCGACCGCAACACCTACCGCCTCATCCCTTACCACCGCCTCGACCTGGGCGTGGTGTGGAAGCTGCGCCCCGTGCGCTTCGGCACCGAGCGCGACCTCACCTTCAGCATCTACAACGCCTACGACCGGCGCAACGCCTACTTCGTGTACTTCGAAATCTCGCGCAACCCCAACACCGACCTCATCGACGGCTTCACGGCGCAGCAGGTGTCGCTGTTTCCCATCATCCCGTCGGTCACCTACAATTTTAAATTTTAAGCCGTGGCGATGTTTAGCAAGCGTTTATTTATCCAAATGAGCCTCGGGGGCCTGCTGCTGACGGCCGCGGGCTGCAACCTCGAAAACGAGGTGGACGTGGTGCTGCCCGCCTACACGCCCGAGCTGGTGGTGGAGTGTTACCTGCGGGCCGGCGAGGTGCCGCGCCTCACGGTGGTGGAGTCGGGCACCTACCTGCCCTCGAAGGCCGACGGCACCGGGCAGCCCGTCATTACGCTGCCCACGGCTGCCGTGCCCACGCTGGGGCTGGGCATCAACGGCATCACCATTCAGGTGCCGGTCGATGTGACGGTGCGGCTCACGCTGCCGGGCGGGCAGTCGGTGCCACTGCAGTTCGCGCCGGGCATCGACCCGCTGACGCGCAAGGTGTTCACGCACATTGGCACGGCGCCGCTGGCCATGCAGCCGGGGCAGCGTTTCGGGCTGGATGTGCGCGACACGCGCGGCCACCACGTGACGGGCAGCACCGGCGTGCCCACGTTCGTGCCCATCGACACGGTGCGCTACGCCTCCAACGGCGTGAGCGGCCCCGACCGGCGCTTCAACTTTGTCACGCGCTTCACCGACCCGGCCGGCACCGCCGACTACTACCGCCTGCTGCTCACCAACCAGCGCGACCTCAACGACTCGGAAGGCGACTACCTGGTGAGCGACCAGGTGTTCGACGGCCAGTCGTACACCTTCCCCACCACCTACCGCTTCACGCCCGGCGACACCATGACGGCCACGCTCTTCCACATGGAGCCCGACTACTACAACTTCCAGCAGAGCGTGCGCGGGGCCATCTCGGCCAACGGCAACCCGTTTGCGCAGCCGGCCCGCATTCGCAGCACCGTGCAGGGCGGTCTGGGTGTGTTCACGGTGCTCGTGAGCGACCAGCGCACGGTGGTGCTCAAATAGGGATTTTGTTGAGCCAAGCCAGTAGAATGTCATCCAGCTGCCAACCGCGCATTGGATGCCATCAACGACCCGGGCAGCTTCAACCGAATTGACCGGCCCTTAAAACGCGGCGCCTTGGTTTCAGCGCTACGCATGGCTGTTTGTATGCTCCTGGCAAAACCAGCATCTTTGGGCCGTGTCCGCTTCTTTTCCGTCTTCCTTCGTGGTGTTGCTGGCCTCCGTGCTGAAACCGGTAGACGACACGCGTATGTTGGGCAAATTTGCGCACACGCTGTTGGAACGGCCCACTTCCCAGGTTTTCGTGGCCGGACGCAGCAGCTTCGATGGCCTGGAGCATCACTGGGTGCAAAACTACTTTCCTCGCCTAGCGGCGCACGGCATCTTCTGGGGCTCGCGCCTCAGCATGGCCCGGCTGCGGGCGCAGGGCCATTACTGGCGCCTGCTGCGGGTGCTGAAGCCGGACCTGGTCATTGTGCACGCGCCGGAGCTGCTGCCGCTCACGCTGCTCTGGCAGGCGCTGGGCACGGGCCGCAAATTCCTCTATGACATCCGCGAAAACTACGCGCTGAACGTGAGCACCCAGCACGTGTACCAGGGCCTCACCCGCCGCTGGCTGGCCGCCGGGCTGCGCTGGGTAGAAGGCTTGGCTGCTCGCCGGGCGGCGGGCGTCATCCTGGCCGAAGAAAGCTACGCGGTGGAGCTGCCGTTTCTGGCGGAGCTGCCGCCGGGCCGCGTGCAAGTGCTCGAAAACAAATACCAGCCCCAGCCCGGCGAAGCGTTGCGCCGGCAGCCCCTGCCGTTGCCTCCGCCCGGCGAGCCGCTGCGCCTGCTCTATTCTGGCACCATTTCCGAGCTCAACGGCGTGTGGGAAGCCATTGCCCTCACCCAGGAGTTGCGGCAGGCCTGGCCCGGCGGGGCGCAGCTCACCATCATCGGTTTTTGCCAGCAGCCGGCGTTGCTGCGGCAACTGCAGGGCAAGGTGATGGCCAATGCGGACTGGCTTACGCTCAGAGGCGGGCGGCTGCCGGTGTCCCACGCCGAAATTGTGGCCGAAATCGGCCGGAGCCACCTTGGCCTGCTGCCCTACCGGCCCCACCCCAGCACGGAACGCTGCCGCCCCACCAAGCTGTTTGAATACCTGGCCCACGGCCTGCCCGTTCTCTCTACGCCCAATCCGCTGTGGCTGGAAGTGTTGCAGAAGCACGGCGCAGGCCTGCCCGTCGACTTCTCCCAACCCACCGACGCGGCCGCGCTGGTGGCTCGCCTGAAAGCCGCCAATTTTTACCCCAACGGGATTCCGGCCGAAGCGCTGTGGGCCGGGGAAGGGAAAAAATTGTGGCTTTTGCTGGATTCTCTCGTTTAACCTGCCACCTTTGCGCCCATTTTGCGTCAACCGGGCAGCCACCGAGCAGCGTGGTTGTTGGTCAGGTTCTTGTCTCTTTCGCGCTTCTCCGCAGTATTCCCACCCCCACTTACCCTTCTTATGGCAACGCTACGTCATTCTTACATCGCCGGAGTCGGCCACTACGTTCCGAGCCGTGTCGTGAAAAACGCCGAGCTGGAAACCATGATGAACACCTCCGACGCCTGGATTCAGGAGCGGACCGGCATTCAGGAGCGCCGCTGGTTTGAAGAAGGCACCGATACCACCGCCAACATGGGCGCGAAAGCCGCCCGCAAAGCCCTGGAAATGGCCGGCGTGGACGCCAACGACGTGCAGATGATAGTATTTGCCACGCTCTCGCCCGACTATTTCTTTCCGGGCTCAGGCGTGCTGCTGCAGCGCGAGCTGGGCATCACCAACAATTGCCCCGCGCTCGACGTGCGCAACCAGTGCTCGGGCTTCGTATATGCCCTGTCGGTGGCCGACCAGTTTGTGCGCACCGGCATGTACGACACCGTGCTGGTGGTGGGCTCCGAAATCCACTCCTCGGGCCTCGATAAGTCGCCCGAAGGCCGGGGCGTCTCGGTGATTTTCGGCGATGGCGCCGGCGCCGTGGTGGTGCGCCCCAGCACCACCGAAGGCCAGGGCATCCTGAGCACGCACCTGCACTCACAAGGCGAGTTTGCCGAGGAGCTCATCGTGAAAGAGCCCGGCTCAAACCGCGACAACCGCGTGCAGTACATTCTCGACAACCAAGCCGACCTCTACCCCTACATGAACGGCCAAAACGTGTTCAAGCACGCCGTGGTGCGTTTCCCGCAGGTCATCAAAGAGGCGCTGGACCAGAACGGCTACCAGCCGCAGGACGTCAACATGCTCATCCCGCACCAGGCCAACCTGCGCATCACGCAGTACGTGCAGCAGAAAATGGGCCTGACCGACGACAAAGTGTTCAGCAACATCCAGCGCTACGGCAACACCACCGCCGCCTCCGTGCCCATCGCCCTGAGCGAAGCCGTGCAGGAAGGCAAAATCAAGCGCGGCGACCTCGTGTGCCTCGCTGCTTTCGGCAGCGGCTTCACCTGGGCCTCGGCGCTGATTAAATGGTAGTTAACAAGCTGCAAGCTTAGTTCATGCCTAGCCACACCGAGGAAAATTACCTTAAAGCCATTTTCAAGCTGGCCGAGTCTGAACCCGACACCACGGGTGTCAGCACCAACCGCATTGCGGCCGCGCTGGCCACCCGCGCCGCCTCGGTGACCGACATGCTGCGCCGCCTGGCCGACAAGGGCCTGCTGAACTACGAGAAATACCGCGGCGTGCAGCTCACGGCCGAGGGCCAGCGGCTGGCCCTGCTCACCATCCGCAAGCACCGGTTGTGGGAAGTGTTTCTGGTGCAGCAGCTCGGTTTTAATTGGGACGAGGTGCACGAAGTGGCCGAAGAGCTGGAGCACGTGCAGTCGCCGCTGCTCATGCGCCGCCTCGATGCCTTCCTGGGCCACCCCGCCCTCGACCCGCACGGCGACCCCATCCCGGCCGAAGACGGGGCCATGCGCCGCCCCGCCCACCGCTTGCTGGCCGACCTCGCGGCCAGCGAGCGCGGCACGCTGGCCGCTGTCAAAAACACCTCCGCGCCGTTCCTGCAATACCTCGACAAGGTGGGTCTGCAGCTCGGCGCGCTGGTTGAAGTGCTGGATAAGGTGGCGTTTGATAACTCCTTTGAAATCCGCATCAACCGCGAACGAACGGCGCTTATTTCAGCCGAAGTCAGCCGTAATTTGTTTGTAACGGCGTAACCAAAACCTGTCGTGCCCCAAGCGCTTTTCTCCGATACCATTGTGGCGTTGTCCACGCCGCCGGGCGCGGGCGCGCTGGCCGTTGTGCGGTTGTCGGGCCACGCAGCCGTGGACCTCACGGCCGCCGTATTTTCTAAAAAAAACCTGACCCAAGCGGCGGGCCACACCCTGCACTACGGCACCCTGCGCGACCCCGACAGCGGCAGCATTATCGACGAAGTGGTGGTGGCGCTGTACCGCGCGCCGCGCTCCTTCACCCGCGAAGACGTGGTTGAAATCAGCTGCCACGGGTCCGACTATGTGGTGCGCCAGGTGCTGGCCCTGCTCCTGCGCCGCGGTGCCCGCCTGGCCGAGGCCGGCGAATTCACCAAGCGCGCTTTTCTGAACGGCGCCATGGACCTGGCCCAGGCCGAAGCCGTGGCCGACCTCATCGCCGCCGACTCGGCCCTGAGCCACCGCGTGGCGCTCAATCAACTGCGCGGCGGCTTCTCGCAGGAGCTGCGCGAGCTGCGGGGCCGGCTCATAAAGTTTGCCGCGTTGCTGGAGCTCGAGTTGGACTTTGGCGAAGAAGACGTAGAATTTGCCGACCGCACCGGCCTGGCCCACCTGTTGGCCGAAGTGCGCGCCGTGGTAGCCGGCCTGCTGCGCTCCTTTGAGTTGGGCAACGTCATCAAAAACGGCATCACCGCCGTGATTGCGGGCCGGCCCAACGCCGGCAAGTCCACGCTGCTCAACGCCTTGCTGCGCGAGGAGCGCGCCATTGTCTCGGCCATTCCGGGCACCACGCGCGATTTTATTGAGGACGAAGTCAGCATCGACGGCCTCCGGTTCCGCTTCGTGGACACGGCTGGCCTGCGCGACGATACGGCCGATGAAGTGGAAGCCATTGGCGTGGCCCGCACCCGCGAGCGGGTTAGCAAAGCCGCGCTGCTGCTCTATTTATTCGACCTGACCCAGATGGGTCCCGAAGAAGTGCAGGCTGAAATCAGGGAACTTACCCAAGGGCTCGACCTGCCGGTAATGGCCGTGGGCAACAAGACCGACCTTGCTGCGCCCGATGCTCAAGCGGCCTTCGCTTCTGCATTTCGGATTCCGGACGCGGCGGGCCCTGAAACACCGCTGGTGTTCTTGGCGGCCGGGCAAGGCCAGGGCCTGGAGGGGCTGCAGGAAGCGCTGGTGCGCCAGGTGCGGGGCTCGGCGCTCGAAAACACGGCTTCGGCCACCATCGTCACCAACGTGCGCCACGCCCGCGCCCTCGAAGCCACCGCAGCGCACTTGGCGGCCGTGCAGGCCGGCCTCGATACCGGCCGCGGCACCGAGCTGCTGGCCGCCGATTTGCGCCATGCCTTGGCCGCGCTGGGCGAGATTACGGGCGAGATTTCGTCCGAAGATTTGCTCACGAGCATCTTCACGCAATTCTGCATCGGCAAGTGAGGGATGGCTTAATCTCCTTTTAACCGCTGGCAGCTCGAAATCTTCGCAATCGTTGCCATCGGCTCTCAGGGCTTTTTTTGAGGCCATTTTAGAAACACTGCGCGGGTTTCCGTTGTAGTGATGGCGCGGCGGCTGGCCCCAAAATTTCCCGGCTTACGGCGTATGCCTTAGTTTCGCACCGTATTATTTCCCCATTCCTCCCGCCCATGGCAGAATCTGCTGAACTCATTCTCGACGGCAAGTCCATTACGTTGCCCGTCATTGAAGGCACCGAACACGAAAAGGCGTTTGACATCGGCAAGCTACGTGACCAAACCGGTTACGTGACCCTCGATTCGGGCTACAAAAACACCGGCGCCACCAAAAGCGCCATCACTTTCCTCGACGGCGAAGAAGGCATTTTGCGCTACCGCGGCTACCCCATCGAGCAACTGGCCGAAAAGTCGAGCTTCCTGGAAGTGGCCTACCTGCTGATTTACGGCGCCCTTCCCACCGAAGCCGAGCTGGCTAACTTCAGCGGCCAAATCACCAAGCACACGCTGGTGCACGAGGACATGCGGAAAATTTTCGACGGCTTCCCCTCGGCCACGCACCCCATGGCCATCCTGTCGTCGCTCATCTGCGCCCTCACCGGCTTCTACCCGCAGAGCGTGTCGCCCGACCTCAGCCCCGAGGAGATGGAACTGAACATCATTCGCCTGCTGGCGAAGATGCCCACCATCGCGGCCTGGACCTACAAAAACAACATGGGCCATCCGTTGAACTACCCGCGCAACGACATGGACTATTGCGCCAACTTCCTCTACATGATGTTCAGCTTCCCCACCGAGAAGTATGAAATCAACCCCGTGGTGGTAAGCGCCCTCAACAAGCTCCTCATTCTGCACGCCGACCACGAGCAGAACTGCTCCACCAGCACCGTGCGCCTCGTGGGCTCGGCCAACGCCAGCCTCTACGGCTCGGTTTCGGCCGGCATCAACGCCCTGTGGGGCCCCCTGCACGGCGGCGCCAACCAGGAGGTGATTGAGATGCTGGAGGCCATCGAGGCCGACGGCGGCGACACCAGCAAGTTCATCGCCAAGGCCAAGGACAAGAACGACTCGTTCCGCCTCATGGGCTTTGGCCACCGCGTGTACAAGAACTTCGACCCGCGCGCCAAAATCATCAAAAAGGCCGCCGACGAAGTACTGCAAGCCCTCGGCATGCAAGACAGCCCCCTGCTGAAAATCGCACAGGAGCTGGAGCAGGCCGCCCTCACCGACCAATACTTCATCGACCGCAAGCTGTACCCGAACGTGGACTTCTACTCGGGCATCATCTACAAAGCCCTGGGCATCCCCACCGAGATGTTCACCGTGATGTTTGCCCTGGGCCGCCTCCCCGGCTGGATTGCCCAGTGGAAAGAGATGCGCGAGAACAAAGAGCCCATCGGCCGCCCGCGTCAGATTTACACCGGCGAGCTGGAGCGCGACTACGTCGAACTCAGCGCCCGCGCTTAGAGGCTTTTGGATAAACAAAAAGCAGAGCCCTGAAACGAATTTGTTTCAGGGCTCTGCTTTTTGTGTTCAAATGTCCACAAAGGGCTTGCGTTAAGCCATTATTTCGCGCTTAAGGGTAATGAGCAGTCCGCGGGTTCGGTGCGAAGTAAAGATGGTGTCCACTACCGAAACCACCTCCCACCCTTCTCGCCCCAAGGCATTCAGGTGATTGGTGAGTTCCTGATAATCGATGCCGCTGAAGAATCCGCTCACGGTGTCCAGCAGTCGGTATTCGAAGTGTTTCATGGAGCGCGCGGGGCCGCAGCCCCGCTGCCAGTCGCAGCGGAGCTGTAGCCAAAAGCTTACTTGAGGCGGTGCGCGGTGAAGTTGTTGCGCAGCGACTGGTAAGCCATCAGCTGCTGGGGCTGCAGCAGGGCGGCCAGCTCAAACTCGTAGCGCTGCTGGGCTTCGGCCAGGCGCGTGTCGCGCTCCTCGGCGCTGGCCCCGTTGAGTAAAATCTCCAGGTCGCGGCGCTCGGTGAGCATGTTCAGGTGCAGCTGCTTCACGGCGAGGTACTGCGCTTCGTTGAAATGTATGTGGCGGGCCAGGGCGCGCGTCAGCGTGGTGGCGCGGGTCATCATGGCCTGCGAGTACGAGCCATTGCCCGGGCCGGCGGCGGCAGCCGGGCCGCCATAGAGGCCGGCCGAGAGGCAGGTTGCCAGGAAGAGGTTTTTCATGGGTAAATGGGTATGGAGAAAAGGTGAAGAGCCAACCTTCGTCGATTGACCTGACCAAACGTAATGAGAATTTTCGCTTGCACCGAAAAACATTTTTTTGGCACTTTTTTAATCACCGCATTTTTATCAACAATCATAAACACCTGATAATTGGACACATAATAACAATTTTAAAAACTTCGCAATGAGGCAAAAAAAAAGCTCGCTATCGGGCGAGCCATATTTTTTTTGGTGCGAATGATATTAAATTTTCACTTCTTTAAAGCCTTGCTTTAAGTGAAATAACGGTTGTTCAGTAACGCTTTAACTCAATGGCCGAGACCGGGCGGCGCTTACAGAATGTGTAGTTCTATGCGCCGATTGAGCTGCCGGTGGGCTTCGGTGTCGTTCGGAGCCAGCGGATGGCCTTCGCCGTACCCTTTGGAGCGCAAGCGGGTGAGCGGGATGCCGTGGCCGGACAGGTAATCGACCACCGACTGGGACCGGCGCTGCGAGAGCTGCAGGTTCGATTCGGGCGTGCCCACGTTGTCGGTGTAGCCCGATACCTCAATTTGCACGTCGCGGTACTGGCGCAGAAACTCGATAAGCCGGTTCAGCTCGGTGCGCGACTGCGGCTTGAGCTCGTACTTATTGGTGTCGAAAAACAGGTTGTTCAGCACCACGGAGCGGCCGGCCCGCACGGGTTCTAGGTAGATGTCCAGCGTGAGCGGGTTGAAGGAGTGCTGGTCGGAATAGTCGAAGCTGAGGCTTTTGAGCAGGTATTTGTCGGCGGCGGCGTACATGGCGTAATGGTGGCCTTCGTTGAGCACCACGGTGTAGTCACCGTATTCTGGGTCGGAGGTCACAAACTGCGTCAGCACGTCGGTATCCAGGTCATAAAGCTTGACCTCGGCCTTGAGCGGTTTCTTGGTGTTGGCATCGAACACCCGACCCTGCGTGTAGGTACTGGTTTCGCGCGCTTTCACTGGCGCGGGCACGGCAAAGCTGAACAGCTCCACGGGCCGCTCCCGCGCCAGTCGGTAGCCACCGGAAGGCTCTTCGGTAGCACGGCTGCGCGAGCAAAATCCCTTTTGGTTGTCGGAGGTGATGAACAGCGAGGCCTCGTTTTCGAAAGTGTTGAGCGGGTAGCCCAGGTTGCGAGGTTCGCTCCAGGCGCCGACGGCGCTTTTTTCGCACCGAAACACGTCGAGCCCGCCCATGCCCACCAGCCCGTCGGTCACATAATAAAGGGTGGTACCGCTGGCATGAATGAACGGGGCCATGTCTTTGCCGGCGGTATTCACGGGGGTGCCCAGGTTTTGGGCCACGCTCCAGTTGCCATCGGGCTGCAGGGTGGTCACGTAAATGTCTTCCTGGCCCTGCCCACCGCGGCGAGTAGACGTGAAGTACAAGGTGCGGCCGTCGGCCGAGAGTGAGGGCTGCGAATCCCACTCCGTCGAATTCACGTTGATGCCCAGGTTGACCGGGGCGCTCCAGTTGTTGCCGGTGCGGCGCGAAATGTACAGGTCGCAGTTGCCAATGGCCTTGGGCCGGTCGCACGAAGCAAACACTAGGGTTTTGCCGTCGCCCGAAATCGAACCCGCCCCTTCGTTATAGCTGGAATTGATGGCCGGCGAAATGGGCACCGGCGCCCCCATCGAGCCGTCTTTGTTTTGCCGGCTCACATACAGGTCTTCGCCGCTGCTGGCCGCCGGGCGCCCCGTGAAGAGCAGGAAGCGGTTATCAGCCGTGAGGGCCGGAAAGTATTGGAACTTAAAGCTGTTCAGCGGAGCGGACAGGGCCACGGGCGCTTCGCCCTGCGGGTGCTTCATGGCTTCCAGCGCAAACTCGCAGGTGAGCAGCTGGCGCTGCGACTTGGCGAGGTTTTTCTGGGTTTTGGGCGCCACCTTCATCAGCTGCCGGTAGGCGTCGAGGCCGGTTTGGTACTCGCCGTAGCTCAGGGCCAGGTCACCCAGCAGCTGGTACTCCGAGGCGTGCGAGGCATCGGGTGTCACCCTGGCCAAGCCGTTGCGGTAGGCCGTGAAGGCGCCGCGGTTGTCGCCCATGGCTTTTAGCAACGAGCCTTTGAGCAGAAAAGCCTCCCCAAACGAAGGAAACTTCTCGTTAAGCTGGTTGAGGGTTTCCACGGCTTTCACAAAATCCCGCTCCTTGGTTTGCTGCTGCGCTTTTTCCAGTAAGGCCCGCGCCTTGGTATTGGTGGGCGTTTGCACCTTGGGCGGCAGTTGGGCGGTTGCTACTTCAGCCGAGCCCAGGCACAACGCCCACATTACTGCGAGGCGCAATGCCCCCAACACTTTTTTGCGACGCATAGGGTACGCTATGGAATGTCAAGATACTTATGGGTTTGAAGCGACACCTGCCATTGCGGGTGTTGCTTCACATACTCTACCAGTTCGGGCGTCATGCGGGCGGCACGGCTCCATTCGGGCTGTAAGTATAAGCGGGCGGTGCCGGGAACCTGCGCGGCGTGCTCTTCGGCCCAGGCAAAATCGGTGCCGTTGAACACTATCACCTTCAACTCATGCGCTGCCGCCAGCACTTCCGGCAGCGGGGCCTTGAATTTTTTTGGCGACACGCACACCCAGTCCCAAGAGCCGGAAAGCGGATGCGCGCCGGAGGTTTCTATCCAGGTGCGGCAGCCGGCGGCCTGCAGTGCGGCCGTGAGCGGGCCCAGGTCGTGCATCAGAGGTTCGCCGCCGGTGATGACGACGTTGCGGCCCGGGTGCTCCAAAACGGCTTCCACCAACTGGGCCACCGACTGCCGCGGGTGAGCGTCGGCGTCCCACGACTCTTTCACGTCGCACCAGTGGCAGCCCACATCGCAGCCGCCCAGGCGAATAAAATAGGCGGCCCGGCCCGTGTTATATCCCTCGCCTTGAATGGTATAAAACTGCTCCATCACCGGCAGCAGGGCGCCACTGGGCAAACCAGCATCTTCACCAAATGGTGCAATTATTTCAGAAGAAAGTAAAGTCACAGGTATCATACTAATGCGGGTGCCGGAATGCCGAACAGCCGTAACGCTGGCAATGGGACGCACTGTTCCATGGCCGGACTTTAAAAGTACAGGTTCGGCCCACTATAACCTAATATTCCAAAAAATCAGCCGCCTACCGGGGGTAAATTTCGCCCTTTGCCGCGCGGAGCGTGTTCAACAAAAGCATGGCGATGGTCATAGGACCCACACCGCCGGGCACCGGCGTAATAGCCGATGCCAAAGGCGCCACCTCGGCAAAGTTCACATCGCCTTTGAGCACGTAGCCGCTCTTCTTGGTCGCGTCGGCCACGCGGGTGGTGCCCACGTCGATGACCACGGCGCCGGGCCGCACCATGTCGCCGGTCACGAACTCCGGCCGGCCAATGGCGGCCACCACGATGTCGGCCGTGCGGCAGATTTCAGCCAGGTTCTGCGTCCGCGAATGACATAAAGTAACGGTGCAGTTCGCCGTATCCAAGTTCTTAGCCAACAAGATACTAACTGGTGTTCCCACAATGTTGGAACGTCCAATCACCACGCAGTGCTTGCCGCTGGTTTTGATACCTTGGCGGGCCAGCAGCTCCACAATGCCGGACGGCGTGGCGGGCAGTAGCGCGGGCAGGCCGGCCACCATGCGGCCGATGTTCATGGGGTGAAAGCCGTCGACGTCCTTCTCGGGCCGAATGGCTTCGATGACTTTTTCGGGGTCGATGTGCTTGGGCAGCGGCAGCTGCACAATGAAGCCGTCGATTTCCGGGTCGTGGTTCAGCTCGTCGACTTTGGCCAACAATTCGGCTTCCGTAATGTCGTCTTCGTAGCGCAGCAGCGTAGAGGCAAACCCCACCCGCTCGCAGGCCAGCACCTTGTTGCGCACATAGGTTTCGGAGCCGCCGTCGTGGCCCACGAGAATGGCCGCCAGGTGGGGCACCTTTTTACCGGCCACTTTCATGGTGGCTACTTCGGCGGCGATTTCGGCTTTGATGTCTTCGGCGGTTTGCTTGCCGTCGATGAGGTTGGAGGTGGTGGTTAGGCTCATGGTTTACCGGTCATCCTGAGCGCAGCGAAGGACCTCATCACGTCCGCGCCGCTCAATTAAATGAAATCCCGAGTAGGCAGCCGTGATAAGGTCCTTCGCTGCGCACAGGATGACAAAACAAAAAAGCGGCCCGAAAGCCGCTTTTTTTAAATCAATCGATTTTCAAAACCGCCAGGAAGGCTTCTTGCGGAATCTCGACCGAACCCACCGAGCGCATCCGCTTCTTGCCTTCTTTCTGCTTTTCGAGCAGCTTGCGCTTGCGGCTGATGTCGCCACCGTAGCACTTCGCGATTACGTTTTTGCGCAGGGCTTTCACGGTTTCGCGGGCAATGATTTTCTGACCGATGCTGGCCTGAATGGCGATGTCGAACATCTGGCGGGGCAGCAGCTCGCGCAGCTTCTCGCAGAGGCGCTTGCCCCACTCGTAGCTCTTGGAGCGGTGCACGATGGCCGAGAGGGCGTCCACCT
This sequence comes from Hymenobacter miniatus, assembly GCF_016427455.1. NCBI lineage: Bacteria > Pseudomonadati > Bacteroidota > Cytophagia > Cytophagales > Hymenobacteraceae > Hymenobacter > Hymenobacter miniatus. The sequence continues at coordinate 87,180 of NZ_JAELXR010000005.1, forward strand.
TCTCGCCGTTCAGCATCACGTCGAGCTTCACCATGTCGGACTCGCGGAAGCCAATCAGCTCGTAGTCGAGCGAGGCGTAGCCACGGCTGATGGACTTGAGCTTATCAAAAAAGTCAAACACAATTTCCGACAGTGGCAGCTCGAAGCTCATCTCCACCCGCTCGGAGGTCAGGTAGCTCTGGCCCTTGATGATGCCGCGCTTGTCCATGCACAGTGTGATGATGGCACCCACATATTCCGAAGCCGTGATAATCTGGGCTTTGATGTAGGGCTCCTCGATGTGCTTAATCAGGTTCGGCTCGGGCATTTCGCTCGGCGCGTTGATGGTCAGCAGTTGGTCTTTGGTGCCGGTGGCGTGGAACTGCACGCTCGGCACCGTGGTGATGACCGTCATGTTGAACTCGCGCTCCAGGCGCTCCTGCACGATTTCCATGTGCAACATGCCCAGGAAGCCGCAACGAAAGCCGAAGCCCAGGGCCACCGAGGTTTCGGGTTCCCACACCAGGGAGGCGTCGTTGAGCTGCAGCTTTTCCATGCTGGAGCGCAGCTCTTCGTACTCGGTGGTATCGACCGGGTAGATACCGGCGAATACCATCGGCTTCACGTCGGCGAAGCCCTGGATGGCTTCGGGTGTGGGCCGGTGCACGTGCGTGATGGTGTCGCCCACCTTCACCTCGCGGGCTTCCTTGATGCCCGAGATGAGGTAGCCCACGTTGCCGGCGCTGATTTCCTGGCGCGGCTCCTGGTTCAGGCCCAGGATGCCGATTTCGTCGGCGCCGTACTCCTTGCCGGTGGCCATGAAGCGGAGCTTGTCGCCCTTTTTCATGGTGCCGTTTTTGATGCGGAACAGTACTTCGATGCCGCGGTAGGAGTTGAAAACAGAGTCAAAAATCAGGGCCTGCAGGGGGCCTTCCGGGTCGCCTTTGGGGGCGGGCACCCGCTCGCAGATGGCGTTCAGGATGGCTTCGATGCCGATGCCGGCCTTGCCCGAGGCGTGGATGATGTCCTCGGGCTTGCAGCCGATGAGGTCCACGATTTCGTCGGTCACCTCCTCCGGCATGGCGTGCGGGAGGTCGATTTTGTTGAGCACGGGAATGATTTCCAAATCGGCCCCGATGGCGAGGTAGAGGTTGGAAATGGTCTGGGCCTCAATACCCTGGGAGGCGTCGACGATGAGCAGGGCGCCTTCGCAGGCGGCGATGCTGCGGCTCACTTCGTAGCTAAAGTCGACGTGGCCGGGCGTGTCAATCAGGTTCAGCGTGTAGATTTCCCCTTTGTAGGGGTACTGCATCTGAATGGCGTGGCTCTTGATGGTGATGCCGCGCTCACGCTCCAGGTCCATGTTGTCGAGCAGCTGGGCCTGCATGTCGCGCTTGGCTACCGTGCTGGTAAACTCCAGCAGGCGGTCGGCCAGGGTGCTTTTGCCGTGGTCGATGTGGGCAATGATGCAAAAATTGCGGATATTCTTCACAGAGGGCGGTTTTTCAGAGCACGAAGGTACGAAACATGGGGCGCAAAAGCCAGTTGGCGGCCCCAAAGGCTGCGGCCGGCCGGGTAGTATAAGTGCCCCAAGCGCCGTAGTTTTGTCGATTACCTGCTAATAAACACTTATTGCCAGTCGCCTATGCAACCGCAAACCGCTACGCTTTCCCCCGTTTCCGCCGAAAACTCGCGGCAGAAGTTCCTCATTGCCGCGCTCAACAGCACTGCCATTTATGTGTTGGCGTACTACGGAGTGTGGGCCGCGCACCAAGGGAGCAAAGTGGCCATGTCGCGCCTGCTCAGCATCCGCGGATTTTGGGACCCCAGCCGCATCGTGTACACGCTTGCCGACCGCGAGTGGTGGCAGCTGGCCGTGCTAGGCGTGTACGGCATTGGGCCCCTGGTGTGCTTTTTCATTGGAGTGGCGGCGTTTTGGTGGTACTGGAAGCGCGAGCGCGCCCACCCCGGCCTGTTTAAGCTGCTGCTGCTGTGGGTGGCGTTTCATGCCTGCAACGCCATTTTTGGCGCTTTGCTCGCCGACTCGCTGCGCCAAGAGGGCTCCTGGTACGTCACGGACTGGCTGCTGCGCATGGGCAATGCCGCCGACGTGGTGGTAGCGCTGGTGGCGGGCCTCATTCAGCTGGGTATGGGCCACCTGGGCTCGGTGGCGTTTCTGCAAGCCCACGACTCGCACACGGTGATGAAGTTTACCAATCGCAAGCGCATGGTCATTTACACGCTGATGTGGCCCTGGGTGGGCGGCGGTGTGTTCATTGGCCTCTCCAAACTGCCGTATTTTTCCATGCACGAAGCCCTGCACCTGCTGATGATGGGCCTGCTGATATTTCCGCTCATTCTGGGCTGCGTCAACGACCCATTCGATTCCACTGTGAAGCGCGCCCAGCCCTCGCACATAGCCTGGGGCATTGTGTTGCTGGCGGTGTTGGGGGCCGTGGCCTGGCGGGTAGCCCTGAGTCCGCCGGTGCCCATTATGTAACCGTGAGTGTAAAGCTGGCTGGAACATTCCACGGCAGCAGTGGTTGGGAACCCGGGGCTGGCAATGTTGCCAAGCGCCAAACCACCATAACTCCTTTCCTTCCCATGGGTATCACTCTCGAACAAGCTCAGGCTGCCCTCAAGGCCGCGCACCAGAAAGCCCTTGACATGGGCGTCAAAATGAACATTGCCGTGGTGGATGCCGGTGCTAACCTCACCGCCTTCGCCCGGATGGACGACGCCTGGCTGGGCTCGCTGGATATTTCCATCAAGAAGGCCAAGACGGCGCGCTTCTTCGACATGCCCACTGGCGAAATCGGCAAACTGGCCCAGCCCGGCGGCCCGCTCTACAACATTGAGCACTCCAACGGCGGCCTCATCAGCTTCCCCGGCGGCATTCCCATCATGGATTCGGGCAACCGCGTCATTGGCGCCATCGGCGTGTCGGGCAGCACCGTGGAAGACGACCACGCCGTCGCCCAGGCCGGCGTGAATGCCATTCAGGGGCAGTAACGAACCTTGCTTCTTTTGCTGAATTGAAACGCCCCGGCCACCCCGCCGGGGCGTTTTTCGTACCTTCGCGCACCAATTAGACTCCCAACTATGCACCCCGCTCCCACCGCGCCCTACAAACCGAAGAACCACGTTCGCATCGTCACCGCCGCCGCTTTGTTTGACGGCCACGACGCGGCCATTAACATCATGCGCCGCATTATTCAGAGCAGCGGCGCGGAAGTGATTCACCTCGGACACAACCGCTCGGTGCAGGAAATCGTGGACTGCGCCATTCAGGAAGACGCCCAGGCCATTGCCATCACCAGCTACCAAGGCGGACACAACGAGTACTTCAAGTACATGCACGACCTGCTGAAGGAGCGCGGCGCGGGCCACATCAAAATCTTCGGCGGCGGCGGCGGCGTGATTCTGCCCACCGAAATTGAAGAGCTGATGGGCTATGGCATCACGCGCATCTACTCGCCGGACGATGGCCGCGCGATGGGCTTGCAGGGCATGATTAATGACTTGCTGCAAAGTGCGGACTTTCCGACCGGGCAGAACCTGAACGGTGAGGCGGGCCACGTGCAGGAGAAAGATGCCCGCAGCATTGGGCGTTTGATTTCGGCGGCGGAGAACTTTCCTGAGGAGTTTGAGCGGGTGAAAGGCCAGCTGGTGCAGGAGTTTCAGCTGAGCGAAAACAGCCAGAACCAATCCCTGAAAGTAGGGCACTCCGCTCCCATTCTTGGCATCACGGGCACGGGCGGCGCGGGCAAGTCCTCGCTGGTGGATGAGCTGGTGCGGCGGTTTCTGATGGACTTTCCGGACAAGACCATCGCCATCATCTCCGTAGACCCCAGCAAGCGCAAGACCGGCGGGGCGCTGCTCGGTGACCGGATTCGGATGAACGCCATCAACTCGCCGCGGGTGTACATGCGCAGCCTGGCCACGCGCCAGAGCAATCTGGCCCTGAGCCGCTACGTGCAGGACGCCGTGGACGTGGTGCGCGCCGCTAATTATGACTTGATTATTCTGGAGACTTCGGGCATCGGGCAGTCCGACACCGAAATCATCGAGCACTCCGACGCCAGCCTGTATGTGATGACGCCCGAGTACGGCGCGGCTACGCAGCTGGAGAAAATCGACATGCTTGATTTCGCCGATGTGATTGCGCTGAACAAGTTCGACAAGCGCGGGGCGCTGGATGCGCTGCGCGACGTGCGCAAGCAGTATCAGCGCAACCACGGCCTCTGGGACACGCCCACGGACCAGATGCCGGTGTTCGGCACCATCGCCTCGCAGTTCAACGACCCGGGCATGAACCGGTTGTACCGGGCGGTGCTCAAGATGCTGGAAACCAAGACCGGCGCCACCTTCGCCTCGAAGCTGGAAACGACGGTGGAGGATTCGGAGAAGATTTACATCATCCCGCCGCACCGCACCCGCTACCTCTCCGAGATTGCGGAGACGAACCGCGCCTACGACCAGCGCGTGCGCGAGCAGGCCCAGATTGCGGAAGTAGCCGGGGCGTTTGCGAAGCTGGAGGAGCACTACCGCGACGAGAAGAAAAGCTCCGACAGCATGGTGGAGGAATTCGGCAAGAACAAGCAGACGCAGCTGCGCCGGCTCGATGCCGACAGCCAGGCCATTCTGGAAAACTGGGAAAATACCTTGCAGAACTACCGGAATCCGGAGTACGTGTACTCGGTGCGGGGCAAGGAAATCCGGGTGCAGACGCACACCAAGTCGCTGTCGGGCAACATGATTCCGAAGGTGGCCACGCCGCGCTACACCGGCTGGGGCGACCGCCTGCGCTGGGCCATGCAGGAGAACTTCCCCGGCGAATTCCCCTACACGGCCGGTGTGTTCCCCTTCAAGCGCGAAGGCGAAGACCCCACGCGCATGTTTGCCGGCGAGGGCGGGCCGGAGCGCACCAACCGCCGCTTCCACTATGTGAGCATGGGCCTGCCGGCCAAGCGCCTGAGCACGGCTTTCGACTCGGTGACGCTGTATGGCGAGGACCCGGATTTGCGGCCCGACATCTATGGCAAAATCGGCAGCGCGGGCGTGAGCATCTGCTGCCTCGACGACGCCAAGAAGCTGTATTCGGGCTTCAACCTGGCCAACCCCAGCACGTCGGTGTCGATGACCATCAACGGGCCGGCGGCCACGCTGGCGGCGTTTTTCATGAACGCGGCCATCGACCAGCAGTGCGAGCTCTACATCAAGGAGCAGGGGCTGGAGGCGGAGGTGGAAGCCAAAATCGACCAGATTTACAAGGCCAAAAACGTGGCCCGCCCCCGCTACCAGGGCGAGCTGCCGGCCGGCAACGACGGCCTGGGCCTGCTGCTGCTCGGCGTGACGGGCGAAGACGTGCTGCCCGCCGATGTGTACGCCACCATCAAGGCCAAAACGCTGACGCAGGTGCGCGGCACCGTGCAGGCCGACATTCTGAAGGAAGACCAGGCCCAGAACACCTGCATTTTCAGCACCGAGTTTGCGCTGCGCCTGATGGGCGACGTGCAGGAATACTTCATCCGGCACGCGGTGCGGAATTTCTACTCGGTGTCGATTTCGGGCTACCACATTGCCGAGGCGGGCGCCAACCCGATTACGCAGCTGGCCCTGACGCTGAGCAACGGCTTCACGTTTGTGGAATACTACGTGAGCCGGGGCATGAGCGTGAACGACTTCGCGCCGAACCTGAGCTTCTTCTTCTCCAACGGCATCGACCCGGAGTACGCCGTGATTGGGCGGGTGGCGCGCCGCATCTGGGCCAAGGCCATGAAGCTGAAGTACGGCGCCGACGCCCGCAGCCAGATGCTGAAGTACCACATCCAGACCTCGGGCCGCAGCCTGCACGCCCAGGAAATCGACTTCAACGACATCCGCACCACGTTGCAGGCCCTGTACGCCATCTACGACAACTGCAACAGCTTGCACACCAACGCCTACGACGAGGCCATCACCACGCCCACCGAAGAATCGGTGCGCCGGGCCATGGCCATTCAGCTCATCATCAACCGCGAGCTGGGGCTGGCCAAAAACGAAAACCCGCTGCAAGGCTCCTTCATCATCGAGGAGCTGACCGACCTGGTGGAAGAGGCGGTGCTGCTCGAATTCGACCGCATCACGGAGCGCGGCGGCGTGCTCGGGGCCATGGAAACCATGTACCAGCGCGGCAAAATCCAGGAGGAAAGCATGCACTACGAGATGCTGAAGCACACCGGCGAGTACCCCATCATCGGCGTGAATACCTTCCTCTCGTCGAAGGGCTCGCCCACGGTGGTGCCGGCCGAAGTTATCCGGGCCACAGAGGAGGAAAAGCAGTACCAAATCGAGATGCTCAACATCCTGCACGCCCGCAACGCCGACCAGACCGAAACCCGCCTCAAGCGCCTGCAACAAGTGGCCGTGCGCAACGAAAACCTGTTCGAGGAGCTGATGGAAACGGTGAAATTCTGCTCGCTCGGCCAGATTACGAACGCGCTGTTTGAGGTCGGCGGCCAGTACCGGCGGAATATGTAGGGGTTAACTTTCCCGATTAAAAGACGGGCTGCTATAATTAGCAGCCCGTTTTTACTTTATGCTTGTCCCAATGAAATACTGGATACTTGCCGCTTCATTAGTTCTTAGTGCTTGCTCTCATAAAAAAGAAATGCTGACAGAAAAGGAGTTTGCGGAAGAATATTTATTGATGCTTAAAAAGGACAATCCAGGAGTCGTCTACAGTCTTTCTCCTGATTTAGGAATTACAGCCAAGTATAAAGGCAAAGACTATAGACATTTTCCTGATAATGCATATCGAGAATACACTTTAGAACCTGATTCAATTGAACAAATACTAAAGAAGTTCTCACAGACAGCTCATGAGCTATATCAAGAAAGCGAAGCAGTAGATGTTAATAACATCATTCCCGTGATTAAACCCACCAGCTTTCTTAACGATATTGGCCAATTAGGAGAAGCTAGTGACTCCATAAAACCTACTGTTGTTTATCAGCAATACAACGATAAACTATTAATCGTTTTTGCAGAAGATAAGGAACACGGCATCCACTACTTTACTCAAGAGAATTTTCAAAAGCTAAACATCAGTCAGGATTCAGTACAGGAAATAGCACTGACTAACTTAGAAAGAAAACTGCCTAATATTGAGAAAACAGGGGATAATGGGAGGTATATGGTAACAGCCGGTGGCGACTATGAAGCAAGTTTAATTTTACTAAACTTCATTTGGTTACAGAATAATTTTGAGGTAAAAGGAGACATAGTTGTTGCAATTCCTAATCGAGATATGTTGCTCGTTACTGGGAGTAAAGACAAGGCTAATCTCAAATGGCTGAAAGCCGAAGCTCAGCAATCTTATGACTCAGGTTCATACCAAGTTTCTCCTTCTTTATTCAGATGGAATGGCAAGAAGTTTTTGAAATTTGAATAGTAACCCAAGACACACCCAGCTTCCTCAGCGGCTCTAAGAGGCGCCGGGGGCACGGGGGCGGGCGCTGGGGGCCGGGCGGGGGCGGCGTGGAGGCACATTAGGTAGCGGAGACGCGCGGGCGTCTATCGTATCGCTACTAGCTCCTATCGTACCGTATCTGGCGCGGCGGGCGGGGCATACTCACCGACCGTTTGCAACCCTACGCTGGCCGGGTTAGTATGCCGCAGCTGTGTTGTGGCCGGGTTGGACATTCCTTCCCTGAAGCCGGCCGCTTATTCCTGCCTTTGCCTTATGATAAATCATTTCACCGAACTAGACAGGGCCAAGCTGTTTCTGCTGTATCATCTCAATCCGGTGCACCCCAAAGCGCCACCGCGTCCCAAAGGCCCCTTGCTTCGGATTGTCATCATTCGGCACGGCGAAAAGCCCACCGAAGGCGATAACCTTTCGGCCGAAGGACTGGCCCGGGCCCTGGCGCTGCCCGAGGTGCTCAACAACCTCATGCCCCAGCCCCCGAATTTCACCTATGTGCCCTGCATCGGCACCGACAAGGAGGAAACCACCCGCGTGCGCATGATGCAAACCGTGCTGCCCTACGCCGTGCAGCACAACCTGACCATCAACAGCGACTACGCGCCCGACGAAGTGAAGGGCCTGGTGAAGGAGCTGCGGCGGCACCGCGGCACCGTGCTGCTGGTGTGGGAGCACCACAACATTGTGAGAATTGCCGAAGCCCTGGGCATTGCCGGCCCCCTGGAATGGCCCGACGACGACTACGACAGCATCTGGACCATCACCTTCCGGAAAGGCCGGGCCAAGGGCAAAGCCAAATTGCCGGTGCTAAAAAGAAGCCGCCAGGGCATTCAGCCCGAGGTGGATTGACGAACAGGCCCCGCCTTCGCCGCCCGGGCCGGGTTTGGCGCTTGTTTGCACAAAGCATTACCTGGCAAGCGCTTATGCCCTACCTTGTGGAAACCACCGCCGGCGTCGGCGTGGCAGGCCCCCCACTTTAGCGCAAGTCGAATGAAAGCCTACGTACTAACTCGCTACGGGAGCAACAAGGAGATTCAGGCGGTGGACCTGCCAGAGCCGCTGGTGAAGCCGAACGATGTGCTGATTCAAATCAAAGCGACGAGCGTCAACCCGGTCGATTTTAAAATCAGGGACGGGCAGCTCAGGCTGGCCTTGCCCCTGCGGTTCCCTCACATTTTGGGCAACGACGCGGCCGGCGTGGTGGCCAAGGTTGGCAGCAGCGTGACGCAGTTTAGGCCCGGCGACGAAGTGTATGCCCGCGTCGACGTCGACCGCATGGGGGCCTTTGCCGAATACGTGGCCGTCGACGCAGGCGCCGTGGCCCCCAAGCCCGCCCGCAGCACCATGGAAGAAGCCGCGGCCTTGCCGCTGGTGGCACTCACGGCCTGGCAGGCGCTGCGCGAAGTGGGCCAGCTACAGCCCGGGCAGCGGGTGCTCATCCACGCGGGCTCGGGGGGCGTCGGTACGATGGCCATTCAGCTGGCGAAGCACTGGGGGGCCCACGTGGCGACCACCACCAGCACGCCCAACGTGGAATGGGTGCAAGGCCTGGGCGCCGACCAGGTGATTGACTACAAGAAACAGGCCTTCGAAACCGTGCTAAACGGGTTTGACCTCGTGCTGGATACGCTGGGCGGAGCCGCGCTCAACAAGTCGTTTCAGGTGCTGAAACCCGGCGGCAAAGTGGTGTCGGTGACCGGGCCGCCTGACCCGCAATTTGCCAAAGACCAGGGCATGAACTGGTTTATGCAACAGGCCTTGTGGCTGCTGAGCTTCCGCGTGCGCCGACTCGCGAAACAGCACCACGCGAGCTACTCTTTCCTGCTGATGCACCCCAGCGGCCCGGAGCTGCGCGAGCTGAGCGCCCTCGTAGACGCCGGCACCGTGCGCCCGGTGATAGACCGGGTGTTTCCCTTCGAAGCCACCAAAGAGGCCATAGCATACCTCGAAACCGGGCGGGCCAAAGGCAAGGTGGTAATCCGCGTGGCGTAAGGCCGTTGCCGGGCTTCGCTCGGGGCGCAACGGCTTTCTGTGGGGCGCAGGGTGGCTCCCCCGGCCAGAATCCCCGACCTTTGCCGGCCCATGAAGCACTTCCTTGACCTCTCTACCTGGAACCGGCGCGAGCATTTTGCCTTTTTTTCCGCGTTCGAAGAGCCCTTTTTCGGCCTGGTGGCCACCGTCGACTGTACCCGCGCCCTGGCCGAGGCCAAGCGACTGGGCGTGCCGTTTTTCCTGTATTACCTGCACGCGGCCCTGCACGCCGTGAACCAGGTGGAGGCCTTCCGCTACCGCATCGAGGACGGCCAGGTGGTCTGCTACGACCGCATTCACGCCTCGGCCACCATCGGGCGGACCGATAACACCTTTGGGTTTTCCTTTATGGAGCACCACCCCGAGCTGGCCGACTTCCTGCCCGCGGCCAACGCCGAAATTGCGGCCGTGCAAGCCGGCCCGGGCCTGCGCCTGAACGAGCAAACCGGCCGGCCCGACGTCATCCATTTTTCGGCCATTCCGTGGGTGCGCTTCACCGGCCTGACGCACGCCCGCAGTTTCGGCCACCCCGACAGCTGCCCCAAGATTTCGGTGGGCCAAACCTATACCGAGGGCGGCGCCACGCTCATGCCCGTGTCCGTCAACGTGCACCACGGCCTGGCCGATGGCTACCACGTAGGACTTTTCCTCCAGGCGTTTCAGGAGCGGCTGGGGTAGTTTTTGCCACTGCGGCTTTCATATTCGGTTTATGCCTACTTCTTCGCGCTTTGCCCTGCCTGCCGTGCCGGCCGTGCTGCTTTCCATCGTCAGCGTGCAGGGCGGGGCGGCCATTGCCAAAGGGCTGTTTCCGGTGCTCGGCGCGGCGGGCACGGCCAGTGCGCGCATTGGGCTGTCGGCGCTGGTGCTACTGGCGGTGGTGCGCCCCCGACTGGGACGGCTGAGCGGCGCACAGTGGCGGGCCGTGGTGCCATACGGGCTGGCATTGGGCGCCATGAACTTCCTGTTTTACTGCGCGCTGGCGCGGGTACCGCTGGGGCTGGCCGTCACGCTGGAATTTGTGGGGCCGCTGGGCCTGGCCCTGGCGGGGGCGCGCCGCTGGGTAGATGTGGCGTGGGCGGTGCTGGCCGCGGCCGGCATTGCCCTGATAGCCCCGTGGAGCGGCTCCGGGGTCGACCTCCTGGGGATGGGTTTTGCCCTGGCCGCGGGCGGGTGCTGGACCGTCTACATCGTGCTGGGCCAGCGCACCGCCGCCGTGCTGCCGGGGGCGCAGGCCGTGGCCGTGGGCATGCTGTTTGCCGTGGTGCCGGTGCTGCCGTTTGGAGTGGCCAGCGGCAGTTTGCTGGCGTTTACGCCGCACTTGCTGCTGCTGGGGGCCTTGCTGGCGGTGTTTTCCAGCGTGCTCCCATTCACGCTGGAAATGCAGGCCCTCCGAACGCTGCCGACGCGCACGTTCAGCATCCTGATGAGCCTGGAGCCGGTGGCAGCGGCTATTTCGGGCTGGTTGCTGCTGGGCGAACGGCTCACCTTGGGGCAATGGCTGGCGGTGGTATTCATTGTGGCCGCCAGCGTGGGGGCTACCCTCACCGCTACCCAACCGCCCGCTGCTATTGGGGGAGAATAATTGGCACTGGCAGCACAATACTTAAAGCGGTTTTGCGAAGCTGCCATCAGCCTGGTTTCTCCTCACGCAGGGCCACCTCCGTCCTTGGCGCCGCATACTTGGCGCCGCATATTTGTGCATGCAAAGCCGGGTTCTCTTCCTCACGTTAGCGCTGGCCATGGCACGGGCCAGCCAAGGGCAAGACTTATCGGGCACTTGGCAAGGAGTGGAAGTGCACCTGCCCCGAGCCGACTATTGGCCGGCGGTACTGACCATTACCGAAGGCAAAGGGGGCATAATTGCCGGCACCCTGGAGCAGGAAGGCGGCATGAACCCCACCAATATTGTCCGCTTCCTGATAAATGGCCAACACAGCGGCGCCCGCATTCGGCTCGACCAAAGCAAAATCCTGTACCAAACCGGCCAAGGGTATGCGTCGTGGTGCCAAGGCTACCTCGACTGCACCTACAACGCCGCGGAAGAGCGGCTGAGTGCCCGTTCCACTTTTCGCCCCGTCAACGACTGCAGCACGAGCAGTTTTGACCTGTTTCGGGTGAAGTTGAAGTCGGCGGCCCAAGTTCCGGCCGGGAGTTGGAGTACGCTGCGGATTTCGGGTCGGGAGGTGGTCTGGTTTTCGGACCGCGCCCTGCAGCACCAAGTAGCCAAGGGCAATAGCTTCCGCACGCGTCTAACGACAACCACCACGTTTTACATCACGCAGGGCTTTTACCCGTCGCACAAAAGCGGCCCGGTGCCCGTGACGGTGCGGGTGGGCCCGGCATTGGCCGCGCGGAAGCCACAACGGGCAGCGGCGCCCCTGCTGCAAATTGCCGCCCCGGTGGCCCTGCCCGACGTATTGTTTCGCACCGGCACCGCCGAGCTGCTACCGGTGTCGGAGCCCACGCTCTTGCAGCTGCTGCAGGAACTGCGGGCTCATCCCAAGCTCCGGCTGCGCATTGCCGGCCACACCGACCAAATTGGCGACGCCACGAAAAATCTGCTGCTGTCGGAGCAGCGGGCAGAGGCCGTCCAGCGTTATTTACTGGGCGTCGGCGTGGCGGCAGCTCGGCTGGAAACCATTGGCTACGGCCATAGCCGCCTGCGCTACCCCAGCCCCGACTTGCGCAACCGACGGGTTGAAGTGGAGGTGCTGAAGTAGTGACACGTGCCCACCGCGTTGCCCGTAAGGCATTCGGGGCCATGGACTGCTGGGGCGCCACATAACCCACGAGGCAGCAAGTTGCTTTTACAATTACCGCTATTTCATCAACTCCCCTTTCCGCATGACCATCACCATTGCCGCCCACTCCGCCCACCCGCTCACCGTCAACCGCCTCGGCTACGGCACCATGCGCCTCACCGGCCCCGACATCTGGGGCGAGCCCGCCAACCGCCCCGAGGCGCTGGAAATCCTGAAAACTGCCGTGGCCAGCGGCGTGAATTTCCTCGACACCGCCGACTACTACGGCGAGGACGTGACCAACCGCCTTATTCAGGAAGCCCTGCACCCCTACCCGGCCGGGCTGGTTATCTGCACCAAGGTGGGCGCCACCCGCCGGCCCGACAAAAGCTGGGTGCCCTTCAACACCCCCGATAACCTGCGCACCAGCATCGACAACAACCTGCGCACCCTTCGGCAGGAGCAGATTCAGCTGGTGCACCTGCGGCTGATGGGCCACGGCCCGGTGCCCCTGGCCGAGCAGCTGGGCGCCATGTTTGAGTTGCAGCGCGAGGGCAAAATCCTGCACGTGGGCCTGAGCAACGTGACCCGCGAAGAGCTGGAAGCCGGCCTGCAGCTGGGTCCCATTGCCACCGTCGAAAACATGTACAGCTACGCCCAGCGCACCACCGTGCAGCTGCCCCACGGCGCCAACCCCGGCGGCGAGGAAGTGCTGGACCTCTGCGAGCAGCACGGCATTCCGCTCATTCCGTTTTTCTCGCTCATCCACGGCTTGCCCAAGGCCGGCAACAAGCTGGCCGAACTGGCGCAGAAGTACCGCGTGTCGGAAGCACAGCTGAACATTGCCTGGCTGTTGCACCGCTCCCCCTGGATTCTGCCCATTCCGGGCACGTCGTCGCTGGCGCACCTGCGGGAGAATCTAAAAGCCGCCGAAATTCAATTGAGCGCCGAAGACATGACCTATCTGGGGTAAGTAGCCATTGGGGTGGCCTGCTTATTTTTGGCCCCCTCGTCGGCATATCGGCAGGCTGTTTTATTGTTTGATGAAGAAATTTCTGCCGGCCACGCTGCTGGTTGCGTTCGGGCTTCTGACCCCGGCCTGGGCGCAAACCGCGGCACCCCTGGATACCACCATCACGCGCACGGTTGCCAACTACCGCATTTTCAGGGGCGAGCTGCCCGCAGATTTGCCAACCGCGGGCCTGCTGTTCATCCGCTACACGGCGGCCGATGTGCCGCCGAAACGGCCCGACAACGTGCCCGCGCAGGTGTTTCGCTACCGCAAGACGCACAACGACAAGTTTGCTGCCGCCAACGAGCAGTTGCTGGCCGCCGCACAGAAGTACCCCTACAAGCACCGCATCACCACGCAGGACTCGGCCCAGTACTACCGCACCCGGGGCTACCGTTACGAACTGTTTTTCGACGGGTTCAACCGGTTCTACGACCTTTCCCGGCACGATATCGACGTGAATGCCTCCGGTGGCAAAAGCTCCGATGTGCGCCTGTCGGACCTGTACGTGCTGAACCTGGACAATAACAGCGTGTACGTGTTTGAGGAATTCAACGAGAACTACCTCTACTATTATAAAGGCATCGTGGGCATGCTCCTGAAGAAAGTGAACAAGCAGTTTGGGGCCGGCCAGTAGCCCGTTGCCTTCGAAAACTCCTAGCAGGCGCCTATTTTCGCGCCCATGAGACGCAGCATTCAGTATGGCATCGGGGCCCTGCTGCTGGCCGGCCCCGTGCAAGCCCAATCCCTGACGGGCGTATGGCAGGGCGTAGAAGCCGAAACCGGCGAGCCGGGTGCCTATTGGCCGGCGCTCCTACGGCTTCAACACAGCAAGAGCAACGCCGTTTTTGGCGTATTGTACCAGGAAGTGGGCGGCAACCCGGCCGTTTCGGTCACCTTTCAGATGAGGGGCGCGCGCACGGCCACCGGCCTCAAGCTCGACCACGGCGACAAGCTCAGCGAAACCGGCCGCACGCCCTTCAACTTCTGGTGCGATGGCTCCATCACCTTCACCTACGACGCGGCGCTCGAGAAGCTGACGGGCCACGCCACCTACCGGCCCGTGGGCTCCTGCGACGTGGGCACGCTCACCCTCTACCGCGTGAAGCTGAAGTCGGCGGCCACGGTGCCGGCCGGCGTCGAGAGCAGCATCCGCGTCTCGGGGCGCAACGTGCTGTGGTACGCCGACGCCGACCTGAAGCAGCCCGTGAACACGGGCAACACCTACCGCACCAAGCTCACCAAAACCACCACTTTCTACCTCACCCAGGGCTACTACCCCACCAGCCAGAGCGCGGTGGTGCCCATCACCATCACGGTAAAAGGCAAGGCGCCCAAAACGCCGGCGCCTGCCCCGCCGGTGGCGGCGCCCGCGCCCGCCCCCACCGTGGCGCCGCCCGACACGGCCCGGCCGGCCTCCGCGCCCCTGCTCACCGACAAGCCCGTGGTGCTGCCCACGGTGCTGTTTCGGGTGGGCAAGCCGGAGCTGCTGCCCGAATCGGGCCCGGCCCTGGAGCAATTGGCTGCCGAGCTCAGGGCCCGGCCCGCGGTGAAGGTGCGCGTGCTGGGCCACGCCGACCGCGTGGGCGAACCCGACAAAAACCAGGTGCTTTCGGAGCAGCGCGCCGAGGCCGTGAAGGCATGCCTGGTGAAAGCCGGCATCGCCCCGGAGCGCATCGGCACGGTGGGCTACGGCGACTCGCGCCCCCTGTTCCCGTCGCCCGACGCCCGCAACCGCCGCGTGGAAGTGGAAGAAATGAAATGAGGCTGTTGCTTTTGGAAGCTGGTTAGCCAATAAAGACGCCGCCGGTGCTAAACTTGCAAGTGAATGGCCGAAAGCACCGATGCTTTCGGCCATTTCTGTCTTATGCTGAAACCTATCGATACGATTGCGCTGGCCCTGGGGCTGCTGGCGTTGGCCGCGCCCGCCACGCTGCGGGCCCAAACCACCAGCCCCGCCTGGAACAACAAGCAGTGCGCCGTGGTGCTGACCTACGACGACGCCATCGACGTGGACCTCGACAACGTGGTGCCGGCGCTGGATTCGGCCAAATTCCGGGGCACGTTCTACCTCATCGGCTCGTCGCCGGTGGTGACGCGCCGCCTGCCCGAATGGCGCCAGGCCGCCAAGCGCGGCCACGAGCTGGGCAACCACGCCCTGTTTCATCCCTGCGACGGCAGCCTGCCGGGCCGCGGCTTCGTGACGCCCGACCACGACCTGAGCAAATACACCGTGGGCCGCGCCGTGGACGAGGTGCGCGCCAACAACACCTTGCTCACGGCCATCGACGGCAAAACCGCGCGCACCTTCGCCTACCCCTGCGGCGACCGGCAGATTGGCGGCGTGATGTTTTACGAGCAGCTGAAAAACGACTTCGTGGCCGCCCGCGGCGTGACGCCGGGCCTGAAGCCGGCCGCCCAGGTGGCGCTCGACAACGTGGATGCCTACTCCATCAACGGGCAGAACGGCCAGTACCTCATCGACCTCGTGAAACAGGCCCAGGCCTCGCACACCCTGCTGGTGTTTCTGTTTCACGGCGTGGGCGGCGGGCACTCGCTGAACGTGTCGCTGCCGGCGCACCGGCAGCTGCTGCGCTACCTCAAGGCCCACGAAAAGGAAATCTGGGTGGCCCCCATGGTGGAGGTGGCCCAGCGGATAAAAGCCGAGCAGCAGGCCACTGGCAGCAAAAAGTAGCCGGGCGCCAGCGGGCGGGCAGCGACGCCGGCCGGCGCGGCCTTGTTAAGTTTGCGGGCTTCCCTCCTGTCCTTTCTTTCCGCGCTGCGCCATGCAGGATATTTACAACGACCGCACCTACCTGGCCAACAACCCGACCTGGCACGAGGAAGACGCGCCGTTTAAAGCCGAACGAATCTTGCGGCTGCTGCGCCGCAACACCGTGCCCACGGCCACCGTTGGGGAAGTGGGCTGCGGCAGCGGCGAGGTGCTGGTGCAGCTGGCCGCGCAGCTCCCCCAAAGCCGCTTCACCGGCTTCGACATCTCGGCCGACGCCATGGCCCTGGCCCGCGGCAAACAAACCGACCGCATCCGTTTCGAGCTGCGCGACCTCACCAGCACCGGCGTGGCCGAGCCCTTCGACCTGCTGCTGGTCGTCGACGTCATCGAGCACCTGCCCAACTACTTTCAGTTTTTGGAGGACATTGCCGGGGCGGGCCGCTACACGCTGTTCCACATTCCGCTCGACCTGAGCCTGTGGTCGCTGCTGCGCGAGCAAATGCTCATTGAGTCGAAGGCGCGGGTGGGCCACATCCACAATTTCACCGAAGACTTTATCCTGAGCGTGCTGGCCGACTACGGCTACCGGGTGCTGGATAAGATGTACACCGAGCCGCGCTACAAGCACTGGTCAGCCAAAGAACGGCTCACGCACCTGCTGCGGCGGGCGCTCTACGCTCTCAGCCCGCGGCTGTGCAGCAAGCTGCTGGGCGGCTATTCGCTGCTGGTGCTCACCCAAAACTCCGCCCGCTAGGCCGCGGGGCCCACACCGCCATGTCGCACCGCCACTTTCTCATCCACAAGCCATACGGCTACCTCAGCCAATTTGTGGGCGAGGCCAAGAAGAAAAAGCTGGGCGAATTTCACGACTTTCCGGAGGGCATCATGGCCATTGGCCGCCTCGACGAAGACAGCGAAGGCCTGCTCCTGCTCACCACCGACGGCCGCACGAGCGAACAAGTGCGCAGCAAGAAAATTGAAAAGGAATACTACGCCCAGGTCGACGGCCTGATTGACGAGGCGGCCCTTGAGCAGCTGCGCACCGGCGTCGAAATCGGCATCCACAACGTGCGCTACCGCACCAGCCCCTGCGCGGCCCACCGCCTCGACCCCGCCCCGCCCTTCGCGCCGCGCAGCCGCAAAATCCGCGACGACCGGCACGGGCCCACCAGTTGGGTGTCCATCACCCTCACCGAAGGCAAATTCCGGCAGGTGCGCAAGATGACGGCGGCCGTGGGCTTTCCCACGCTGCGGCTGGTGCGCGTGCGGGTAGGCAGCATCTGGCTGGGCGATTTGGCCGCGGGTGAGGTGCGGGAAGTCTTCGACTTTGGCCTTCGAGACAACGACTAACACAAACAGGCCACCGTACTTCGCTTGCGCTTAGCACGATGGCCTGTCACCTTGCTTCTCAGCTACTTTGCCGCCACAGCTTTGGCCGGGGCTTTTGCCTCCTCCAACGGCTTCACGTTATCGTAATAAAACCGGTCAATCAGCTTTTGGTAGGGGTCGATGCCGCCTTTAGCGGGCTTTTCGTTCACCACAAAGTGCAGCGTTTCTTCGGGCTTGGTGAGCTTCACTTTTTGCACCAGCAGGGCTTTGCCGCGCACGTCCCAGCTCTCGCCGGGCGCTTGGTCGGGGCCAAAGATGCCCACGTCCACGTAGTCGGCCAGCTGGGTGGGCGTTTCGTTGCCGAGGCTGTCGGCGCGCACTTTTTCGGCCTTGATGGTGAGGGCCACGTCGTAGAGGCCATCGGGCCGCCGGGTGTACTGGGCGTCTTTCAGCTCGTTTTTGTAGAGCGTGATGGTCTCAAACATGTCGTGCAGCACGTACTGCAAGGAATCGGGCGTGGCCCGGCGAATGTAGCCCAGCAAGTCGGCCGACGTGGCGTACGGCGGCTTGGTCTGGTGGTTGGCGGCCAGAAACTCGCGCAAGGCGCCGTTCAGCTTGTCCTCGCCCAGGTAGTCCTGCAGGGCGTAAAACACCATGCCGCCCTTGTAGTAGTGGATGTACGGCTGGTTTTCCACCAGCAGCAGGGGCAGCTCCTTCTTGCGTTCTGAGCGGCGGCCGCGCAGGTACGCGTTGAGTTCGCCCCGCATGAACTGCTGCATCTGGTTGGGCGTGAAGGCGTGTTTGGCGTTCATGATGGCCGAATACTCGGCCAGCGACTCCACCAGCACGCTGGCGCCCTGCACGTCGGCGCCCACTATCTGGTGGCCCCACCACTGGTGGCCCAGCTCGTGGCTGGTGATAAAGTACGTGTTGTCCGGGGCGTTGCGGTCGCGCAGGTCGCTGATGAACCCGGCGCTTTCCGAAAACTGAATGGTGTTGGCGTAGCTCTGGGCGAAGGACTTGTAGCGCGGAAACTCCAACAGCCGGATGTGGGGGTACTGGTAGGGCCCGAAAGCCTTGGTGTAGTACTGCAGGCCGTCTTGCAGGGCCTGGGCCATGCGGCGCACGTTGGCGCGGTGGTGGGGGTCGTAGTAGATTTCGATGGCCACGGGCGCGCCGCCGGCCGGGTTTTGCCACTGTGTTTTATAGGTCTGGTAGCGGGCCGACAGAATGCTCACGATGGGCCAAATGGGTTGGTTCATACGGTACTGGAAGTAGCGCCGGCCGCCCTGGGTCCATTCGCGTTCGAGGTTGCCGGCGGTGGCGGCCACTTGGTCGGGGTCGGTGCTGAGGGTGGCCGAGTAGCGCACCCGGTCGGCGTCGCGGGCAAACTGGGCCCGCTGCCGGCCGCGGGGGTCGGTGAGGCGCAGGGCGCGGGCTTTGGGCGCCAGGCCCTGGCGCTTGCGGGCGTCGTCTTCCTCCATCTCCGCGCCGGGCTGGTAGCCAATGCGCAGGCTGCTCACGTCCAGAAAGGTGCCGTTCTCGGTCAGGCGGTCTTCGGGCGAAATCGAAGCCCAGTCGAACACGCCCGTGCCTTTGATGCGGGAAGTGAAACCCCGGGCGCGGTAGTCTTCCTCATACGCCAGGTCGAGTGAGTCGCCGGGGGCCAGCGGCTGGGCCAGGCGGTACATGCGGATGCCAGCCACGGGGTCGTCGAACAGCACCCTGGCTGGGCGGCCGGGCGTGAGCGTGGCTCGAATGCATCGGCTGGGGTCGTAGTTCACAAACAGCGTGTCGAGCGGGCGCGGGCTTTGGTTGAGCAGCGTGTAGCGGCCGCGCAGCCGGTAGCCCCGGGGCCGTGCCGATGGAAACAGGTCGGCCTGCAGGGCCAGGGCCACGATTTTGGGCTGGGCCAGGTTTTCGTACTTCTTGTACGTGCGCTCGGTGCGGGCCTGGCGCGCCTCCAGCCCGCGCGGCGTGACGAACTCGTTCACCACGTTGGCGTTGTAAAACACCCACCCCCCGGCCGTAAGCACCGCCAGGCCCGCCACCAGCAGCGCCGGCCGCAGCCCCGGCGCCCGCAGGCGCTGCGCGGCCAGGCGCAGGCGGGTGCGGGCGCCGGTGTCGTTGCCGCGCACCCACAGCAGGCTGGCCAGCAACGCCAGCAGCGCCGCCCCGGCCAGGTAATAGAGGTTGATGAACAGCAGCGGAGACACCAGGTGCCCGTAGCCGTTCATGTCGGAATACGTGTAAGGCACGGGCGCGCCAAACTTGAGCAGGGCGTGGTGCAGCCCCAGCGCATCGGCCAGCAAAAACACCACGGCGTAGTACACCAGCATCAGGGCGTGGCCCACGTATTTCTGGTTGGCCACCGTCTGCACCACCAGGGCCAAGGCACAGAGCACGGCCACGGTGGCCAGCTGCAGCACGAAGTTTTTCACGTACAGCACCGGCTCAATCAGGCTCGCGTCGAGGTAAGTCTGCACGGCCAGCCCCACCACCGACTGCACCGCCGTGAGCACGGCCGCCACCAGCACCAGGGCCAGCAGCTTGCTCACAAATGGCACCCAGGTGGCAAAAGGCAAAGCATCGAACACGCCCTGCAGGCGCGTGTCGCGCTCGCGCCACACCAGCTCACCCGCGTAGATGGTGATGATGATGAGCAGGTAGAGCGTGAAATTTTCATTTATCAAATTCAGTACCTGGTACGTGACCGGCAGCGAGGTGCCGCGAATGGGGTCGTGATACGTCCAGTAAAAGTTGAATAGCACGTACACCGTGCCCAGCACGGCCAGCACCCGGAATGGCCAAGCCTGCAGCACGTTCAGAGCCTGCACCCGCACCAAGCGCCACACCTGCCAGTTGCTCAGGCCTTGGCCAAAAGCCGGCTCCGTGCGCTGCAAGCCCGCGCTGGCAGCCAGGGCCGGAGCTGGCTCGGCCGCCGCCTTGCCGGCACGGGTGCGCGGCAGCGCCAGCCGAAACCACACACAGGACAGCAGCAAAACCGCCAGCCCCACCCCGGACCACAACAGCCGGTTCTCAATCAAGAACCCGCCCAGGTAATTGGCAACCTGGGTGTTGCGCTCGGCAATGGTCCAATACTTCACGTCCAGGTTTTTGGCCACAAAGCCGAACGGGTCGAGCATGGCGAACAGGTGGTCGCTGGTCACCCGCTCGCTGAACTGCAACGACAGTTGGTACCCCACAAACAGCACGATGCCACCCAGATACACTACCAGCGGCGAGCGCAGCAGCAGGTAGGCCGCAAAGAACAAACTTCCCGCAAACAGCGCGTTGGCCCAGCCGGCCGCCAGCAAGGGCGCCAGCAGTCCCAGCCCCGGCACGGGGCCCAGCTTGCTGGCATCTACCCACGGCGCCAGCATGCCCAGCAAGGCTCCTACCGTGGTGCCGCAAGTAATAAACCACATGGCCAGCAGCGAACCCAGGAAGCGCCCGCCCAGGTAGGCGGGCTTGGGCAAGGGCGTGGTGTAGAGCAGCCCCGTCATCTGGTCCTTGTCGTCGCGGTATACGGGCGTGCCCAGCAGCGCCGCCGTGATGAACATCCCGAAGATGGACGAGATGAAATACAGATTGGCCAGCGCGTCGGGGGCATTCACGTGCACTTTCGGGCTGGAATTGAACCCGAAGTCGTCCACGGTTTGCGACAAAAACGCAAACAGCGCAAACACCCCAAAATAGAGGTAGGTGGTGGGCTGCGCGAAACGGTAGCGCAGCTCGAAGCGGAGCGTATGGAAAAACATGGCCCTTGTGCTTTTAAATAAACATTACGCCGATACCGGTTGCGCCTGGCGCCGCGCCAGGCGGTGGAAGTACACGTCTTCCAGCGTGGCCTCCGCCGGCTGAAACTGCCCGTTGACGGGCACCTCGCTGAACACCCGCACAATGGGCTGCCCGGCCACCAGCTTCGAGGAAATCACCTCGTATTCGTTGCGCAGCTGGGCCAGCGCGGCTTTCTCGGTTTTGGTGCGGTACACCTTGCCGCGGATTTCGCCAATCACGTCGTTGGGCGAGCCGGTGGCCACCACTTCGCCGCCGGCGATGATGGCCATGTTGGGGCACAGCTCGGTCACGTCGTCCACGATGTGCGTGCTGAGAATCACAACCACGTTCTCCCCAATCTCGCTCAGCAAATCCAGGAAGCGGTTGCGCTCGGTGGGGTCGAGGCCGGCCGTGGGCTCGTCGACGATGATGAGCTGCGGCGCGCCCAGCAGCGCCACCGCAATGCCGAAACGCTGCTTCATGCCGCCCGAGTAGCCACCCACGGCTTTTTTGCGCATGGTCCACAGGTTGGTTTGCTGCAGCAGGTTTTCGACCGCGGCCTTGCGCTCGGCGGCGTCGCGCAGGCCTTTCAGCCCGGCGAAATAGTCGAGCAGCACTTCGGCGCTCACGTTGGGGTACACCCCAAACTCCTGGGGCAGGTAGCCCAGCACCCGGCGCACCGCGTCCTTTTCCGCCAGCACGTCGATGTTGCCGAGCCGAATGCTGCCGCTGTCGGGCTCCTGCAGCGTGGCAATGGTGCGCATCAGGCTGCTCTTGCCGGCGCCGTTGGGGCCCAGCAGGCCAAACATGCCGTTGGGGATAGTAAGCGTGACGTTGTGCAGGGCACGCACCCCGTTGGAATATGTTTTAGATAAGTTCTCAATGCGAAGCTCCATGTGTATGATGCAGTTAAGGTGACCAGGCAAAAGTGCGGCTCCGCTACGCAATACATATTTGAAAATGTCCCTTTTCCATTCTATTTCGTCACATCTGCCCTATTTTATGCTGCATGCATAACATTTTGCGCCGAGGTGCGTATCTTTGCATCAGAAAACAATACCGGCCTGTTCCGGCCTAACGATTATGAAAAAGACCACCGCACTATCCTTCTCGTCGCTGCTGCTGCTGGGCAGCGTCAGCTACCTGGCTGCCAAACTGGCCGACCTCGACCTGACGTTCTTCTTCGACGGCGACGACGACCACCATCATTACTGCTAAGGGCCATTTGCCCCGGCACGGCCCCGTGCCGCCCCTATTTTATGAAAAAGCCCGGCCCATTCGCCGGGCTTTTTGGTTATCGCATCGGCCAATGCGACCGACGCCGAAGCTTCGGCCCGGCTTTTGGAACTTTGGCCCCCGAACGGCGTACCCCGTTCAGCTATTCTTTCACCGGCAGCGCCGGCTCCGGCCCGGATTGTTCGCTGCCCCATTTCCCTTTTTACCCATCTATGAATCTCGATTCCCACCAGGCTCAGGTGAGCTACATCATTGGCCGCGACCTGGCCCGCAACTTTGCCCAGCAGGGCCTCGACCTGGACGTTGACGTACTGGCCGGTGCCCTCAAGGAAGGCCTGCAGGGCCTCCCCAGCCGCCTCACCCAGGAGCAGATGCAGGCCGCCATGCAGCAGCTGCAGGAGCAGATGGGCGGCGCCGAAGAAGATGACGACAACCAAGACCCCAACGCCATGAACAACAACAAAGCCGAAGGCGAAGCCTTCCTCGCCGAAAACGCCCAGAAGCCCGGCGTGCACACCTTGCCCAGCGGCCTGCAATACGAAGTGTTGACCGAAGGCACCGGCAAAAAGCCCACCCTGCGCTCGTCGGTGACGACGCACTACCACGGCACCCTCATCAACGGCAAGGTGTTCGACAGCAGCTACCAGCGCGGCCAGCCGGCCACCTTCCCCGTGAACGGCGTGATTGCGGGCTGGACCGAAGCCCTGCAGCTGATGGGAGAAGGCTCGAAGTACCGCCTCTACATCCCCTCCGACCTGGCCTACGGCAAGCGCGGCGCGGGCCGCGACATCCCCGGCGACACGGCCCTGATTTTCGACGTGGAACTTCTGAAAGTAAACAACTGAGGGACCGTCGGGGCGAAGCCGGATGCCGGCTTCGCCCCGACGACCACGGCCGTGCCCGTGTGGCACCGGCCCACCAGCACCCACCCGGCTGTTTCTGAGCCCATGAAAGACCTCGAAGCCCAGCCACCCGCTGACCAGCCCCCCGTGGCCCCGGAACAATCTTCCGGGGCCGCTTTGCTGACTGCACCCGCCGAAGCGCCGGCGTCTGGCCCGGCCTATGCCCCACCAGTGGCTGAGGCGGTGCCCATGCCGCCCCCGCTGCCCCCGCTCCCGCCGCTGGTGAGCGACGACGGCCGCGTCAGCCTCACCGACACGTCTTTCACCGTGCGGGGCCAGGAGTTTTTGCTGCGTGAGCTGGAGCGCGTCGAGGTGGCCCCCGTGAAATGGATACTGTGGTACCTGCTGGGCGGCCTGGGCCTGGCCGCGGTCATGATAGCCTTTCTGCAAAACTGGCTGCACACCGGCCCCGCCATGCTGGGCATGGCCCTCACGGCGCTGCTGCTGGCCTACGGCCACCGGGGCACCAACCGGCTGCGGCTGCACCGCTTGGGGCGCGAGGCGGTAAACTTTGCGCTGCCCGGCGAAACGCCGCCCTGGCAGCGCCTTGTGGCCGAGGCCAACCGCCGCATCTTCCGGGTGCACGACCACGCCGCCCGCGAAGCCACCGCCCTGCTGGCCGCTGCCGACGAAGCCCGCCGGCAGGCGGCCCTGGCCGCGCAGGCCGGAGCAGAAGCTGTAGATTATGGAAATAATAATCGCCTAAGCATCAGCCAGTAGGCATGTGGCACGCGCAAGCGCTTGGCGCTTGGCGTCGGTGTGCCTGCTACCTTCGCGCGCCGTAATTCAATAGGAGGCCAACGGCCGCGGCAACTCGTTATCACTATCATGGATTCCAAACACTCGCACAACGCCATTTCGGGGGCGGGGCTTCTCATTGCCCTGGGCATCATCTACGGCGACATCGGCACCTCGCCGCTCTACGTGATGTCGTCCATTCTGAAGGGCGCCATCGTGCCCGACCAAATTGACGAGCACCTGGTGCTCGGGGCCATTTCCTGCGTCATCTGGACGCTCACGCTGCAAACCACCGTCAAGTACGTGCTGCTCACGCTGAACGCGGACAACAACGGCGAAGGCGGCATTTTCTCGCTCTATGCCCTGGTGCGGCGGCGCGGGGCGTGGCTGTCGGCGGTGGCCATCATCGGCGGCTCGGCCCTGCTGGCCGACGGCGTGATTACGCCGCCCATTTCGGTGTCGTCGGCGGTGGAAGGCCTGAAGAACGTCTTTCCGCAGCTCACTCAAACCGTTGTTGTCTACATCGTTATCGGCATCATTGCGGGTCTGTTTCTGCTGCAAAGCTTTGGCACGCAGATAGTAGGCAAGGCATTCGGCCCCATCATGCTGCTGTGGTTCAGCATGCTGGGCGTGCTGGGCACGCTGTGGGTGGTGCAAAACCCTGTCATCATCAAGGCGTTCAACCCCTACTACGCCTACGACCTGCTGGTGCGCTACCCGCGCGGGTTCTGGCTGCTGGGCTCGGTGTTTCTGTGCACCACGGGGGCCGAGGCGCTCTACTCGGACCTGGGCCACTGCGGCAAGGGCAACATCCGCATCAGTTGGACCTTTGTGAAGAGCACGCTGCTGCTCAACTACCTGGGCCAGGGTGCCTGGCTGCTGAGCCACCTGGGCGAGAAGCTTAACGGCCGCAACCCCTTCTATGCCCTTATGCCACAATGGTTCCTGCTCATCGGCATCAGCATTGCCACCATTGCGGCCATCATTGCGTCGCAGGCCCTCATCACGGGCTCGTTTACGCTGGTGGCCGAGGCCATCCGGCTGAACATGTGGCCCAAGGTGAAGCTCAACTACCCCACCGACGTGAAGGGCCAGCTCTTCGTGCCCAGCATGAACCGCTTGCTGCTGCTGGGCTGCATTGGGGTGGTGCTGTACTTTCAGGAGTCGACCAACATGGAAGCGGCGTATGGCCTGGCCATTACACTCACCATGCTGATGACCACCGTCTTGCTGTGCATGTGGCTGCGCATGAAGAAGGTGGCGCTTCCGCTGATTGTGTTGTTTGCGGTGGTGTATGGGCTCATCGAGGGCTCGTTCCTCATCGCCAACATGATTAAGTTTCCGCACGGCGGCTGGGTGTCGCTGGCCATTGGCGGCACGCTCATGGGCGTGATGTACGTGTGGCTCAAGGCGTACTACATCAAGCGCCGCCTCACCGAGTTTGTGCGCCTGGAGCCGTACGTAGACGCCCTCAAGCAGCTCAGCGACGACGACTCCATCCCGAAGTACTCCACCCACCTGGTGTTCCTGACCTCGGCCGAGCGCAGCTCCGAAATCGAGCAGAAAATCATTTACTCAATCTTCCAGAAGCGCCCCAAGCGGGCCGACATCTATTGGTTCATCCACGTCGACACCACCGACGAGCCCTATACCATGGAGTATAAGGTGACGGAAGTGGCCAAGGACGACGTGTTTCGCATCAACTTCCGCCTGGGTTTCCGGGTGCAACAGCGCATCAACCTGTATTTCCGCAAGGTGATTGAGGACCTGGTGCGCAATAAGGAAGTGGACATCACCTCGCGCTATGAGTCGCTGAGCAAGCAGCACGTGACGGGCGATTTCCGCTTTGTGGTGCTGGAGAAATTCCTCAGCATCGAAAACGACTTCCCTACCCTAGAGAAGCTCGTCATGCAGGCGTACTTCTACATCCGCCAGTTCATTGCCTCCGAAGACCAGTACTTCGGCCTCGACACGTCGTCGGTGAAGGTGGAGAAAGTGCCGCTGGTGATTGCGCCGGTTCGCGAAGTGGCCCTGAAACGGATTAAGTAGCCATCCGTCGTTGTAATAAGTTGTGAGCAGTCTCGTTGCTGACAGACCCAGAGCCCCGCGCAACCTGTGCGGGGCTTTTGTTTGGCCCAACACTGCTTTAGCCTACGTTTATGTTTCGATTGTACCCTTTCCGTTACCAATGGCTGCCCGTTTGCATGCTGCTACCCCAGGCAGCATTCGCGCAGCTACCCGCCATTACAGCGGTGGTCCCGGCGGCCAACTCCCTGGCCGCTCCGGCTTCGGGCCCGGTGGCCTTCACCTTCAATCAGCCGCTGCTGAACACTTCGGCGAGTTCGCTAAAAGTGTTCAGCAGCTTGCGGGGCGGCCAACGCGCACAGGGCGCGGCCGCGGCCGTGGTGAGCGGCAACACGCTGCGGTTTTCGCCTGGCAGCGCCCCTTTCTCGCCGGGCGAAACCGTGAGCTATACCGTCACGCAGGGCGCCAGCAGCAGCAACGGCGCGCTGGCCCAGCCGCGGGTGGGCCAGTTCACCGTGGCCGTCAGCGGCGGCAACGGCACCTTTACGTCCGGGTCTGACCCGGCTTCTGGGTTTCAGCCCATCACCGTGGCCGTGGGCGACGTGGACGGCGACGGCGACCTGGATTTTGTTACGGCCAACTTTCGCGGCCCCATCAGCGTGCGCCTGAACAACGGCAGCGGCACCTTCGGCCCCGGCCGCGACGTGAGCGTGAGCGGCAACGTGCGCTCGGTGACGCTCGGCGACGTGGACGGGGATGGCGACCTCGACCTGCTGGCTCCCGACTACAGCGACGACACCGGCACCTCGGTGAGCGTGCGTTTCAACAACGGTCAGGGGGTATTCAGTGGGACCCAAAGCGTGTTTGTGAATACTGGTTCCTACGGCTTGGCGCTGGGCGACGTAGACGGCGATGGCGACCTTGACCTGCTAACCGCCAACGGCCGCTCCAACAGCGTGAGCATCCGCTTCAACGATGGACAAGGGAGCTTCGGTGGCAGCCAGAACGTGGCCGCCGGTAGCAACCCGCACAACGTGCTGGTAGGCGATGTGGACGCCGACGGTGACCTGGACTATCTCGTGGCCAACAGCAACAGCAGCACCGTAAGCATCGGCTTAAATGATGGCCGCGGCAACTTCAGTACCGGCTCGTTTGTGAGCGTTGCCGCCAATCCCTTTGGCTTGGCCGTGGGCGACGTGGACGGCGACGGCGACCTGGACCTGCTATCGTCGAGCCCGAACGCCAACGGGGCCATTAGCATCCGCCTGAACAACGGCACCGGCATTTTCGGCGGCGGCCAGGACGTGGCCACCAACAATACATCCGGTTACGGCGCATTCAGCGTGGCCCTGGGGGATGTGGACGGCGATGGCGACCTGGACTTCCTGGCTTCGAACGCCAACGGCGGCGGTCCCGGCAGCGTGCTGATTGGGCTCAACAACGGCAAAGGAGTCTTCGGTGCGGGCCAAAGCGTGAGCGTGGGCCGGGCCACGCAAGGCGTGGCCGTGGGCGACGTGGATGGCGATGGCGACCTGGACATCCTGTCGGCCAACAGCAACGACAATAATGTGAGCATTCGATTGAATAAGAACAGCAGTGCCGGCACCGGTACCGGCACCAACCCGGCACTGGCTAGTCTGCTGCCCAACATCATCACCCCCAATAACGACCGTCACAACGACCTTTTTGTCATCAATGAGCCCGACCGCGGCCCGTGGGCGCTGACGGTGTATACGCGCTGGGGCCAGCGCGTATACCACAGCCCCAACTATCAGAATGACTGGGGCGCCGACAGCCCGGGCGGCACCTACTTCTACCTGCTTCAGCCAGCCGACGGCGGCCCGGCCCGGAAAGGCTGGGTGGAAGTGGTTCGATAAGGCACAAAAAAAGGCCGGCAACGCTTTCGCATTGCCGGCCTTTTTTTGTGCCACTTACCCTAACAGAGTCGGGTCCGTTTTTACTTACCCAGCCATTTGGCCAGCACTTTCTGCTGCCCCTCGGTGGGGCTGGCCGCGGGTTGAATCTGGTACTTCACGTCCGGGTTGGCCAGCATCTTGATTTTCAAGTCGCGCGGCAAACCGTCGCGGCGCACCTGCAGGGCCACTTCGTTGCCCACCGAGCCGCTCACCAGCGACTTCACGGTTTCCTCGCTGGGCGCGGCGCCGTTGATGAGTAGGATTTCGTCGTTCACGTTCAGGCCGGTGTTCCAGGCGGCGCCGTCGCGCAGCACGCTGGTCACGAGCAGCTTGCCCGAGCGGTTGGAGAAATTGGCGCCCAGCGTGCCGGTGGTGGTAAGGGGTGCCTTGGTCAGCGAGAGGCCCGCGTAGCCCAAGGCCGTGGCGTAGTCAATCGGCTTGGTGCCGTACACGCTGTTTTTGAAGAAGTCATCGAAGCGGCGGCCGGCCACCGTGGCCACGGCGTCCTGGTACTCCTGGTCGGTGAAGCCCCGGCCGGCTTTCTTGTAATACGTGTCGTAGAGCAGCCGGAACACGTCGTCGAGGTGCTTCTGGCCCTTGGTGGCTTCGGCAATATTGAGGTCGAGCCAGGTACCAATCAGGTCGCCCTTGGAGTAGTAGCTGATTTGGGTGTTGTTGGCATTCTCGTTGGGGCGGTAGTACTTAATCCAGGCATCGAAGCTTGATTCCGCGGCCGACTGAATGCGGTTGCCGGGCGTGTTTTCTACTTCCGCAATGCCGTTGGCCAGCCGGCCCAGGTACTCGTCGCGGGTGAGCACGCCCGCCCGCGCCAGGATTTGCTTGGAGTAGTACTCCGTCATGCCCTCGCTCACCCACAGCATGTGGGTATAGTTCTCCTCGTCGTAGTTGAAGGGCCCCAACGCTTTGGGCCGGATGCGCTTCACGTTCCAGAGGTGGAAGTACTCGTGCGCCACCAGCCCGAGGAAAGACTTCATGCCGGCGTCGGTGCCGTACACGGTGCGGCCCACCTCCAGCGTGGTGGAGTACAGGTGCTCCAGGCCGCCGCCGCCGCGCTCCAGGTTGTGCACGATGAACAGGTAATGGTCCAGGGGGTTTTGGCCCACCACGCGGTGCGCTTCTTCGCACACTTTCTTCATTTCGGCCACTATTTTGGCGTCATCGGCCTGGTAGGTGCCGTACATGGCCACCTGGTGCGGCGTGCCGTTGGCCGTAAACTCCAACACTTTGTGGGTGCCGATTTCCATCGGCGAGTCGGCCAGTTCGTCGTAGCTCGCGGCTTTGTAGGTGAACTTGCCCGGGCCGGAGCGCAGGGCCGTGCTCACCTGCGTCCAGCCGGTGGCGGGCTGCACGGTCACGGTGCTGCCCAGCATCTTGTTATCGGCCGGGTACATGAACACGCTGCTGCCGTTGAGGTAGCCGTGGTCGGCGTCAATGAACGAAGTCCGAACCGACAGCTCGAACGCATACACCCGGTAGCTCACCTGGAAGCTGGCTTGCTTGGGGTGGCGCACCCGCCAGGTGTTTTTATTGAGCTTTTCTACGGCCAGGGCCTGCCCGCCAGCCGTGCGGGCCTGAAAGCCCTCCACGTTTTTGGAATACTCGCGCACCAGGTACGAGCCCGGCGCCCACACGGGCATTTTTACGTCGGTGTACTCGGCCGGAAAGCCCCCCAAATCCATCTTCACTTCAAAGTAATGGGTTTGAGGCGCGGGCATCGAAAGGCTGTAGCGGAGGGTGGGCACCGCGGCTGCGGGCGGTGTGGCGGCCAGGGCGGGCCCGGCCAACAGCAGGCCCGCAGCGGCCTGGCAAAGCATCAAGGTTGAATTTCTGAGCATGTATGATGTTTGATTGGAAAGACAAGCACAAACGTACGCCGGTCGAAACCGTTCAACCTATGGGGCGGCCGCGCCGTTAGGCTCCATGGTGGCGCTTATCGTGCCTTTCACCATTTGTTGACGACGGATATATGCGCATTGTTTGGTTGGTTTTTGTGGGGCTGCTTGTGGCCATGGCGCTGGTGCTGCCCCGCCTGAGCCGCACGCCTGCCCCCCACACCACGCCTACCCCGGCCCCGGCCGAGGGCAGCTCCGGCACGGCTCCCCTCACGTCTTCCTTTGCGGCCCTGCGCGAAGCCCCCGCTTCCGGCCTGGCGGCCACCGCCGACAGCGTGGTGGCCTTTGGCCTGGCCCAGCGCGGCACGCCTTATGTGTATGCCGGCGTGTCGCCGCTCACGGGGTTCGACTGCTCGGGGTTCATCATGTACACGTTTGCGCATTTTGGCGTGTCCGTGCCGCACTCCACCGCCCTGCTCATCGACGTGGGCCGGCCCGTGCCCCGCGCCGAAGCCCAGCCCGGCGACATCGTGGTGTTTACGGGCACCGCCAACCCGAGCACCACGCCGGGCCACGCGGGCATCGTCATCTCGCGGCGGGGCGAAACGCCCTTGCGCTTTGTGCACGCCTCCTCCTCGCGCCGCGAGCCCTTCGTGAAAGTCAGCCAGGTAGAGAATTCTGACTACGAGCGGCGCTTCATGCAAGTGCGCCGCGTGCTGGGCCAGCAAAACCTGGCGGCCGCCCGGCCCGCGCCCCCCACACCGGCGGCCAAGGCGCCGCCCGTAGCGGCGCTCCCCGCGCGCAAGGTGGCCGTCGACGCTTTGCCCGCCACGGCGCCGAAGCTGCCCCAAACGCTGGCCCGCAAGCCGGTGGCGCATTCGGCAATCCCAAAGCCCGCCGCAAAGAAAGTAGTGGCCAAAAAAGCGGCGCCTAATAAGAAAATATCCCCCGCCGCCAAGCGCAAAACCCCGGTTAAGCCCGGTTCCCGGAAATGAGTTCGCCCAAGCGTCCCCTACCCGCCTAAACGCAGCGATGCCCGGCCTGTCTCTGCCGTCCCACTGAAGGGCGACTGGACAAACCGGGCATCTAATCCTTCAAATCTTACCAAGCGGCGAAACTGGGGTACAGTTCCGGCGTCTTTCAAGATAAGACCTGGCCGAATGTGGGAAGCCTTAGGAGCTACCCCACGAAGCTGTTGTTAGGCGCGTACTGCGGTGAAGCGTACGACATTCGACAGGCTTGGCAGGATTTGGTTGGGACTACTAGACATTTTGTACCTCCTTTCTTTACGTTCGACATAACACTTGCTCGCGCGGCCCAGCACCTTAGGGCTGCTTAAGCAAGGCCGTAGCACTCACTACTAAGCGGTAAAGTTAATAGCGGGCGGTAAGGTTCAAAATTTGCCGGCTAAATTTTGCAGAAATCTGGCCTCAGCAGGGCTTTAGGCCTGATTAACAGTGCTATTTATTTTAGCCTCCACCCTGTTTTCATAATTACCGGCTGGGCTTTCAGAACTTGGCCGTAAACTTGCCTTAACGGTGGAAACGTTGCCGGCGGGCCCTCCGGATTTTTTTTGCTTACCTTTTCCCTTCAAACCCACCTCTTGCTCATTTCAACAATGAAAAAAACACTGCTCCTGCTCGTTGCTCTCGT
Organism: Hymenobacter miniatus; assembly: GCF_016427455.1. Taxonomy (NCBI): domain Bacteria; kingdom Pseudomonadati; phylum Bacteroidota; class Cytophagia; order Cytophagales; family Hymenobacteraceae; genus Hymenobacter; species Hymenobacter miniatus. The sequence continues at coordinate 118,577 of NZ_JAELXR010000005.1, forward strand.
GTTGGGCGTCGCCCGCATGGCTTCCGCCCAAACCATGTCGCCGCTGGGCATCTGGACGAATGCAGAGAAAAAGGCCACGTTTGAGATTTACAAGTGCGGCGACAAGCTGTGCGGCAAAATCGTGACCCTGACCGTGCCCAACGACCCGGCCACCGGCAAGCCCAAAACCGACTCGCAAAACCCCGACCCCAAGCTGCGCAACCGCCCCCGTCTGGGTCTGGTGTTTATGCAAGGCTTTAAGTACGACGACGACAACAAGTGGGACGACGGCAAAATCTACGACCCCGAAAGCGGCAAGACCTACTCCTGCTACATGAAGATGGAAAACGCCAACACCATGGAAGTGAAGGGCTACATCGGCTTTTCGCTCATCGGCAAGTCGCAGACCTGGACCCGCGTGAAGTAAGCCCGGCCGCCACACCAGTGCCGGAAATACCGCAAAGCCGGCTCCCGTTCGGGGGCCGGCTTTTGCATGTGGCACGATATCGGCAAGCGCCGAACAAAACCGGCCCCGCACACGCCCAAACCGGCGCCGTGCCCACCCAAGCCCGCTAAACTATTTGCCCCAGCCGGTGTTTCGACTCCATTAACGCCTCCGCTCTTGTTCGATTTTCTCCAGAAATTATTTCGGCCGCACGGCACCGCTCGCCCCGCGTGGCGCTCGGTGAAGCTGTCGCCGGGCCAGGCGGCCCGGCACGCCCGCTGGGTGGAGCAACGCGTGTTTCTGAACTGGCTCGGACCGTATTACAAGGCCTACCATCTGCACAAAGGCGGGGCCGGCGGCAGCCGCGGCCTGCGCGTGGAGCCGCTGCGCGAAAGCGGCCGCCAGGGCGTGCTGCTGTTCTTCGACGACAGCATCGGGCCGGGCAACTTCCGCCACTTCTATGAGCACCTGGGCGAACGAGTACTGGCCCTGGGCTACCACCGCGCCTGCGCCGACCGCGGCGTGAAGCAGCGCGCCGGCCACACCGAAACCACCCTCAAGCAGCTCTTCAAGCCCAACCCCACCGACTGCCCCACCACCGGCCACTGCAACCAGCGTTTCGGCCTCATCACCATCGACCTGGTGGCCCTCAACGGCGAACCCTTCTTCATCCGCCTCGCCACCAACGCCATGCTGGAGCCCTGCTTCACGCCGGCCGGCTCGTTTGAGGAGCTGCTCAAAAGCCTGCTCGACGCCCCGATGCCCGACCCGGCCACCCAGGCCCGCATCCGCGAATACCACGACACGTTTTGAGGCGCCGTCAGCGCATAAAAAAAGGACGCCGGCCCCATGCCCCGGCGTCCTTTTTTTGTTTAAGCGAAAGCTACTCGCGCACGAAACGGCCTTGCCCCAGCAACTCGCCGCTGCCACCGAGCAGCCGCAGGTGGTAGAGGCCCGGCGCCAGGGCGCGGGTGTTGAGCCGGGGCTGGCCGGCCAGAATTCGCTCGCGCATCACCACGCGGCCCGTGGCGTCGAGCACCAGGGCCGAGGTTGCCGGCGCCCCGGGCAGCTGCAGTTCCTCGCGGCACGGGTTGGGGAACAGGGCCAGCACGGGTGCTTTCGAGGCCGACTGCGTGGCGAGCAGGGTATTGTCGCGCACGGCCGACGAACTAAGCAAATCCATTATCCAATCGTTGGGGTCGACGGCTACGCTCGTCACGGTGCCGTTCACGGTGAGCAGGTAAGTTTCGGTGGGGTTGGCTTGGTGCAGGCGCACGGTTTGGGTGGTTCCGTTGGAGAACGTAAGGCGGTAGTCCACGTCAGTCTCGAAGAAAGGCGTGGTACCCGGCACCGACGCCGTTTCGGTGACGCGCAGCACGAAGTTGCTGCCGCCTTGGTTCCAGCGCCCGTTGAACGTGGGGTAGCCGCGCCCCCTAAACCACTGCTGAAAGAAGTAGCCCAGCGGACGCCCGGCTTCGGCCTCGAAAATGCGCTGCAGGTCGGCCGTACGCGCCGTCGAGCCACGATACTGGGTCTGGTACGTGCGCAGCGCCCGGAAAAACTTGGCGTCGTCGTTCAGCAGGTAGCGCAGCATGTGCACCACGCCCGCGCCCTTTTTATAGGTGAGGTAGTAGTCGAAAATGCGGTTTACGTTGGTAGTATCAGGCACGTAGATGGTGCCCGACGAGGACTGCGCATATGCGTGGGCGTTCTCCATCCATCTGAGCGCATCGCCGGGCTGCCCAAAAGCCTGTAACGACAGGTACTCGCCGTAAGAGGCGAAGCTTTCGTTCAGCCAGATGTCCTCCCAAGTGGCGCAGGTTACGTTGTCGCCAAACCATTGGTGAAATAGCTCGTGGGCCGTAAGCGTGAATTCAAAGCCGTCCTGCGAGGTCATGGTCTGATGCTCCATGCCGCCGTAGATGGGCACCGTGGTGTGGCCGTACTTCTCGTTGGCGAAAGGATAGAGCCCCACCAGCGCCGAGTAATTTTCGATGAAGCCAGCTGTTTTATCAATTCCTGCCCTCCAATAGTTTAAGTAGTTCTGGTTGTAGACGTAGTTGACAATGGGAATGGCGGGCCCGCCTGCGGGCTGCGCCGTCGTGACGTATTCCACGTAGGGCGCCACCGACACCGAAATGAGGTAGTAGGCGATGGGGTTGCGCGACTTCCACTCATAGCGCACCTTGTTGTTGGGCAGCGGCACGGTGCGGTTCAGCACGCCGTTGGAGCCCACTTTGTTGGGCAAGGTAGTGGTCACCCACACGTCGGAAGAATCGGCCTTGTCGGTGAGCACCTGCTTACAAGGAAACCACTCGTGGGCCGAAAACGGCTCCGACAACGACCACGTGACGTTGTAGGGAAAAGCGGTGCCGAGGCTGCCGTCCAATTGCACGGTACTGGCCGTGCTCAAGCCGTTGCCGATGGCGGCCGAGTTGCCGCTCGGGGCCGTGCCGTGGTAGTAGATGCGGGCATCGGCCAGGGTGCCCACGGCGGCCGGCTGGGCCAGCGCGGCCGTGGCGTCGTTGCCGCTGCGCCGGAGGCCGGGCGAGCGCCGCCCGTTCACCACCACCGAGTCGATGAGCAGCGTGGCCGTGCCGGCAGGCGAGCCGGCCGGGGCCTGATAAAGCTCAAACGCCAGCGAATCGAGGGCTTGTGTGCCGCGCACTCGCACGCGCATCCACACCGAACCGGCCACGTTCCGCGAGTTGTTTTCCATGGCCAGGTCCAGCTTGTAGTACTTCACGTCGTAGCGCTCCATTTTGGTGCGGTGCCGCACCGACGACGTGGCCGTGCGCGCCGCGGCGTTCACGTGCGCTTTGGCGCACAGCAAACCGGCATCCTGGTCGGGCCGGGGAAGCATGCTAGTCCCGGTGGCGGCGGGCACGGTTTGGGCCGCCAGCGGGGCCGCAGCCCACAACAAACACGGGGCGAGAAAAGCGTAGAAGAAGCGACGCATATAAAAAATTGAATAGCAGTGACAAGGAAAAGGAGGCGGTTGGTGAGCCGGGCTTTGCCTGGGCCAAGGTACGGCGGTTCAACCCGTTGGCAAACGGGCCAGCATGCCGGAAGTTGGCCGCATCGGGCGTATATTTCGGCTTAATTCAGGATTTTCTACGCTTTTTCCGCTACCCATGTCCATCCCCCTTCGTCTGCCGGGCGCGGCGCGGCTGCTTTTGGTGCTGCTGAGTGGGTTGCTGGGGATGGCCCGCCCGGCGCAGGCCACGCACATCGTGGGCGGCGAGATGGAGCTGGTGCACAACAGCGGCGAAACGTACACGTTGCTGCTCAACCTGTATTTTGACGCGGCCAACGGCAGCGCCAGCGCCCTCGACGCCGACCTGACCGCCAGCATCTTCGAGAAAGCCACCAACCAACGCATGGCCAACGTGGTGCTGCCCCTCACCAGCAACACCTTCGTGAACTACACCAACCCGGCCTGTGCCAAGCCCACGCTCAGCACCCGGCGGCTGGTATACAGCAAGGTCATCACGCTGCCGCCGGGCACCTACAGCAGCGTGCAGGGCTACTACGTGGCGGTGGAGCGCTGCTGCCGCAACAACAGCATCAGCAACATTGTGGCCCCCGGCAATGCGGCCCAGACCTTCTACCTGGAGTTTCCGGCGGTGGTGCGCCGCGGCCAGCCGTTCATCGACTCGACGCCGCGCATTTTCCCGCCCCTGGCCGACTACGCCTGCCGCAACGAGCTGTTTTACTACGACTTTGGCGGCCAGGACGCCGACGGCGACTCGCTGGTCTACGACATGGTGACGCCCCTCAACGGCCACTCCAATACCAACACGCCCAAGCCGGCTTCGGCCGAGCCCGCGCCCTACGCGCCCATTGCCTGGAGCGGTGGCCTGAGCACCCTCAACCAGATTCCGGGCAGTCCTACGCTGAGCATCAACCGGGCCACCGGCCGCCTCACCGTGCGGCCCACCGACCTGGGCTTGTTCGTGTTTGGCGTGCGCTGCTCCGAGTACCGTAAGGGTGAAAAAATCGGGGAGTCGCGCCGCGACTTTCAGCTCATGGTGCTCAACTGCTCGCCCAACACCAAGCCTAACTTGGTGTTGTTTCCCAGCCCCGGCAACCCAACCCCCTACCGCTCCAAGCGCGACACACTGCGGCTGGTGCCCGGCGGCAACCACTGCGTTCGCCTGCGCTTCACCGACCCCGACCCCAACTCTCGCCTGACGCTGTCGCTCAGCCCGGTCAACTTTACGGGCCTGCTGCCCAGCTTTTCCACTGCCTCGAGCGGGGCAGTGCGCAGCCCCGGCTCGCCCGACACCCTCACGGCCACGCTGTGCTTCCCGGAATGCCTGAACTCGCAGGGCAAGGTGTTTTTGCTGGATGTGGTGGTGGGCGACGACGGCTGCAGCCTACCCAAGCGCGACACCGTACGCGTGGCTTTCACGGCCGTGCCGCCGCCCAACTCCCCGCCGCAGCTCACCACTACGGCCAGCCCTACGCGGCCCATCCGGGTGCGCATCGGCGATTTGGTGAGCTTTGACCTTACCGGCACCGACCCCGACAACGACCCCGTGCAACTGGAAATGACCGGCGCGGGCTTTAGCCCCACCGGCCTGGGCGCCACCCTGTCGCAAGGCACTTCGGGACGCGAGCAGCGCGGGCGCTTCACTTGGCGGGTCGACTGCCGGGCGGTGGGGCCCGACTCGGTCTTTACGTTTCAGTTTGCCGCCGCTACCCAGCCCTGCAACGGCCGCCAGGCCGTGACGCAAAGCGTGCCGTTTGTGGTGAAGTACAGCAACCGGGCGCCCACTCTTACCTCCGACCTGCCCGCGACTAAGCCTGGCGAAGACCTGCCGCTGGTGGAACTGCCCCTGGGCCGGCAATACACGGCGCACTTCACGGGCGTCGACCCGGACCGCGACGGCCTCACCCTGATAGCCACCGGCAACACCCTCGAAGGCAAGGAAGGCTTCGACCTGAGCAATGCCGGCATGCGCTTTGAAGCTCAGAACGGCAGCGGCGTAGCCACGGGCACCTTTCACTGGGACGTGAGCTGCGCGGCCGCCAACCTGCACCGCGACCTCGTGGTCACGTTCCAGCTCATTGATGCCACCTGCCGCCCGCTGCCGCAGCAGCAGCGCGTGCGCCTGCGGGTGCGCAGCCCCGACACGGTGGCCGTGAAACTCTACAACATCATCACGCCCAACAACGACCGGCAAAACGACGAGTTCCGCCTGCCCGAACTGCCGCCCAACTTCTGCGACTCGCAGTTCATCGGCATCAAGATTTTCTCGCGCTGGGGCCAGCAGGTGTTCGAGTCGGCCGACCGGGAGTTCCGCTGGCCCGGCCAGGGCAGTGCAGGCATCTATTACTACTACATCACCTACACCGACGGCCGCCGCTTCCGGGGCTGGCTCGAAGTCATTCCTTAGCGTAGCAGCCGGGCTAGTAGAGGAACAGGAACACCGCAAACAGCAGCACCCACAGCACATCAATGAAGTGCCAGTAGGTGCCCAGCAGCTGCAGCTGCCGCCGATAGTATGGGTTGCGAATGAACACCAGCGTGCGCACGGCGTCGCGCCCGTTGTGCAGCACGCGCAGCAAAAAAGCCAGCAGAAACAGCATGCCGCCCAGCAGGTGCGCCACGTGCAGGGCCGAAATCAGGTAGATAAACTGCCCACTGCTCTTGCCACCCGGGCCGCCAAACGGCACGCCGTGCGCCAGCAGTTCGCGCCAGCCCAGCCCCTGCAGCCCCGCAAACACGCAGCCCAGCAGCAGCGTGGCGCCCAGGCAGCGGCCCAGGCTGGCCAGGTCGTCCTGCGCATACAGCCGCGGCGCCTGCGCCATGGTGTAGCTGCTGAGCACCAGCACGATGGTACTCAGCGAGAAGTAGCGCGGCAGCGGGTGCAGGCCCGTGGGCACCCCGCTTTGCAGGCGGGCCACCACGTAGGCCGCCACCAGCACCACAAACATGACGCTGATGGCCATCAGCGCCAGGTACAGCGCCATGACCAGGGGCGGCATGCGTTCGATGCGCCCAAACGGCGAGGACCGTTGGCGGGCATCTACCCGGTTTTTAGGGTTTAGTTCGGAGCTCATGGAGGCGGGCCAGGGGGTACACTCTCCAAACTATTCGGAAAAAAATTAGTTGCAAAAAGCCCGAATTTAGCCTCCCTCAAAACCAGGCTATTTAAAGAAAGAGCCGATTTTGCCCAGCACCGCATTTAGCGTGATTTTGGGGCTGCGCTGCACGCCAAACGTCACGTAGGTTTTGCCGCCCACGCGCAGGTCGAGCACCCAGCCCAACTGCCGGGCCAGGTCGTTGATTTGCTGCAGCGGGTCGGGGCCGGGCGGCTTGGGGGCTTTGGGAGCCCCTGGCGCCTTGGGCGGGCCGGCCGTGAGCAGGTCGAGCACCTGTTGGCTTGGAATGTTGAGAATGAGGTAGGTGCCCGCCGCGGCCAGCTGCAGCGGGTGCCCGTTCCAGGTAATGACGAGCTGGGCGTCGATTTCGAGGGCGCTAGGCACCGGGTTCGGAGGGGCTGGCCGGTAATTGGGGAGCGCCGCCTGAGGGCTGCTCGCCGCGCGTGCGGATGCGCACCGAGCCGTTCAGCTTCCAGGTGGCGGCGGGGGCGCTGGGGTTCTGGGGGTTGGGCACCTGAAGCTCCATTTGTTCGAAGGCGCAGCTGAGTTCGACGCCGCCCGACAGCTTGCCCAGCAAGGAAGCGGCCATGTCGGCCCAGTTAGAAGATGAGGTTTCGGGCATGATTGTGGGATAAGTGGTGTAGCAGTGTGCACCTGCGGGTGCAGCAGGGCCGCAAAGTACGGGCCCGCTTCCGCTAACGCAACGCGCCAAAACGGGTTGCCGTAGGCGGGGCCCCTCCCAATCGAAAGCTGCTGCCTACTTTCACCCTACCAACTCTTTCGCAATGCACTACCTTATTTCCCGCGCACCTCGCGTCGTAGCCTGCCTGCTTCTCAACCTATTGGCCGTGCCGGGCCCGGCCCAACCCTCGCACGACAGCCTTCAGGCTCCTTCTTCGGCCGATTTGTCACTGCTCTCCTTTCAAAAGGTTTCGGCCGCATCCTGCGCCCACCCCCCCTTCGGGCTGCGCGAGGGCCAGAACCTTGAATACCAGCTACTCGACGCCAAGGGCAAGCCCACTGGCACCTGGCGGTACCGCGTGGTAAAGATTAGCACTGATTCGACCGTGAAGAAGAAAAAAACGCTGTTGAGCACCACCGTGCGCCTGAAAAGCGGGCTTTACGACCTGTCCAACCACGTGCAGCAACAGCAGGACGTAACCTTCTTCTGCCGCCGCGACACGACCTTCACAGACGGCCTGGCCGAAATCAACTACGATGGGTTGAAGTCGTTTCGCGAGCGCCTTAAAAATTACACCGGCACTCCCCTGGCTTGGCCCAACAACCCCACCGTGGGCAGCAGCCTGCCCGAGGGCGGCGTGGTGGTGCAGGTGAGCAGCCCCTCCGTGGCCATTGCCAAGGTGAGCACCACCGTGCGCGACCGCAAGGTGAAAGCCGCCCCCACCCCCGTTACCGTGCCGGCTGGCACCTTCCGCTGCTACGTGGTGGAAAGCCAGCGCGAGCTGGCCACCGCCGCTCGCGCCGACCTCGTCCTCAAAAGCGCAGGCCGTCAGGTCGATTATTATGACCCGACAGTGGGCCTGGTCAAGACAGAGTACTACGACAAAGGCGGCAAGCTAACCTATTCGAAGGTTCTACTCAAGCATTAGCCAGCCCATAACTTATAGCTGGACTTCAATTTCTTATAGAATCATCCAGCCAATTTCATTCTGAGGCCCGCGAACCAGGCTGTAAGCTTTAGACTGGCCCAGAACCGCCACCGGCGCATGCGCAGCCAGGGCCCCCACGGCCGGCGCTTCACTCGCCGGGCCGGTCAATAGCTCTTTGCTGGCGGCCAGGTTCAGGCGCCGCAAGGGTGCGTCTTTGGCGCTCACCACGGCTTTGGCAAGCACGTAGCCGGCCTGTCCGCCGGGCGTGAGCACCCGCAGGGCCGTGCCCTGCTGGCCCACCACCAGCAGCGGCTCCTGCGGGGTGAGGCGGGCTACAGGCACGCGGCCGGCTCCCTTGGCTGGGGCCGAGGTAGGCTGCAGCCAGGCCGCTTCGCGCAGGCGCACAAAGTCGCCCCGGCGGTCGGGGCCCGGCGTGGCCGGGGCGGGGCTTTCGGCGCGGCGCACGAAGGGAAACGGGTCGACGGCGCCGCGGCCGCCGCGGTAGATGCCAAAGTGCAGGTGCGGCACCGTGGTACGGGCATTGCCCGTGTTGCCCACTAAGCCCAGCGTGTCGCCGGGCTGCACGCGCTGCCCCGGGCTCACCAGCTGCCGGTCGAGGTGGGCGTAGTAGAGGTGTTCGTTGTGCTCGGCATCGGTGAGCCACACCACGCGGCCGCCCAGCGGGGTTTCGCCGGTGCGCGTCACGTAGCCCGCCACGGCGGCCACAGCGGCCGTGCCTCTTGGCGCAAAAATATCGATGCCCTCGTGTCGGCGGGCGCCCCCGTCGCGGTCCGAACCCCAGAAGCTCCCCACGGCCACATCGGTGCGCCCCTGCACGGGGAACACGCTCAGGCTGGGCTCGCGGCTTACTTTGAGGGTGTAGCGGCCGGCGGCCAGCAATTCGGGCTGCAGGCGCAGCAGGTGCTGGGCATCGTTTTCGGCCCGGTAGCGGAAATCGAGCACCAAGGTGTCGGCGCTAGCAACGGGCAGGGGCACGCGGCCCGGCTCCATCTCAAAAGCGTCCAGAAACACGCGGGCGCTGGCGCCGGGAGCCACCGCCAGGCTTACGTGCACCTGCTCGCCGGCGCGCACAGCGTAGCGGTAGCTGGCCGCCAGGGGCCGCTCGGGGCGGAAATAGCCGGTTTCGGCAAAGGGCAGCGTCACCACCAGGGAGTCGCGCAGGGCGTTGTCAGCCGCGGCCAGCCAGCTGCGGCCGGCCGGGCGCCGGTCGAGCCCCGCCTGGTGCAGCTGGCGAGCGTAGGTCTCGTGCGGGGTGGCTTTCTGAAACAGCGCCTGCAGGGTTTGCTGCTTGCTGCAGCCGGCCAACGCCAGCATTCCGGCAAATAGCACGGCCCATAAAAATCCGGCGAGCAACCGGGGCGTCGGCTGCGGAGTTACTTCATCCATCTTGAATAGCATCCCTCCAAACACCGGGCACCCCGTGGTAGTTCGGCCAACAGCCCTTCCACGGCACGACCGGGCTACTACCTTTACGCTCCCATTTCGGCTCCCCTCACCCCGCCCATGAAGCTCATCGAATGCCCGCGCGACGCCATGCAGGGCCTCCCCGACTTTATCCCCACGGCCACCAAAACGGCCTACCTCAACGCCTTGCTGCAGGTCGGTTTTGATACGCTGGACTTTGGCTCGTTTGTGTCGCCCAAAGCCATTCCGCAGCTGCGCGACACGGCCGAAGTGCTGGCCGGCCTCGACCTAAGCACTACCAAAACCAAGCTGCTGGCCATTGTGGCCAACCAGCGCGGCGCCGAAACCGCGGCCCAATATCCTGAAATTGCCTACCTGGGCTTCCCGCTGTCGGTGTCGGAAACCTTCCAGCGGCGCAATACCAATCAGACTACCGAACAGGCGCTGGCCGACGTGGCCGCCATGCACAACCTCTGCGAGCGCAGCGGCAAGCAGCTGGTGGCCTACCTGTCGATGGGCTTCGGCAACCCCTACGGCGACGCCTGGAGCCCGGAAATCGTGACGGATTTTACCGAAAAGCTGGCGGCGCTGGGTGTGCCCATCGTGGCGCTGTCCGATACCATCGGGGCCTCCAACGCCGCTACTATTGCGCCGTTGTTTTCGGCCCTCATTCCCGCGTTTCCGGCCATCGAGTTTGGGGCGCACCTGCACACCACGCCCGGCACCTGGCGCGAAAAAGTGACGGCCGCCTACGACGCCGGGTGCCGCCGCTTCGATGGCGCCATCGGCGGCATCGGCGGCTGCCCCATGGCCGCCGATGAACTGACCGGCAACATGGCCACCGAGAACCTGCTGACGTTTCTGGCGGAACGGGGCGTTGACTCCAGATTGGATTTGGCGGCGTTTGCCCGGGCCCGGGAGGCCGCAACCGGCGTGTTTGCGTTTCACTAAGACAAGCCCCGGCCATGCCTACTACCGCCGACATCTTCATTCCCTGCTTCGTCGACCAGCTCTACCCCGCCACTGCGCTGAACATGGTGAAGGTGCTCGAACGCGTGGGTGTGCAGGTCAACTACAACCCCGACCAAACCTGTTGCGGCCAGCCGGCCTACAATGCCGGCTACCAAGACCAAAGCCGCGCCGTGGCCGGGAAATTTCTCCAGGATTTCGCCGCGCCCGCGCAGGACCAGCAGCGCTTCATTGTCAGTCCTTCGGCTTCTTGCGTGGGCATGGTCCGCAACAGCTACAACGAGCTATTTGCTGGCACCGCCCAGCAGCCCGCCTGTGGCGCCGTGCAGCGCCGTACCCACGAGCTCACCGAGTTCTTGGTAGATGTGTTGGGCATTACCGCCATACCCGGGGCCCGGCTGGAAGGCAAATACACCTACCACGACTCCTGCTCGGCCCTGCGCGAGTGCGACATCCGGCCGCAGCCGCGACAGCTGCTCGATGGCGTGGCCGGCCTGGAGCGCATTGAAATGGCCGAAACCAGCACCTGCTGCGGCTTCGGCGGCACGTTTGCGGTGAAGTTTGAGGCCATTTCGGTGGCCATGGCTCAGCAGAAAGTGGAACACGCCCTCGACACGGGCGCCAACTTCATTGTGAGCACCGACGTGAGCTGCCTCATGCACCTGGAATCCTACATCAAGCGCGAAAAGCTGCCGCTCAAGTGCCTGCACGTGGCGGACGTGCTGGCCAGCGGTTGGTAGATAATCTGGTCATTGCGAGCGCAGCGCAGCAATACGTCCTGTCAATACCAGACACCTCCTTTCCCAGAAAGCCCCGGCGCTGCGCAGCACCGGGGCTTTCTGTTTGAACTTATCCCATCCTTACAGGGCCTTCCGAATCCGCTCCTTGAGGCCTTCCGTGGCTTCGAGCAGCGGCAGGCGCACGGCGGCACCGCACACGCCCAAGGCCTCGAGGGCGGCTTTTACGCCCACGGGGTTGCTCTCCTCATACATCAGCGGGTTGAGGGGCAGCAGGCGGAACAGGCCTTCGCGGGCCGTGGCAAAATCGCCAGCCAGGGCGGCGCGGGTCAGGTCGGCAAAGCGCTTGGGGAAGGCGTTGGCCAGCACCGAGATGATGCCTTCGCCCCCGCAGGCAATGAGCGCCGGCGTCAGCACATCGTCGCCGGAGAGCAGCAGGAAGTCCTTAGGCTTGCGCGCGGCAATGGTCAGGCACTGCTCCATCAGCCCGCTCGCTTCTTTGATGCCGATGATGTTGGGGTGGTGCGCGAGGCGCAGCGTGGTTTCGGCGGTGATGTTGGAGGCCGTGCGGCCGGGCACGTTGTAGAGAATGATGGGCACGGGGCTGGCGTCGGCCAGGCGGTGGTAGTGTGCCACCAGGCCGGCCTGGCTGGGCTTGTTGTAGGCCGGGCTGGCCGACAGCACGGCGGCGATGCCGTCGAGGTCGGTGGTGCGCAGGGCTTCCACGGCGGCGGTCGTGTCGTTGCTGCCGATGCCGTACACCAGCGGCACGCGGCCGGCCACGTGCTCTTTGGCGATGCGCAGGAGCTCGGTTTTTTCGTCGGCCGTGGTGGTGGGCGACTCGCCGGTGGTGCCGTTCACCACGAGGTAGTCCACGCCGCCTTCGATGCAGAAATCGAGCAGGCGGCGCCACCCCGCGTAGTCCACCGTAAAGTCGGAAGTGAACGGGGTGATGAGGGCCACGCCGGTGCCATGAAAGAGCGGAAGGCGGGAATTTGTGTTGGTCATGCCGGGCTTTGGGAAGTAGTTTTGTGCAAAGGTAGGGGTGCGTCGCACGCACCCGGCGCGCCATTGCCGGCGACTACTCTCGTTTTTCCTGCCGCCCGCGTGGGCGGACGCGTGCGACGCGGCCCCGTTGCCATGAAATTTCCCTCTGCTTCCCTCCTGCTAGCGGCGCTGTCGCTGGCTGCCTGCGACTCCAAAGTTGCCACCACCGGCGAAACCGCCACCAGCTCCGCCACCGTGGAGGCCGTGGACCCGGCCGCCGCCGAAACCTCCGGCACCAAAGCCACCGCGGCCGACGAGGCCAACGCCGTGCCCGCGCCCGACCCCTCCACCATTCCGGCCGCCAGCGCCGGCAATGCCGCCGCCATCCTGGCCCGGCCGCAGGTGCCCATCCTGTGCTACCACCAGATTCGGGACTGGACCGCGCGTGACTCCAAAGGCGCCAAGGACTACATCGTGCCCATCGCAGCCTTCAAGGCCCAGATTAAGATGCTGGCCGACTCGGGCTACCATACCGTTTCGCCCGACCAGCTCTACGCCTACATGACCACCGGCGCCAAGCTGCCGAGCAAGCCCATCATGCTCACGTTCGACGACACGGATTTGGACCAGTTCACCATCGCCCGGCCCACGCTGGACCAGTACGGCTATAAGGCCATGTACTTCGTGATGACCGTGAGCCTGGGCCGCCCCCACTACATGACCAAGGCCATGGTGAAGCAGCTGTCCGACGAGGGCAACGTCATCGGCTCGCACACCTGGGACCACCACAACGTGAAGAAGTACCAGGGCAAAGACTGGGAAACCCAAATCGACAAGCCCACCAAAACCCTGGAAGAAATCACGGGCAAGAAAATCACCTACTTCGCCTACCCCTTCGGCCTCTGGAACCCGCAGGCTTTTCCAGAGCTGAAGAAGCGCGGCTTCGTGGCTGCCTTCTCGCTGGCCGAGAAGCGCGACCAGAACGACCCGCTGTTCACCATCCGCCGCATCATCGCCAGCGGCTACTGGTCGCCCAAGACGCTGCGCAACAACATCGTGCAGAGCTTCTAAGTGGCCAAGCCACCTCAGCCTGTGGGAAGGAGAATCGCCGTGGAGGCAGCGTGGTTGCTGGCTTGCTGGGGGTCCTCCTTCTTTTTTATGGCGTGGTTGCTCGGGTTCAAGCAGTTGTTGCAGCCCACGCTGGAAATCCAGATGCATAACACCTACTTCATCGTACCCGGGGCTCTGATACCGCTGCCCTTTTTCCTGCTGGAAGCCTCGCTGGTAACCGGCATTCGAATGGCGTTAGGCCGGCTTAATGACAGACTTGTCGTCATCATTTTTGCGCTGCTGACGGTGCTGCTGGCCGGTTTGCTTTTTTGGTTTGCGCATTCAATCCATTAAAACCGTCGCACAAAAAAAGCCCGTACAGTTTCTGTACGGGCTTTTTTTGTGACTAATCTGCATCAAAACAACGACCCTTGCACGCCCGGCCCCGAAGCAGCCGGTGCATCAATGGCTTCATCAGCGGCCGGGGCCTCGTCCGGATTGGGCAGCAGCGCCATCAGCTCACTTTCCGAAATGATGGGCACTTTGAAACCCAGCGCCTTCTCTCGCTTGGCGGGCCCCATGTTGTCGCCGGCCACCAAGTAGCTCAGCTTCTTGCTGATGGAGCCCGTGATTTTGCCGCCGTTGGAGATGATGAGCTGCTGCAGCTCGTCGCGGCTGTGGTTTTCGAACACGCCGGAAATCACGAAGGTGAGGCCCGCCAGCCGGTCGGAGGCCGGCACGGGCGCCTCGCCGGTCACGGCCAGCTGCACGCCGGCGGTGCGCAGGCGCTCAATCAGCTCGCGGTTTTCGGGCTGCTGAAACCAGTGCGCCGCCTGTGCGGCAATCACGCCGCCCACTTCGGGCACGGCGGCCATTTCTTCGGCCGAGGCCGCCATCATGGCGTCGATGCTGCGGTAGTGCGCGGCCAGCTTCTGGGCCACGGTTTCGCCCACGTAGCGGATGCCCAGCCCAAACAATACCCGCGGAAACGGCACCTGCTTGCTGGCCTCGATGCCGGCAATGAGGTTGTCGATGCTCTTATCGCCGAGGCGTTCCAGCGTCACCAGCTCGGCACGGCGGGCCGGCAGGTCGTAGATGTCGGCCACCGTTTTCACCATGCCCAGCTCAAAAAAGCGGCCCACCGTTTCGGCGCCCAGGCCGTCGATGTTCAGCGCCTTGCGCGACACGTAGTGCTCCAGCCGCGCCTTCAGCTGCGGCGGGCAGCCCCGCTCGTTGGGGCAGCGGAAATGGGCTTCGCCCTCGGGCCGCACCAGCGGCGTGCCACAGGCCGGGCACTCGGTGGGGTATTGGATGGGAACAGCCTCCGCAGGACGCGCCGAGAGGTCAACGCCCGTGATTTTGGGGATAATTTCGCCGCCCTTCTCCACGTACACGGTATCGCCAAGGCGAAGGTCGAGCAGCTCAATCTGGTTGGCGTTGTGCAGGGTGGCACGTTTCACCACGGTGCCGGCCAGCGGCACGGGTGTGAGCATGGCCACGGGCGTCACGGCGCCGGTGCGGCCCACGTTGTAAATTACTTCGTTGAGGCGGGTGCGGGCGGCCTCGGCCGGGTACTTGTACGCAATGGCCCAGCGCGGGCTTTTGGCGGTGTAGCCCAGCTGGTCCTGCTGGCGCAGGTTGTCTACCTTAATAACAATGCCGTCGGTGGCCACGGGCAGCTCAAAGCGTTTTTTGGCCCAGTGGTGCACAAAGTCAAGCACTTCTTCAATGCCGGAAGCGCGGCGCCAAGTATCCGATACGGGCAGGCCGTAGCGGCTCAGGGCTTCCAGGGCGGCGCTGTGGCTGCTGAAATGGCGGCCCGGCGTGAGCAAGGCGTAGGCGTAGAAGCGCAGCTTGCGGGCGGCTACTTGGCTGGAATCTTGGAGCTTGAGGGTGCCGCTGGCGGCGTTGCGCGGGTTGGCCAGCAGGGCTTCGCCGTTTTGCTCGCGCTCGGCGTTCAGCTCCGCAAACACGGGCAGGGGCATAAACACCTCGCCGCGCACTTCGAAATCCTGGGGCTGGTCGGGGCCGGGGCGCAGGGCCAGCGGCAGCGTTTTGATGGTGCGCACGTTGGGCGTCACCACGTCGCCGCGGGTGCCGTCGCCGCGCGTCACGCCCTGCGTGAGCTGGCCTTGCTCGTAGCTCAAACTCATGGCCACGCCGTCAAACTTCAACTCGCACACGTAGCTGTAGGGCGCGCCTTCCAGCCCGCGCTGCACCCGCTCGTCGAACTCGCGCAGGTCGTCTTCCGAATACGTATTGCCCAGGCTGAGCATCGGAAAGCGGTGCACCGCCGTCGGAAATTGCTTGGTGATGGTGCCGCCCACCCGGCGCGTGGGCGAGTTGGGCTGGGCCAGGTCCGGGTGCGCGGCTTCGAGCTGCTGCAGTTCGGCCAGCAGCTGGTCAAATTCCTGGTCCGACACTTCCGAAGTGTCGTTTTGGTAATACTGGTGGTTGAGGTGGTGCAGGCGCTCGGTGAGGGCCAGGATGCGCTGCTGAACGTCGGGGGTATCGGGCATGAGTGGGGCGCCAGACGGGGGCAAAAGAGGTCAGGGATTCTACTGGCGCAAGCTACGCCAGCGTTTTTACTTGCGTTACGCAACGAAAAAGGCCACCTCCGCGGGTGGCCTTTCTACTTCTTTCAAGCTCAGGGGCTAATGTTAGTTCACCACGCGCACGCCGTCGGCCATAAAAGTGAGCTGCTGCTCGTCCTGCGTGATGGCGGCAACTTCTTTTTCCGACTTGCCCGCGTCCTTGGCGTAGTGCTGCAGATCCGACTTGGGCACCGTGCTGCGGTAGGCCCAGCCGCTCACCACCACGTCGTGGCCGCTCAGGTCTTTGGGCACAAAAAAGCCGTAGTCCTTGAAGCGGACGCGCATCTGCTTGCCGTCGGCGGTGGGCAGCGTCATCCAGCAGCCTTTGGCCTGGCACACGGCCGAGGCCTTGCCCACCAGCTTCACTTGGGCCGAGTCGCGGGCGCCGAGGGCGGTGTTCAGGGCCGTCATGGGCAGGGCGCCGTCGGGGCTGATGGCGGCGCCGTAGGTCTGGCCGGGGGCCACGGGCGCGATGCTGGTGCTGCTGTGGTTTTCTTCGCCGGCTTCTTCCTCCTCGCCCGAACCCTTGGGCACTTCGGAGTTATGGCCATTCACTTCTTCCTGGCCCTGCTCCACGGGCAGCACGGGGTTGATGGGGGCCGAAGGCACAAACCGGATGTACAGCAGGATGGCCACTAAAACGGCAACGAACGAAAGAAAGAACTTCATGGGGAAAAGCAATAGAGAAACGGTGGATTTTCAGGAAAGCAAGCTTTTTCAAGCCTGTTATTGACTGATGATGACGGCTTTGCCCAGCTTGCGGGCAAAGGCGATGCGGTGCTCGGCTCCGCCGGCGCCCACAAAATCGAAGCCCACGGTGGCGGGGTCTTCGCGCAGGGCGGCCCAGGTTTTGGTGTCCATCTCGGCGGGCTGCTCGGCCCCGGGCGCCACGGCCGGCTGAATGAAGTGGCCATCCGCAAAGAAATTATTCATGCCCTGCAGAATGGCAATTTCCTGGTCGCGCACGCTGGCGGCCCGCGGGTCGGCCAGTGCCTTTTCGCTGAGCAGGGCGCGGGCCGGCAGCACTTCGTGGCGCAGGGTGTCGCCCTTGCTGTTGGTCACGATGAGGTGGGCCTGGGCCGTAATGACGCGGGGCCCGCGCAGCTCCAAAATGAAATTATCGGGCGCGGCCGGGTTCGAGAAAGCGTGGGTGGTGCTCACCGTGTTGAGTACGGTCTTGTTGCTCACGCGCGCGCGGGAGCCAGCCGGCGGCGGCGTGTAGGTGGTGCGCGGGTCGGCAGACGAGGAGCTCACTTCCCGTTCGGTGCTGACGCAGGAAGAAAGTTGAACGAGGCCCGCGGCCAGCGCTAACACGGCCGCGGCTTTAAAGGAATGAGTTTTCATGTAGAAATACCGGCGCTCGAAGTGGCCGGATGCACGAAGGTAAGGGAGGAAAATGGCGCTATGGCTATACGCGCCACCAGCCGCCACGCGGCCAGCGCACTTTTTACGACAAACCCCAGCCCGAAGATTTAGCGGGCCGCACATCGCCGCTAAAACAGGCCGATTTCCAGGCCCAGCACCCAGCGGGGCAGCTCGGGCCAGGCAGCGTAGGCCGGCGCAAACGCGGGCGTGAAGCGGCGCCGCACCACAAAGGCGTAGCGGTCGATGCCGAGGCGGGCGCCCGCGGTGCCGGTCCAGCGGCGCAGGTAGGGCAAGCCGCGCTCGGTGGTCTCGACGGAGCCGATGCCGGGGCCGGGCTCGTCTTCGGTGGTGTGGCTGGTGCCGGCCACCCAGCCGCCGCCCGCCAGCAGGTCGAGGTAGCGGCCCACCGAATTGCCGCGCCGGCCCGCATTGAAGCGCAGGCTGGTTTCGGCGTACACCTGGTGCAGGCCCAGGCTTTCGCGGCGGTGCAGCGTGGGCGTGGGCACGGTTTTGCCGGGCGTTTGGTCCAGGTCGAGGTGCTGGTAGGCGTAGCCAAGGTCGAAATTCAGGGCCAGGCTTTGGGAGAAGCGCACCTTGAGGCGCCCGCCCGCCCGCAGCTCGGCCGAGCCCAGCCCGTAGCGCACCGGCGTGCCCGCGCCGCCCGCCAGCAGCCCGTAGCCGAAGTAGCCGTGCGCGAAGTAGCGCCGGTTGGGCCCGAACGTGGTTTTGATGGTATCGTCGGCCACGTTGGCCTGCACCAGCACTTGCTGGGCCCGCACCTCGGGCCGCGCCAGCAGGGCCAGCAGCAAGCCCGTCAGCATCACCATCTGGTGCCTTGACGCAACGGCCTTGCGTTGAAAGTAGGATGCCATTGCCTTGCTCATTCTGAATAGCTTCCGGTATAGCCTTTAAAGTGCACCCGCAGCACTTCCCCGCCGCGCAGCAGCCGGCGCGGCACCTGCAGCACCAGGCGCTGGGTCACGGCGCGGGCTTCGTAGCGGTGCAGCACGCCGCGGCGGTCGGCCAGGTTCCAGTACAGGTAGGCCGGGTAGTTGGGCTCGGGCAGGGGCGCCAGCGGGGTGCTGCCGCCGGGCACGGGCTGCTCGCGGCCCACGCGGGGCGTGTTGCCATCGGCCGGGGCCTTGTCATCGGCCAGCAGCTCGGCCGCCAGCACCGCGCCGTTTTGGTCGGCCATGAGCGGCAGCACCTCGGCGGGCCGCACGGCCGCCTCGGCCCGGATGACCACAGCCACCAGGCTGTCGTGCGGCACAAAATCGAAAGAAGGTGCGGCGGCCGGCAGGCCCTTGCCCGGGCTGAAGCGCGCAAACCGCGGCCGGCCGTAGCCGTGCGCGTAGTCGAAGTACGGATACAGCTCCGCCGCCTGCTCCAGGGCCCGAAACAACTGCATGGCCGTGAGCTGGCGCTGCTGCTGCCACAGGCAGGCCGCCAGCCCGGCCAGCAGCGGCGACGAGAACGAGGTGCCTTCCAGCCGCTCGTAATCGTCGGTGGTGGTGGTGAGCACAATGCCGAAGGCCGCCACGTTGGGCTTGGGCCGGCGGTCGGCGGTGGGGCCGTAGGAACTGAAGTCGACGTGCAGGCCGGTTTCGGGGTCGAGCCCGCCCACGGCCAGCACCGAGTCGGCGTCGGCCGGCGTGCCGATGCGCACCCAGTCGTTGTCGCCGTCGTTGCCGGCGGCGCTGACTACCAGCATGCCTTTGCGGGCGGCCAGGTTGGCGGCCCGCGCTATCAGGCTGCGGCGGCCGTCCATGTGCTCAGGAAAATAGCGCTGCTCCGTGTAGGCCAACGACGAGTTGATGATGTCGGCCCCGAGGCGGTCGGCCCACTCCACGGCGGCCAGCCAAGCTTCTTCTTCGGCGTAGCGCTCGCGGTGCAGCTGCTCGGTGCGCGCCAGCAGGTAGTCGGCGGCCGGTGCTAGGCCCAGGGCGGGGCCTACCGGGCCCTCGGGCCGGCCGGGCAGGCGGCCGGCCAAGCAGCCCATTACCTCGGTGCCGTGGCTGCCGCCCAAAAACACGTTGTCGCTGTGGCGCAGAAAGTCGTGGGTGGCCACAATGCGCTTGTCGGCCACCAGCTGCTGAAACGCCGGATGGTCGGGCAGCCCCCGAAAGCCCACGTCAAACACCGCAATGCGCATCCCGCGCCCATCGAGGCCGGCGGCGCGCAGGGCCGGGCCGTCGAGGTGGGCGGTTTGGCGTCGGGCCAGCAGGTAGTCGTTGGCCGACAATGGCTTGGGAGAATGCGGGATTTGGTCAGCATGCTTAGGAGGCTTCGCCGCCGAAAACCTGGCAGTTTGTGCTTCCCGCAGTGGCCAAGGCATCACGGCCCGCACACCCGGCAACGCCGTCAGGGCCCGCGCCTGCGTCGGCGTGGCCCGGCACGCCACGGCATTAAACCAGCGGCTCACCAGCGTCACGGTGTCGACGCCAGCGGCCACGGCGGCCACGTAATCGGCCCGCACGGGCAGGTCGGTGGCATCGAAGGCGGGCAAGTGCTGGCGGACGCGGCGGGCCAGGGCTTCGGCCGAGAAGTACTGGCTGGCATCGAACCGCACTCCGTTTTTGTCGCGCAGCGTCACCCAGTACCGGGCCACGGGCTCGGCGCTTCTCCCCTGCCCGGCGGCGGGCCGGGCCAGCGCCGGGAGCAGCAGCACGCCCGCGCCCAGGCATCGCCACAGCTTGTTAAAAGACCTTTTGTTCACAGTCGGGTTCTCACGTTTCCTAGCTCCTGACCCATCCGCTGGCCGGTTTGTTTGCTGGTGTTGGCCGCCGGCTACAGCCCGTATTTGCTCAGCAGGTAAATCAGGGAGGCCATGCTGGCGCCGCCCAATTCCAGCTCGCGGCGGTTCACCTTGTCGAAGGTATCGGCGGCCGTGTGGTGAATGTCGAAATAGCGCTGCGAGTCGCACTTATAGCCGATGAGGGCCTTGGGCTGCACGGCAGCTTTCAGGGGCTCGATGTCGGTGCCGCCGTGGCCGGCGGTGATGTCGTCGACATTGTAGGGCTTGAGCAGTGGCGCCCAGCTGGCCACTTTGGCCAGGGTGGCGGCGTCCGACTCCAGCCCGAACCCGCGCGGCGTGAAGCCCCCGCCGTCCGACTCGATGGCGGCCACGTGAACTTCCTTGTTCTGAGCGGCCAGGCGGGCGTATTCATTGCCGCCGCGGGCGCCGTTTTCCTCGTTCATAAACAGCACCGCCCGCACGGTGCGCTCGGGCTTGTAGCCGGCGGCGCGCAGCAGGCGCAGCGCCTCGATGCTTTGCACGCAGCCGGTGCCGTCGTCGTGGGCGCCTTGGGCCAGGTCCCAAGAGTCGAGGTGGCCGCCCACGGTGATAATTTCCTGCGGGAACTTGCTGCCCCGGATTTCGCCCACCACATTGTAGCTTTTCTCGTCGGGCAGGGTGGTGCACTCCATTTCCAGCTCAAACTGCAGCTCGGGGTTGGCTTTCAGCAGCTGGCTGAGCTGGTCGGCGGCATTGGTGCTGAGGGCGGCGCCGGGCACCTTGGCCACGGCCGGGTCGTACTGCATGGTGCCCGTGTGCGGGTTGTCATCGCGGGCGCTGGTGAGGGAGCGCACCAGGGCACCCACGGCGCCGCGCTTGGCTGCCTCAATGGCGCCGCTGCGGCGCTGGTCGCCGGCGCGGCCGTAGGCGGCGCCCGGCTCAATCAGGGCGTCGTCGAACGGCCGGTTGTAGAACACGAATTTGCCTTTCACGGCGGCATCGGGCAACTTTTTCAGCTCGTCGAAGCTGTGCACTTCCACCACGCCGGCCTTGAGCTTGCCGCCGGTGCCCACCGAGCCGCCCAGCGCGCATACCGGCACCTTGATTTCCTTGCCTTTGTTGCCCACGATTTCGCCCTTTTCCTTGCCGCCGCGCACCCAGTGCGGCACCATCACCTCCTGCAGGTACACGCGGTCGAAACCAGCTTTTTCCATGGTGGCCTTGCCCCAGTCCACGGCCATTTGGGCCTGTGGCGAGCCCGACAGGCGCGGCCCGATGTTGCCGGTGAGGTAGCGCAGGTTTTCGTAACTCTCGCCGCGCAGCAAGGCTTCGTCGAAGATTTTGCGCAGGGCCACCGAGTCGGTTTTATCGGTCTTGGAAGGCGGGGCCGCGGCCGGCGCGGGTTTGGCCTTGCGGCGCACCTGGGCCTGCGTGGCGGGCACACTCAACGCCAGCAGCACGGCGGCGCTGACCAGAACTTTGGGAACGGAATACAGCATAAGGCAACAACCAAAACGCGCCCGCCAGTAGCGCCGGGCCGGGCGAAAGTACGGCGGCGGGCCGACGCCGGCCGGCTACTGCCCGTATTTGCTCACCGTCACGGTCGGGGCCGCGCCTTCGATGAGACTCACTTTAAACAGGTAATTGTATTCGCTGTCGGCAATGTCGGCCACCGGCCGCACGGCGCCCAGCGCTTCTATCTGCGGCAGCACGGTGTTGGAATGCCCCACCACCACCACGGTGCTGCCCACATACTGCGTTTTGATGAGTGCCGCCAGCACGGCTGGCTGCAGCGCATCATACACTTTGGGCACCAAGCCCGTGGTGGCAGCCAGCGGAGCCAGGGTGGCGCGCGTGCGCCGGGTGTCGGTGGTGAACAGCGCCACCGGCCCTAAACCGGCCAGCACTTTGCTCAGCTCCTGGGCCCGCGCTTCGCCCGCGGCCGAAAGCGCGGGGTCGGCCGAAGACGAGGTGTTGTCTTTTTCAGCGTGCCGCACCAAGTACACGGTGGTGGGCGCGGCCGCCACCGGCGGATAAAGCGGCCCCGTTTCGTGAGAGGAACAGCTGGCTAGGCCGCCCAAAGCGACGACAACCAGCATCGAAAGCAACCGACGAAAGCGCATAAGGCAGGGCAATGACTACGCTACAGGCTACTTTACGGGCGCGGCGGCGGGGGCCGCCAACGGCGCGGGGGCCATGGCCGCTTGGGGCGCTTTGCCCTTGCCGGCGGGCTTGCGCTCGGCGCCGTAGCCGCGCACTTCGGCCGTGGGCGACACGCCCTCGGCCACGCGCACGGTGAACAGGTAGTCGTACTCATTTTCGCCGATTTCGTCGACCGGCGGCACGGCCCCGAAGTCATCGACAAGCGACAGCACGTTGTTGGAATGGCCCACGATGACCACCGACTT
Source organism: Hymenobacter miniatus (assembly GCF_016427455.1). NCBI lineage: Bacteria > Pseudomonadati > Bacteroidota > Cytophagia > Cytophagales > Hymenobacteraceae > Hymenobacter > Hymenobacter miniatus. The sequence goes on from NZ_JAELXR010000005.1 coordinate 140,991, forward strand.
GCCGGCGTACTCTTTCAGAATGAGGTCGGCGAGGTCGCGGCCCCGGCGCGGGTCATACTCCTTGGGTTCCAGCTTGGTGGCGGCGGCCAGCGGGGCCAGGGTGGCGCGGGTGCGCACGGTGTTGGTGGTGAAGAGCGCGGCGGGGTGGCGGCGCTCCAGGGTTTGGCGCAGGGCCTGGGCCCGCACCTGACCCACGGCCGACAGCGTGGGGTCGGCGGGGTTGGAGGTAGAATCCTTTTCGGCGTGCCGCACGATGTAAATCGTCGTTACGATGGGCTTCGCCTTGGTTTTGGGGGCGGCTTTGGTTTGGGCGGCCACCGGGCGGCTGGCAAAACCGGCCAATACGGCCAGCAGAACGAGAAAACGGAAAGGAAAACGTGCAGTCATGGGAGAAGAATGGGCTACGGGTTGCCCGAGCAAATTACGCCACAATCCCGAATGGTTTTCTGCCGGAGCGCGAATTTGCTTCATGTGCCCTTCAGGCCGCCGTGGCGTATGTTGCACCCGTTAACCTCATTCCGACCCTTACCCGCCCCACGCCATGCACGTCCTGCTCATCGAAGACGAAAAAAGCCTGCACCAGGAAATGCGTCAATTCCTGCTCCAGGCCCAGTATTTGGTCGACTCGGCCTACACCTACGCCGAAGCCTCGGAGAAACTGTACGTGAGCAGCTACGACTTTGTGCTCCTCGACCTGGGCCTGCCCGGCGGCGATGGCCTCGACCTGCTCAAGGAGGCCCGCCTCAACGAAAACCAGGAGGCCTCCTTCATCATCCTCACCGCCCGGGGCGCGCTCGACGACCGCATTCGCGGCCTCGACCTCGGGGCCGACGACTACCTGCCCAAACCCTTTTCGCTGCTGGAGCTCACCAGCCGCATGCAGGCCATCACGCGCCGCAAATTCAACCTGAAGCGGCCCGAAATCACCTTCGGCAACGGCTTCAGCATGGACCCCAACGCCCGCCTGGTGCGCCACGGCGGCCAGGAAGTGCCCCTTACCAAAAAGGAGTTCGACCTGCTGCACTACCTGCTGCTGCACCGCGGCCGCGTGCTCACCCGCCTGCAATTGGGCGAGCACCTCTGGGGCAACGTGCTGGAAGACGATTCCGATTCCAATTACATCGACGTGCACATCAAGAACGTGCGCAAGAAGCTGGCCCAGTTCGGCCCGGCCGACTTCCTCGAAACGGTGCGCGGCATCGGCTACCGCGCGGCGGAATAGTTGGCAATGGGTGAATGGGCGAATGAGTAAATGGGCGGATGGGCTTTAGCACTACCGCTGTTTTCTTCGCCCATTCGCCCATTCGCCCATTCACCCATTCACCCATTGCCCAAAGATGCGCCTCGAAGCCAAGCTGGCCATTTCGAATGCCGTTTCCAAGCTGCTGCTGGTGCTGCTGGGGGTGCTGGTCATTCCGCCCATTGTGCAGCGCGTGGCCGTGGCCCACACCGACTACCGCCTGCGCGACCAGCAGCGGCGGGTGCTGGCCCTCATTGCCCGCGACGGCCTGGTGGCGTTTGAGCGGGGCGAGCGCGCCGAAACCTACGCCGACTACAACATTTTTAAGCAGGAATACATCACCGTGACGCCGCTGCCGGCCGGCGCGCCGCTGCCACCCGAGCGCATTTTCGAGGAGCCCCGGCAGGTGGACGAGCAGGTGGAAGACTTCCGCATCCTGAGCTTTGCCCGCCCGCCCGGCGGGGCCGCCCGGCGGGCGTTTCGCCTCGAAATCGGCTCTTCGCTCGAAACCGTGGAGCTGCTCACGGCCACCCTGCGGCAGCTGGCGCTGTGGGTGCTCATTGCCGCCACGCTGCTCACGGTGGTGTCCGACGCCGCCGTGGCGCACTACCTGCTGGCGCCCCTGCGCGAGCTCATCGTGCGCAAGCTGCGGGGCATTCGCCAGCCGTCGGATTTTAACTTTGAACCCGTTGAAACTGATACCACTGACTTCCGCCGGCTCGACGACCGGTTGAACTCCTTGATGCGGCAGGTGCAGTCGGCTTTCGCCAAGGAACGGGAGTTTATGAGCAACGTGAGCCACGAGCTGCTCACCCCGGCCAGCATCCTGCAGTCGCGTTTCGAGAACATGCTGCAAGACCCCACCCTGCCCGAGGTGCACGCCCAGCAGATTGTGGAATCGCAGCGCACGCTCTACCGCCTGCGCAACACCGTGCGCACGCTGCTGCTCATCGCCAACATCGAAAACGAACAGTACCTGCGCGAAGAGCCCGTGGCCCTGGGCACCGTGGTGGCCGACGTGGCCGAGGAGCTGGACGACCGCCGCCAGCAGCGCGACATCACCCTGGAAGTGGACCTGACCGGCAACGACGTGCGCCCGCGGGCCAACGCCAGCCTGATGCACACGCTGCTGCGCAACCTGCTCTCGAACGCCATTAAATACAACCGCGAGGGCGGCCACATCCGGGTGGTGGGGCGGCCGGGGCCCGAAGGCAGCTACACCTTGCGGGTGGAAGACACCGGCCCGGGCATTGCGGCCGACCACCTCCCTTACCTGTTCGACCGGTTTCGGCGCTTCCACGCCAATGCGCCGGGCTCGCCCGAGGGCTACGGCCTGGGCTTGCCCATTGCCAAAACCATTGCCAGCTTTCACGGGGCCACGCTTCGGGCCGAGTCGGAGCTGGGCCAGGGCACGGCGTTTGTGCTGGAGTTCGGGCCCGAAGCCGGGTCGGCGGCCGGGTTCATGCCCTCTTCATAGGGGTGAACGTAACTTCGGGGAGTTATGGAATTCCCCGTGCAAATTCTGCTGAAACTCCTGATTTCGGGCCTGTTGCTCGTGGTCGCCATCGCCGTGACCGTCGAGCTGGTGGCCGTGCACCGGCTGGGTGCCGGCACCGCGGCTACGGCCACCGCCCACCCCGTGGTGGTGCGCAAAGCGGCTCACGTGCCCATGCCCACCAAGCTGGTGCGGCCCCTGCCGGCCCCGAAGCGCCTTGCCCGCCACCACGCCGGCTCCTGACGGACCCGGGCGGACCACCCGTGGCTACTCCGGTGCGGCTACGCCGTAGTCCTGGGCCGCAATGGGCTGGGGTGCCGAGGCGTCCTCGGTGGCCATGGGCAGCGGCAGCTGCCACTGCTGGCTGAGGTGGGCCAAGCCGTGGGCGGCGGTGAGGTCGAACTGGCACGGCACCACCGACACGTAGTTGTGCGCCAGCGCCCACTCGTCAGTATCGGTGCCGTGGTCGAGGTTGACGAACGAGCCGATGAGCCAGTAGTAGGGCCGCTGGTAGGGGTCGAGGCGGCGGTCGAACTCCTCCTGCCACTTGGCGCGGGCCTGCCGGGCCAGGCGCAGGCCGGCAATGGGCGTGTCGGAGTTTTTGGGAATGTTCACGTTCAGGGCCGTGCCGGTGGGAATGCCGTGCGTGAGGGCATGGCGGCACACCTGGCTCACCCACTCGGCCACGTGCGAAAAGTCGGCGTTGGGGCCGTATTCGCACAGCGAAAAGCCCACGGCGGGCAGGCCCTCAATGGCGGCTTCGATGGCCGCCGACATGGTGCCCGAATACAGCACATTCACGGAAGCGTTGGAGCCGTGGTTGATGCCGGACACCACGAGGTCGGGCGTGCGGTCTTTGAGCACGTAATGTTTGGCGATTTTCACGCAGTCGGCCGGGGTGCCGGAGCACTCGTAGGCCTCCACGTCGGGCCCGAAGACCGGGTTTTTGGTGAGGCGCAGGGCGTGGCCGATGGTGATGGCATGCCCCATGCCCGACTGCGGGGCGTCGGGGGCCACCACCACTACTTCGGCGCCCAGCGCCTGCACGATTTCGACCAGGTGGCGAATGCCGGGGGCGGTAATGCCGTCGTCGTTGGAAACCAGAATCAGGGGGCGAGCGGGGGCGTCGGACATGAAGCAGCAAATGGGTGATGCGGCCAAAGGTACGGCGCGCGTAGGGCGTGGTTCGGGTTTTGGAGTGAATTTGCGGCCATGTTTGCTCTCCTTCTCGCTTCGCTGATGTCCCTTTCCCCCACTCCGCCGGCCGCCGCGTGGCGCACGCCCTTCGAAAACGACCCCGCCGGCAACACCACGGCCACCTATGCGGAGTGCATCGGCTACTACCAGAAGCTGGCCGCCGCCTACCCGCAGCACCTGCACGTGGCCGAGGCCGGCCCCACCGACGCCGGCTTGCCCTTGCACGAGGTGGTGCTCAGCCCCGACGGCGACGCCGACCCGGCCAGCACGCGCCGCAAAAACCGGCGCATTCTGTTCATCCAGAACGGCATTCACCCCGGCGAGCCCGAGGGCATCGACGCCAGCATGATGCTGGCCCGCGACCTGATGCAGCAGAAAAGCCTGCAGAAGCTGTTGGGCAACGTGACGGTGGTCATCGTGCCCGTGTACAACATCGACGGCATGCTGAACCGCAACGCCACCACCCGCGTGAACCAGAACGGCCCGGCCGAGTACGGCTTCCGCGGCAATGCCCGGCACCTGGACCTGAACCGCGACTACATCAAGCAGGAATCGCGCAACGCCCGCTCGTTTGCGGCCCTGTTTCAGAAATGGCAGCCCGATGTATTTGTGGAAACGCACACCTCCAACGGCGCCGACTACCAGTACACCATGACGCTCATTGCCACCCAGCACAGCAAGCTGGCCCCGGCGCTGAGCACCTACCTGCAGGGCCAGCTGCTGCCGGCTCTCTACAAGGGCATGGAGCAAAAGAAGTGGCCCATGACGCCCTACGTGGACTTTGAGGGCAAAACGCCGGAAAGCGGCTTGCAGGCATTTCTGGAAACGCCCCGGTACTCGACGGGCTACGCGGCCCTGTTCAACACCATTGGCTTCATGCCCGAGACGCACATGCTCAAGGCCTTCGCGCCCCGCGTGCGTTCGACCTATGACTTCCTGAAAACCATGCTCGAAACCGTGGGGCAGCAGGCGCCCGCGCTGGCGGCGGCCCGCGCCCAGGCCGCCGCCGACATGGCGGCCCAAACCCGGTTCCCTCTGGGCTGGGAGCTGGACGACAGCCAATACGAAACGGTGCAGTTCCGCGGCTACGAGGGCAAGATGAAGCCCAGCGAAGTGAGCGGCCAGCCTCGCCTCTACTACGACCGCGCCGCGCCCTTCACCCGGCCGGTGAAATACTTCAACACTTTCACGCCAACGGTGGCGGCCACCCGGCCCACCGCCTACCTCATTCCCAGAGCCTGGGCCGAAGTGGTGGACCTTTTGCGGCGCAACGGGGCCACGCTGGAGCCGCTGGCCACCGAGGTGACGGTGCCCGTTGAAACCTACTATTTCGAAGATTTCAAAACCACTTCCAAGCCCTTCGAAGGCCACTACGTGCACAGCCAAGTGCGGCTGCGCACGGTGCGCGAAACCGCCAGCTTCCAGCCCGGCGACTTTGTGGTGTACCTCAACAACGCGGCCCCCATTCGCTACCTGATGGAAACCCTGGAGCCGCAGGCCACCGACTCGTTCTTTGCCTGGGGCTTCTTCGACAGCGTGCTGCAGCAAAAAGAGCATTTCTCCGACTACGTATTTGAGGACCTGGCCGCCGACCTGCTGCGCCGCGATGCCCCGTTGCGCGACCGGCTGGAGAAGCTCAAAAAGGACAACCCCGCCTTTGCTGCCAACGGCCCTGCCCAGCTCGAATGGGTGTACCTGAACTCGGCCTACCACGAGCCGGGCCACAACCGCTACCCGGTGGTGCGTTGGCTGGGCCAAGGCCGCGTAGAAGCGGCACGTTGATGCCAGCTTTGACCAATGGTAAACAGGCGTGCAATTTCTTCCAGCAATAAAACCATAATTTTTGCAATCATTTCACACCAATGCTTGGCATACAGAAAATATTTTGCGGTTGATTTTATTAAAATCGCAATACCCATCGATTCGTCCAGACGAAAACTAATAATGATGCAATCGTTTGCACTGACTTTTATTAATTTCTAAAAAGCCAGAATTCTGCACGTCAGTGGCTTGGGAGTGGCCCTCTACCTTGGTGGCCAACATTCACCATTCCCACCACTTCATGACAAACTTTTTGCGCGGGGTCACCCGCATTTCGTTCGCTGCCAGCCTGCTGCTAGCCGGCTGCGCCAAGGAGGCTACCCAGCCCAACGCGGGCCTGCCCGTAGCCGTGGCCCCCACCGCCGCCAACGCCACCGTGACCAACGGCGTGATGATGCAGGGCTTCTACTGGGACGTGCCTACCACCACCCCCGCCGGCACCTGGTGGCAAAACCTGGGCAGCAAAGCCACCGAGCTCGGCCAGGCCGGCATCACGGCCGTGTGGCTGCCGCCGGCCTACAAAGGCTCGGGCGCCCTCGACGTGGGCTACGGCGTGTATGACCGGTATGACCTGGGCGAGTTCAACCAGAAAGGCACCGTGGCCACCCGCTACGGCACGCTGGCCCAGCTGCAAAGCGCCATCGGGGCGCTGCACGGCCAGGGCGTGCAGGTGTACGAAGACATGGTGATGAACCACTTCACCTCGGCCGATGCGCAGGAGCTGGCCAACGGGCAATACAACGTGTACACGAGCTTCACCTACCCCGGCCGGGGCAACACCTACAGCAGCTACCAGTGGCACTGGGGCAACTTCACGGCCACCCAGCAGGCGCCCAACAACGGCTGGTACCAGTGGAAGGCCTACGACTTCCAGCCCTACGCCAACGGCGACGCCTACGACAACCTGCTCGGCTCGGAAATCCAATACAACGGCAACACGGCCAACGTGAACGAAACCATCAGCTGGGGCAACTGGATTACGACCAAGCTTGGGCTGGACGGCTACCGCCTCGACGCCACCAAGCACATCTACACGCCTTTCCTGAACCAGTGGCTGGACGCGGTGAAGGGCACCAGCGGCCGCTTTGCCGTGAGCGAAGCCTGGTTCCGCAACCTCACGGACCTGAACAACTACGCCGCCGCCACCGGGGGCCGCACCAGCCTGTTCGACGTGCCGCTGCACTACACCTTTCAGGACATGAGCAACGGCAACGGCGCCTGGGACATGCGCGGCCTGCAGTTTGCGGGCTTCACCGAGGCCAACGGGCCGCTGTCGGTTTCGTTCGTCGACAACCACGACACCGACCAGCAGGGCGGCGCGCTCTACTCGCCGGTGGTGAACCTGAAGATGCTGGCCTACGCCTACATCCTGACCCGTGAAAAAGGCTACCCCTGCGTGTTCTACCGCGACTTTTACGAATACGGCCTGGGCGCGCAGATTAAGAAGCTCATCGCCATTCGCAAAGCCAACGCCTACGGCGCGGCCAACGAATACACCAGCGTGAACGACGCCAACGTGTATGCCTACTCCCGCGCCGGCGACGCCACCCACAAAGGCCTGCTCCTGCTGCTGAACGACGGCAGCACGGCCGCCAGCAAGGGCATCACCACGCCCTTCGCCAACGCCACCCTCACCGACGCCACCGGCAACAACGCCGGCAGCATCACCACCAACGCCAGCGGCTACGCCGTGTTCCCGGTGGGGGCCCGCTCCTACGCCGTGTGGGTGCCCGGCGGCACCACCACGCCGCCTGCTACCGGCACCACGGCCGTGCAGTTCAACGTGACCTACAGCAACACCGTGACCGGCCAGGACGTGTACGTGCTGGGCAACAGCGCGCAGCTCGGCGCCTGGAACACGGCCAACGCCATCAAGCTCAGCGGCGCGGCCTACCCCAAGTGGAGCGGCACCATCAACCTGACCAGCGGCACGAGCGTGCAGTTTAAATACATCCGCAAGGACGCGGCCGGCAACGTGCTTTACGAAGGCGGCTCAAACCGCGTGTTCACCCCCACCGGCACCAGCCAAGTGCGCAACGATACCTGGCAGTAGCGGCAAGAAGCTTTCGCTCTTTTGACAACAAAAAAGGCTGACCTTCCGGGTCAGCCTTTTTTGCTTTTCGTAGGACATCATAAGATTCAGGTGGCTACTGGTTGAAGAAATGCCAGCCCCAGCGCAGCAGCTCGTAGCTGCCCCACCCGACCAGCGCCACCACTGCGGCGAGGAAAAGCAGCAGGAGCAGCACCAGGCCCTTGCCGCTGCCGGTGTGCCGGCCTTCGGCGTAGTGGCGGCGCAGCAGGGCCACGTTGCGCTCGTTGCTTTTGTAGGCGAAATCGAACAAGTTACCGAGGATGGGAATGCCGCCCACCACCGTGTCGAGCAGGATATTGAAGGCCATGCGCACCACCACGGCCCCGCTGGCGCCGTGCCGGAACATGGTCATGAGCAAGGCCACCGATACCACGGTGGTGGACAGGTCGCCCACCACGGGCAGCAGGCCCAGCAGCGGGTCGAGGCCGAAGCGGAAGCGGGTGCCGGGCAGCGCAAACTGGCTGTCCATGAGCCGGGCAATGCGCTCTACCCAGCGCAGGCGCTCATCGGCGTCGAAGGTGGCGGGGGTAGCGGGTTGCGGGCGGGGAAGCATGAGCGTGGGGTTTTGGGCATGGTACGCAACTGCGGCCACAATGGTCGGGGAAGCAGCAGCCGGAAACAGCCGAGCAGGACTTAGCCCATGAACAAGGCAGCCCAGGGACTTGAGCAACCTCCGCCCGTTTTGCCTACCTTCATCGCCATGCCCCTCCCTTTCCCGGCTCCACCCTACCTGCCCGACGACCCCGCCAGCTTTGAAGCAGCCGAGCGACTCGGGCAGCTGCACGATGGCCTGCGCGCCACGGGTTTCGGCGAGTTGCCCGCCCAGGAACGGGCCTTCGAAGAGTTGCTGGTGCGCGTGGCCTTCTGCTGTTTTGCCGAAGACAACGGCCTTTTCGAGAACAACCAGTTTCGGCACCTGCTGGAAGCGCACACCCGCCCCGACGGCGCCGACACCGCCGCGCTGCTGCATGAGCTATTCCAGGTGCTGAGCCTTCCGGTGGCTCAGCGCCCGGCCCAACTGCCGCCCTGGCTGGCCACGCTGCCCTGCCTGGGCGAAGCGCTGTTTGGCGAAGCGCTGCCGCTGCCAGCTTTCACGGCCGAGCTGCGCGAGCGGCTGCTGGCCTGCACGCGCTGCGCCTGGGAACGCATTTCCCCCACCGTTTTTGGCTCCCTGTTTCTGACCGTGGATGACCCCAACAAGCGGCAATGGCTCGATGCGCGCTACACGCCCGACGTGCACATTTTCAAGCTCATTGGGCCGTTGTTTCTTGACGAGTTGCACCAAGAACTGGCCCGGGCCGGCCACGACGCGGCCCGCCTGGATGCCCTGCATCAGCGCCTTAGTACCATCAAGCTGTTCGACCCCGCCTGCAGCGGCGGCAACGTGCTGGTGGTGGCTTACCGCGAGCTGCGCCTGCTGGAGTTGGCCGTGCTGCAGGCACGCTTCGGTAAAGCGCCCGGGGAGAAACAGTCGCGCCCGGAAGTGGTGCCGCGGGTGACACTGAGCCAATGCGCCGGCCTGGCGCTTGAAACCTTCCCGTCCCGGGTGGCCGCGCTGGCCCTTTGGATGGCCGACCACTTATTGAACCGGCAGTTTGCAGCCGCGCTGGGGCAGCCGCCCGTGCGCCGGCCGTTGGCAGAGTCCGCGCACATCCTGTGCCACTTTGAGCTCACGGCGGGGTGGGAAACGACGTTTCCGGGCCTTGATTACATCTTGAGCAACTTGCTGCACAGTGGCGATGTCAGCCCGAAATACTGGCACCCCGACCGCCCCACCTCGGCGGAACCGCGCTATGTGGGCGGCACCAATTTCCAGCAACTGGCCCGCTACCTGCAGCACGCGCCCCACGTGCGCGCGGCCTTTGTGCTGGCCAAAAAAGACCTGCAGGGCCCCTACCGCGCCGCGGAGTGGCGGGAGCTACAGCAGGACTACAACCTCAGCATCCTGTTTGCGCACCGCTCGTTCGCCTGGAAAGTGTTGCCCGGCGGGCACGGCCACGGCAGCAACGTAGTGGTGGGCCTGGGCAAGGCCACCGGCCAGCCCCGGCAGTTGTTTGCCTACGACACTCCGCTGAGCGAACCCCGCCTGCAGTTGGTGCCCCACATCAATCACTACCTGCTGGCTGCTCCCGATGCCTGGTTCGGCCCCCGGCCCGAGCCCTTGGCGCCGGTGCCGCGGCTTGCCGAAGGCCACTCGCCATTTGATGGCGGGCACACGATGCTGTCGGAAGAGCAACGGCACGCGCTGTTGGCCCGGGAGCCGGCCGCGGCGCCCTACGTCCACCCGTTTCTGTCGTCCATCTTTTACCGCCACCCCATGCGGCTCTGGTGCGTGCGGCTGGCCGAAGTGCCCGCCCACGCTTTGCCGGAGCTGCCGCGGCTGCGTAAGATGCGCGATGCCGTGCTTGCGTACCGGCAGAACAGCGCTTTTTCTTTCGGAACGGCCGATGCATCGACTCACGACTGGTCGGAAAACGAAGCGCCAGTGGCCACCGGTTTCATTGCCCTGGCGCCGGGCATTCGCCCCGAGGTAGAGCATTTGGCGGCCGCCTTACTGCCATCGGGCACGATGGTGGCGAGCGGAGTAGCATACATTGCTCCGGCCACGCCCTATCTGTTCGGGCTGATTATCTCGGCCATGTTTGGTGCCTGGGTGCGCCAGCTGTGCGATACCTGGAAGTATGGCTACCGCAACGACGGCGCACTTACCTACTACCACTTCCCCTTTCCCGTGGCCCCCACCTCCGCGCAGGTAGCCGCCGTGGAAGCCGCCGTGGCCGCCGTGCTCGCGGCGCCCAAGTCGCACGCCGCCCAAATCCCCGTGCATGGGTATTGGCACGACGACCTTACGCCGGAGCTGGCGGCCGCCGTGGCCCACCTCGATGCGGCCGTGGAGCGGTGCTTCCGCCCCGAGCCCTTTGCCACGGAGCAAGAGCGACTGGAGTTTCTGTTCGCAGCCTACCACGAACGAGTGGCCGAGGAAGGAGCGGCCGGCCAGTAAAGTCCCGGCATCAACACGCAAAAAGGCCCACGCCCCTTATGGGAGCGCGGGCCTTTGGGTTCTGTGCGGGCCAGCTTTTAGGAAGCGGAATTGCCTGACGGTACCCCGCCACCGCGGCTAGCGCCGCCGACGCGGCTTTTCCTCTTCTTCGTCCTCGTCCTCGTCGTCCCCGAAGCTCGGCATGGTGAACATCGACGACAGCAGGTCCTTGAACTGCGCGCCCGAGGTGAGGCGGTTGCGCGAAATCAGGCTGTGCTCACTCAGGCCGTGCAGCAGGAATTCCATCAGGAAGTAGGTGTGCTCGGGCGTTTCGTTGGGGTGCAGCTCGGCCACGATGTCGCGCAGGCCGGGCACCTGGTCGAGGGCCTTCTTATAGTCCTCCGTGCTGGCGTCGTGCAGCAAATCCAGCGTGTGGCCGTTGCCGAACCACTCCTGCACCGTTTTGTAGGGCGAGGGGCGGTTTTTGAGCTTCTTGCTCTTGTCGGGGTCGGGGAAGTAGTTCAGGAACAGCGTGCGGATGGCCTTGCCCATCAGCTTCTCGGCCACGATGCCGGCGCCCTCCTGCTCGCCCTCGTATACCAGCTCCACCTTGCCCGTCACGGCGGGCACGGCCGAAATAAAGTCGCCCAGGCGCACGTAGGTGTTCTTTTCGCCGTTCACCAGCGCCCGGCGCTCGGCGCCCGCAATCACCTGCTCGTAGGCCGAGATGGTGAGGCGGGCCGATACGCCCGACTTGGCGTCCACGAACTCGGAGCCGCGGGCCTCCACGGCCACCTGCTCCACCAGGTCGTGAATGACTTCGTTGCTCGTCACCATGCCCTTCTGCTCGTCTTTGATGCGAGCTTCCTGCTTGGTGATGCGCTTGCCGATTTCGATGGATTTCGGGTAGTGCGTGATAATCTGGGCGTCAATCCGGTCCTTGAGCGGCGTCACGATGCTGCCGCGGTTGGTGTAATCCTCCGGGTTGGCGGTGAAGACGAACTGAATATCGAGCGGCAGCCGCACCTTGAAACCCCGAATCTGAATGTCGCCTTCCTGCAGAATGTTGAACAGCGACACTTGGATGCGCGCCTGCAAATCGGGCAATTCGTTAATCACGAAAATGCCCCGGTGCGCCCGCGGAATCAGGCCAAAGTGAATCACCCGCTCGTCGGAGTACGGCAGTTTCAGCGTGGCGGCTTTGATGGGGTCGGCATCGCCGATGAGGTCGGCCACCGACACGTCGGGCGTGGCCAGCTTCTCGGTGTATCGCTCGTTGCGGTGCAGCCAGGTCACGGGCGTGTCGTCGCCTTTCTCCGCAATCAGGTTTTTGGCGAACACCGACAGCGGCTGCAGCGGGTCATCGTTGAGCTCGGAACCGGCCACCACGGGCATGTACTCGTCCAGCAGGTTGATGAGCAGGCGCGCGATGCGGGTTTTGGCCTGCCCGCGCAGGCCCAGCAGGTTGATGTGGTGCCCGGCCAGAATGGCGCGCTGCAACTCCGGAATCACGGTTTCGTCGTAGCCGAAAATGCCGGGGAATACTTCTTCTTTGTTTTTGAGTTTTTGAATCAGGTTGTCCCGGAGCTCGGCTTTCACGCTGCGGGGCTGGTAACCACTGGTGCGGAGCTGGCCCAGGGTGCGGATGGTTTCGTGCTTCATAAAGGGCGTTGACGGGAAACTGGCTTCCCAAGCTCTTTAACCGTGAAAGGCGGGCTGAGGTTCAGGCCGTGGCAGATGTAGGCGCTGGGGCTGGTGGGGATTACGAAAAGCTGTGCGGCCTTGGGCTTTGAAAGGTCGTAAACTCGCTTTTTCACATCAGCTTGGGCAATAAAGCAGTCGTTGGCTATAAATCAGCAACTGATTGCAACATCTGCGAAACCGTTGCAAACGTCGGCCGCCGTGCTTTGCAGATGAAATCAGGACCCAACTCATCTCTTCATGGCTCGCACGTTACGTTCCATTTTCGGTCTTTGCCTGCTGTCCTTTGCCAGCCACGCCCAGGAATCTCTCGCCCAGTGGCACCACCTCGACCCCTCGGCCGACAAGGCCATGGGCATCAGCACCGACCGGGCCTACGAGCTACTGCGCACGTTGCCGAACAAGCCCGCTCCCCGGCCCATCATTGTGGCCGTGATTGATGGCGGCTTCGACACGGCCCACGTCGACCTGCGCCGGGTGCTGTGGCACAACCCCAAGGAAATTGCCGCCAACGGCCGCGACGACGACCACAACGGCTACGCCGACGACGTGTACGGCTGGAATTTCACCGGCGGGGCCGACGGCCGCAACGTCTTCGACAACCAGAAAGAGGAAACCCGAATCTACGCCCGCCTGAAACCGCTCTACGAGCACAAAACCCTGGCCACGGTGCCCCCGGCCAAGCAGGCCGAGTTTCGCCTCTACGAGCAGGCGAAGAAAGCCTATGCCACCAAACGGGCCGCCGCCGAAGCCGATTACCAGGACGATGCGCGGGAGCTAGCCAAAGACCTGGCCAACGTGGCCACCCTCCGCCAGGCCTACGGCGTGGCCGTGGTCGATTCCGGCCGGTTGCGACAGCCGCCCACCGCGCCCGACACGGCGCTGCCGCGCTTGGCCGCTCACTATTACCAAGCCGTGCGCAACAAATTCGCCAACCTCGACTCCCTCACCAACCAGTACGGCCGCTACCACGCCAAGCTGAAACGGGCCCTGGACTGCGACTACAACCTCAGCTACAACCCACAGCCCCTGGTGGGCGACCATCCCGCCGACCTCGCTGAGCGCCATTACGGCAACCCCAACGTGGAAACCGACCTGCGCGACCACGGCGTGGAGCACGGCACGCACTGCGCCGGCATCATCGCGGCCGACTGCGCCAACAACCTCGGCGTGCGCGGCATTGCCGAACAGGTGCGAATCCTGAGCGTGCGGGCCATCCCCAACGGCGACGAGCGCGACAAAGACGTGGCCAACGCCATTCGCTATGCCGTCGACAACGGCGCCACCATCATCAGTATGAGCTTCGGGAAGTACTTCTCGCCCGAAAAAGCCGTGGTGGACGAAGCCATGCGCTACGCCAATGCCAAGGGCGTGCTGCTGGTGCACGCCGCCGGCAACGACCACCTCAACGTTGAGTCCACCACCCAATACCCCGCGGGCCGCTTCCTCAACGGCCAGACCATTCCGAACCTGATTACCGTAGGCGCTAGCGCCCGCACCAACGACGAACACCTCGTGGCCTCCTTCTCCAACTACAGCCAGCAGCTGGTGGATGTGTTTGCGCCCGGCGTCGATGTCGTCTCGACTTACCCCAACAACCAATACCACCCCGGCAGCGGCACCAGCATGGCGTGTCCGGTGGTGGCCGGCGTGGCCGCGGTGCTCAAAGTCAATTTCCCCAACCTCACTCCTGCCGACCTCAAGCGCATTATTCTGGCTTCGGCCGCGCCGGTTCACACGCAAGTCGTCAAGCCCGGCACCAAGCAGTTGGTCGATTTTGCCACGCTTTCGCGCACGGGCGGAATTGTCAATTTGTATGAGGCCGTGAGGCTGGCCAGCGCCGTGCCCGTTCCGGCTGTTACTGCCGGCGCCAATAGCCGTAGCAGCAAATAGAAGCGCTGTTTGCTAGTCTGCTTAAACGCGAAAGCGCCGCCATAGCCTTGTTGCTACGGCGGCGCTTTTGTATCAGCAAAATATCATGTTTACAGCGTCTTGCGCCGGTTCTTCTTGTAGTCTTCGAACACCAGGTGCCCCAGCCCTTTCAGGCCCGAGTAGTACGCCTTGCCTTGGTTCACCTCCGTAAATTCCTCCACGAATTTCTGCAGATACGGGTCGGAGGTAATCATGAACGTGGTAATGGGAATCTTGACGCGGCGGGCGGCGGCGGCCAGGTTCAAGGTCTTGTTCACCACTTTGCGGTCGAGGCCGAAGGCGTTTTTGTAGTAGCCGTTGCCTTCTTTCAGGCAGGTGGGCTTGCCGTCGGTAATCATGAAAATCTGCTTGTTGGGCGTCTTGCGCTTGCGCAGCAGGTCCATGGCCAGCTCCAGGCCGGCCACCGTGTTGGTGTGGTACGGCCCCACTTGCAGGTAAGGCAAGTCCTTGATTTCAATCTGCCACGCGTCGTTGCCGAACACGATGACGTCGAGGAAATCCTTGGGGTACTTCTGCTTCACCAGCTCGGCCAGGGCCATGGCCACTTTCTTGGCCGGCGTGATGCGGTCCTCGCCGTAGAGTATCATCGAGTGCGAGATGTCAATCATCAGCACGGTGCTGGTCTGGGACTTGTGCTCGTTTTCGCGCACTTCCAGGTCGCCCTCGGTCAGCATGAACTCGTCGCCGTCCATGCCGTGGTTGAGCTGGGCGTTGCGGATGGACTCGGACATCTGAATCTGCTCCAGCGAGTCGCCGAAGCGGAATTCGCGCAGGTCGGTGCTCTGCTCATCGCCCTGGCCGGTGTGGGGCGTGCGGTGGTTGCCGGTGCTGCTCTTTTTCAGCTTGCCGAAAATCTCCTCCAACGCACTCTTGCGGATGCCCTGCTCGGTTTTGGGCGTAATCTTGAATTCGCCTTTTTCCTGCTCATTCTCATCGATGTACCCCTTTTTCTTCAGGTCATCAATGAAATTGCCCATGCCGTAATTGTCGTCGGTGAGGCCGTACTGCTTGTCGAGCTCGTTGAGCCAGGACAGGGCTTCGCCCACGTCGCCGGAGGTGATGGTAACGAGCTGCATGAACAGCTTAAACAACGACTCGAAGCCCTTTTCGGGCTGGTCTTCGGGCACAAAATCGCGGAAGCGGAAGCCAACGGCCATAATATTCTTCTTTCAGGATAGGCTCAGAAAACAACGACGGCGCGGCCAATGTTCATTTCCTACGGCCAAGCTACGGCCGGGCACTTGTTCTATTTTACACCCTCACCCCCATTGCGGGCCCCAGGCGGGCCTACCCCACCCATGAAAGCCATCTGGAACAACACAGTCGTGGCCGAAAGCGACGACACCGTCGTGGTTGAAAACAACCACTATTTCCCCGCCGACGCCATCAAAAAAGAGTTTTTTGAGGACAGCATTGCCCAAACCACCTGCCCCTGGAAAGGCCGCGCCAGCTACTATTCCCTCAACGTGAACGGCGAAAAAAACAAGGACGCGGCCTGGTACTACCCCGAGCCCAAAGACGCTGCCAAGGAAATCAAAGGCCGCGTGGCATTCTGGAAAGGGGTCAAAATCGAAAAGTAAGTACGCCCAAAGTGCGCAAGAACCGGGTTTCGGGCCTGGGCTGGAAACGTGAATTTTGTAGTCAATCAGCGCCATTCAACTTATGACTGACTATCAACGCATCGCCGCCGCGCTGGCCCACTTGCGCGCCAATTTTCAAACCCAACCCAGTCTGGAAGAAGTAGCGGAGCGGGCTCATTGGAGCCCGTTCCATTTCCAGCGCAAGTTTCAGGAGTGGGCCGGCGTGTCGCCCAAGAAATTTCTGCAATATCTCAGCCTCGACCACGCCAAGCGCCTGCTGCGCGAGCAGGCCTCCGTGGCCGAAGCCGCCCACGAAACCGGCCTGTCGAGCACCGGTCGCCTGCACGATTTGTTCGTGACCCTGGAGGCCATGACGCCCGGCGAATACCGCCACGGCGGGGCTGCCTTGGTCATTCAGTACAGCTTCGGCGAAAGTCCGTTTGGCACCTACCTGGTGGCTTCCACGCCCAAAGGCATCTGCAAATTGGTATTCACCGATGGCGCGCCCGCAGCGGTGGCCGAGCTTCGGCAGGAATGGCCGAACGCCGTGCTGGCGGCGGCCACCTCCGGCAGTCACGCAAGGGTTGCGCGTTTTTTTGCCCGCGACTTCCCTCCCTCCGAGCGGCTGCACCTGCACCTCAAGGGCACGCCGTTTCAGCTCAAAATCTGGGAATCGCTGCTGCGCATTCCGGAAGGAGAATTGCGCACCTACTCGCAGCTGGCGGCCGCGGCTGAAAACGGGGCGGCCGTGCGCGCCGCCGGCACCGCCATCGGGGCCAACCCAGTGGGTTACCTCATCCCCTGCCACCGCGTGATTCGCGGCACGGGCGAGTTTGGCCAATACCGCTGGGGCGCGCACCGCAAAGCCGTGATGCTGGGCTGGGAAGCGGCCCGCACCGGCGTGGAAGCGGCGGTATCGTTCACTCCGGAAGCGGCTTAACGCCGCGAACATTTGCACTGCTCGCCAAAAGGCCGCTTTCCAGACATTGGAAAGCGGCCTTTTCTGCACGCGACAGCTTCACACGCTACTCCACCAGCAGCCGGCGCGCCTCGGTGCGGGTGCGCACCACGTACACGCCGGCGGGCAGGTAGTCGGGCAGGGCGAGGCGGGCGGTGCCGGTGGCATCCGTCGTGGCCCGGGCCACGCGGCGACCGGTGGCGTCCAGCACTTCGACGAGGGCATTGGCTGGGAGGCCAATGGCTGCGGCGGAGCGCCGGGCCGGGTTGGGGTAAAGCACGAAGCCGGCCTGATTTGGCCCGGCCAAGCCCACTGTGCGAACGGCTGAGTAGCTGGCAGTGCCGTCGGCATCGGTTTGGCGGAGGCGGTAGTAGAGTAGCGCAGCACCGGCGGGCAGCGTGCCATCCAGCAGCGAATACTCGTGGCGGACGGTGCTGCTGCCCGCGCCCGCTACCGTGCCAATGGCGGCAAACGCGTGGCCATCAAGGCTGCGCTCCACGGTGAAGCCGGCGTTGTTCAGCTCGGAGGCGGTAGCCCAGCGCAGGCGCACCCCGGCCGGGCCTTCGGCTTGCGCGGTGAAATCAACCAAGGTCACGGGCAGGGGTTCCGCCGCAATGCTTACCGTGAAGAAGGAAAAGCTGGCCGTGGCCGGCACCGTACCCGTGACGGTCCGGGTGCCGTTCGCATTCTGCGAAGCGCTGATGCGGGTCCAGCCCGAACCCGCCACCGGCGCAGCCGCACGCGCCCACACCTGGCTGTTGTTCAAATTGCTGAGGCCATTATCATTAGCCGCCAGCCAGATGAGCTGCACCGCGGCGTCGGTCAGCGGGGCCGAGGTGCGCCAGATTTGGTCGATGCCCTGGTTGCTGCCGCTGACGTTGGTGCCGTAGCTGAGCTGGGCGGTGTTGAGGCCGGCCGTGCGGGTCACGGTCAGGTTGGTGAGCGGGGTGGCCGGGGTGACGGTGAGGCCGTTGGGGAACGTGGTGGCGGCTCCGGCCGGCACGTTGGCTTTCACGGCGGCCAGGTTGCCGGCCACGTAGCGGGTGCTGGTTTCGCCGGTGAGGGTGGCCCCGTTTAGCAGCCGCAGGGTCGACGAAGCATTGGTGGTCACCATGCCGCTCGTGAGCGCGAGGGCCCCGGCCACGTCGGCGTTGCTACCGGCCGGCAAGGCCACGCCGCCGCTGATATTGTTCACCGTGAGGTTGGCCAGCGAGGCACCGTTGAGGTTGAGCTGCTGGGCCGCGGCACCGTTTAGGGTGACGGTGCTGGTGGTGCCCGGCGCGAGGGCGGCCCCGCTGGCGTTCACCAGGTTGCCGCCCACGTAGAGCTGGTTGGCACCGCTGCTCAGGTCGAGCGTGCCGCTGCTGTTGTTGAGCGTGCCGCCGGTGGCGAGGATGGCCCCGCCGGTGAGCGTAATGGTCGCGCCGTTATTAGTCAGGTCCTGCGCGGCGGCCGGCAGCGCGGGCAGCAGGCCGCCGGCCAGAAGGGTTAGTAATTTTCGCATGAGCGGTATGAAAAAGGTCAACGCTTAAATACCGGTGCGGATGATAATCCAGTTTGTGCCGTCGGAGATGGCTGTGACGACCTTGGACGAGCCGGTGGTGTTCATGTCGAAAGTATTGCCGCTGCTGATGGTGTTCGTGCCGTCGAAGATGGAGCTGTTGCTGGAGAGCTTGGCCACGGTGGTGCCGCCGTTGCGCAGGTAGTAGATGCGCCCCCTGCAGGTGCCGGCACCCGGCAGCAGGTAGTGCTGGTTGTTGGTGCCGGTGGGGGCCAGGCCGTAGTAGCCGGCGCCCAGGTCCGTCAGGTTGGGCGCGCCCTGGTCCAAACTGTTAGCGCCGCTGCCGGGGCTGGCGCCGCCGCCGTAGCCCGTTTGCACGCCCACGGCAAAGGTGCCGTTTACCTGCAGGCTGCTGTGGGGCGCCGACACGCCGACCCCTACCCGGATGGCGTCGTTGTTGCCAGGTGCGGCCCCCAGCACCAGGGAATAGCTCTGCGTGACGCCGGCGCTGCTGCCGATGGCGTAGGCATCGTAGAGGCCGGCGCTGGCATTGGCGCTGCTGCCTAGCAGGATGTTGTTGGTGTTGGTGGTCAGCCCGTTCCCAGCGCTGCCCCCCACCACGACGTTGCTACTACCGGTAATGGTCGTGCCGCTATTATAGGCCGCCTGGGTGCCGATGAATACGTTGTTGGTACCGGTGGTCAGCCGGTTGCCGGCGAAGGAGCCCAGCAGGGTATTGTCGCTGCCGGTTGTGCTCTGCCCCGCCGCGGCGCCGATGAAGGTGGCGTTGCCGGCGTTGAAGTCCTGCCCCGCCCTGGCCCCCACAAGGGTATTGTTCTGGCCAGTAGTCACGGCGGTACCGGCGTTGAAGCCTAGCATCACCGACAAGGAGCTAGGTGAATTATTACCCAACGTCACCCGCCCGTTGCTGTATACCCGGAAGGCCTCCGCGCCGTTGCGCTTGAAAATCAGGTCTTCGTTGTTGTTGCTGCCTAAGAATTGGTTGCCGTCCAGTGTGTTGCCGGTCAGGCTCCAGCCGGGCGTGCTGGCCGCAACGGTGGCCCAGGTGTTGTCGCCCCGCAGGTAGGTGCTGGCGCTGGGCGTGCCGGTGGCGGCCAGCTTTGGGATGGTCACCGCGTCGTCGGCCAGCTTGGCAGTCCCGATGACTCCGGTGGCCACCGTGGGGTTGGGATAGGTGCCGGTGAGGTCGCCGCCGGCCGCGCCGCTGGGCCCGGCGCTCGGGTTCAGGTACACCCAGGCGGCGGGGTTGCCGGCGTAGTACCAGAAGCCCGTTTGGGTGCCGCCCGAAGCGGTGCCGTCGGTTTGGTACACCATCAGGCCCTGCGGCGGGCTGGTGATGGCCGTGCGCTGGGCGGCCGTCAGGCGCGGAATCAGCAGGCCTTTGTCAGCCGCCGAAATTTCGAGCGCGGCTTTGGCATTGGGCGTGGGCGTGCCGATGCCCACGTTTTGGGCCTGGGCGGCCAGCGGAAGAGCGGCCGCCACGGCAGCCAGTACGGGTAAATGAAGCTTCATTGCGTGAATTGGGTTGAGAAAGGAAAGTGAGGGGTTGAACAACAGCTGCAAAATTCCACGGCCGCATCGGCGGAAGCCCTAGCGGGGCTGTACCCTAAACAGGGTACAGCCCCGCTGGCCAGGGCACCTATGAGCGGCCCCGCTTTACTCCACCACCAGGCGGCGGGTGTGGGCGCCGCTGCGCACCACGTACACGCCGGCCGCCAGCCCGGTGGGCAGCGCAAGGCGGGCGGTGCCATCGGCTTCAGCCGTGGCCTGGGCCACGGCGCGGCCCAGCGCATCCAGCACTTCAACCCCGGCGCCGGCAGCCAGGCCACCCACGGCCACGGCCGAACGGGCGGGGTTGGGGTACAGCGTGAGCGAGCCCGGGCCGCCCACCGTCACGGCGCGCACCGGCGAATAGCTGAACGTGCCATCCTGGTCCACCTGGCGCAGGCGGTAGTAAACCAGCCCCTGAGACCTGGGCGTCTGGCTGTCGCGGAAAGCGTATTCCGTCGGGCTGGTTTTGTCGCCCTGGGCCGCCACTTCCCCGATACGGGCGAAGGCTTTGCCGTCCAGGCTGCGCTCGATTTCGAAGCGGGCGCTGTTTTTCTCGGTGGCGGTGCGCCAAATCAGTTTGGCGGCGGGGCCATCGGCTTCGGCGGTGAAGGCGGTGAGCTCGACGGGCAGCGGGACGCTGCTGCCGGTGAGGTAGAACTCCGAGAAGTGGTCGGGCACGGCAGCTTGGGCCACAAACCAGGCCACGCCGTTGCCGGGGGTGCTGGCGCTCAGGGCCAGGGTGCGCGACTGGCCGGTGGCGGCGTTGTTGCTCAGGCTGCAATCTTCGTTGGGGCCGCTGTACTGGGTGCTTTTCAGGCTGGCGTAGGTCGCTACCGAAGGGTCAGCGCCTTGCAGGCGGGCAAACTCGGCAGCCAGCCCGTAGAAGCGGACGTTGACGCTGCTGCCGGTGAAGGTGGGGTTGGTGGCGGTCAGGCGCCAGTTGCGGTCGAGGTACTTGTGGGCGCGGCCGTCCTGGCGCACCGCGCTGGCTGTGCCGGCAATGAGGAACTGCACGCTCACGGCGCCCAGCTCGTCGCGGGTGTCTTGCAGAGCGGCTATTACCTGGCCGTTGCTGGCCAGCAGGTAGTGCCATTTGCCGTCGCCCACAGTGGTGTAGGGCACGGTGCTCAGGCAGCTGGCCACGGCATCGTACACCTTGAGCACGGCGAAGGCCGGGCTGCTGCTGCTGCTCACGCCATTGGAAGTCACCACCACGGCGCTGCTCCCTACGGCCGCGCCCGCCGGCACCGTGGCCGTGAGCGAGGTAGCGGAATTGAACACCACGCTGCTGGCCACCACCCCGCCAAACGTGACGGTGCTGCCATTAATAAAGCGCGTCCCCGTGATGGTGACGGGCATGCCCGGCAACTCGGCGCTCACGCTCAGGGCCGTGATGGTGGGCGGCAGCGCGTAGGTGATGGTGAATGGCGCGGCGGCGGTGTTGTCGTTGCCGGCCGTGTCCTGGGCTTTAGCCGCCCCCACGTTGACCGTGATGGTAGACGGCACGCCGCTCGGCGTCACGGTGAAGGTGTACTGGCCGGCGTTGACTATGGTCAAAGCGCTTTTGGTGCCGCCCGTTACCGTCACGTCGGCAATGGTAAAATTCGCCACGCCTTCCGAAAACGTGATAGTGAACGGCACGGGACTGGTGCTGGTGCCGCTGCCCGACGCCCCGGCCGAGCTGCTGATGACCACCGTGGGCGCCACGGTATCCACCGTGAAGGTGTTGGTGGCGCTGTTGTTGCTCACGGGCTGGCCGCTGGTCTGGGCCGTGGCGTACACCGCGTGCGAGCCCTCGCTCAGGGCCGTGGCCTGGGTCTTGCTCCAGCTGCCGTTGCTGTTGTTGGCCGTCACGGTGCCGATGCTCACGCCGTCCACGTACACCGTGACGGTGCTGCCGTTGGGGGCGGTGCCGGTGTAGGCGGGCGTGTTGTCGTTGATGCTGCTGTTCTCGTCGGGGGTATCCACCTGCGGCGTGGCGGTGCGGGGGGTGAGGGCAACGTTTTTGGCGGCGACGGCGCTGGCCGCGCTGCCGTCGTTGGCCACAAAGCTCACCGTGCGGGTGCTGGTATTGGGCGTGCCAGCCGTGTTGTGGTAGGTAATGGCGCGCAGCGCGGCCTGCCACTGGGCCTTAGTAGCCGTGGCCCCGGCCGAAGTTAGCGTGAGCATGCCCGTGCCGGCGGCGTAGCTGGCAGTTATGTTGCCGAAGGTTGTGCTGCTGGCATTCGTGAACGCCAGCACGTCCTGGGTGCTTTGGAAGTTGGTGGTCAGGCGCACCGAGGCCGAAGCCAGGGTGGTGTTGTCGGTGTCGGTCACGGTCAGGCCGGCGTCCACGGCCACGGGGCCCGCGCCCTGGGTCCAGGTGGCGTTGCCGCCGGTGGCGACGACCACCGGGGCATCGTTCGTCGAGCCCACGGTGATGTTCACGAGGTCGGAATCGGACAGGGCGCCGCCGCTGCCGGTGTTGCCCAGGTCGTTGGCGGCCAGCGTCAGCGAGGCCGTGCCGTTGAAATTGAGCGTGGGCGTGAACACCAGCCCGTTGAGGGCCGCGTTGATAGTGGTCAGATTGCCCCGAAACGTCATCGCAGCGTCGGCTGTGCCGTCGCCCGTCGTAAACGTCAGGCCCGTGGTGCGGCTGAGCGAAAAGGTGCCGTTGGCGGCCGTCAGGGTGATTTCGAGGTTGCCCGAGCCCGCGTCCACGTCGGCTACGCTCAGCAAGTTGTTGTTGGACGTGCTGAAGGTTTTGGGCGTGTCTTCGGCGGTGGTTTGGGTGGCGGGCACCGTGGGTACCGGGGCATCGTTCACGCCGTTCACGGTGGTGTTGGTGCTTACGGAGTTGTTGGCCGAATTCGGGTCAGTAGTCGTGCTGCTCACCGAGGCCGAGGCCGTGATGGTGCCGCCCTGGCCGGGCGCCTGAACCTGCACGATGAGGGCGGGCGCCGCCCCGATGGCCAGCGTGCTGCGGGTGGCCGTCACGGTACCGCCCGCCTGCGAGGCCGCCCAGCCGGTGCCCCCGGCAAAATAGAATACCGCCCCGGCCGGCAGCGCCAGCGTGGCCGTGACGCCGCTGGCGCTGCTGGGGCCGGCGTTGCTCACCGTGAGGGTGTACGTCAGGACGGCGTCTTCATTCACGGGGTTGGGCGACGCGCTCAGCGTCACCGAGAGGTCGGCCGTCGCGTTTATGGTGAAGGTGCCGGTGCTGGTGCCGACGCCGTCAGCATTGGCCACCGAGATGGTGCCCGTGGTGGCGCCCGCCGGCACCGCGGCCGTTATCTGGGTGTTGCTGTTCACCGTCACGGCCGTGGCCGTGGTGCCGTTAAACTTCACCGTGGGCGCGCCCGCGTCGTTGAAATGGGTGCCCGTGATGACCACGCTGGTGCCCACCGACCCGCTGGTGGGGCTGAAGCTGGTGATGGTAGGCGTTTCATTCCGGTCGTCCACGACGATGCTGAACGTTTCCTCATGAAACAGCCCGCCCTGGTCGGTGGTGCGGACTTTGATGCTATAGCTGCTTTGGGTTTCGTAGTCGACTGCCGCATTCGTGAAGAGCGAGCTGCCGACGATGCTGAACGCGGCGTTGTCGGCCCCGCCCGCAGCGAAGGTGTAGGTGAAGGTGTTGTTCGCGTTGGGGTCGGTGGTGTTGAAGATGCCGATGCCGGTGCCTATCGCCGAGTTTTCGGCCACGCGAGCCGGGAACAGGCTGAGGTCGGTGGGGGCCGAGTTGACGCCGGCGCCCTGTTCGTAGCGGTCGATGGTGCCATCGCCCCGGCCCACCAGCAGGTCGAGCAGGCCGTCGCCGTCGAGGTCCGTCACGCAGGGCTTGGCGTTGGTGCCGGCCGAAATGTTGTTGAAGCTGCTTGATACCTGGGCCACGCTGTAGCTACCGGGCGCCGTCTGCTCGTACCGGTAAATGGCACCCGTGCTCACTCCTATCAGAATATCAATCAATCCGTTGCCGTCCAGGTCCGTGCAGAACGGCGCGTCGTTTCCCTGCAGCTGCAGGTTGTTGAAATTGCTGGAAATGCGGCCAAAGCTGGTGCTAGCCGGAAAGAACTGCTCAAAATGGCTGACGATGCCGTCGCCCTTGCCCACGATGATTTCCAGGGTGGCGTTGCCGTCCAGGTTGGTCATGGCGGGCACGGTGTTGGCGGGCGTCGAGATGCCGCCCACGCCGGTCTGCGTCAGCGCGAAGGTGGCCGCCCCCACGCCAGTCTGCTCGTACAGGTCCACGGTGCCGTTGCCGCGCCCCAGCAGCAGGTCGAACTTGCCGTTGCCGTCCGCGTCCACGATGGCCACCGTGGCCTCAGTGCCCGCGCTGATGCTGGCGTTGGCGGCATTCTTGAGGGGGCCCAGGTTGTTGAACGCGGTGCCGTTGATGGTCGTTTGCTCGTAGCGCACCACGGTGCCGTCGGCGCGGCCCACCAGCAGGTCCAGCAGCTGGTCGTTGTCGAGGTCGGCCACGGCCGGGGCGGCGTTGGCGCTGCCGCTCACCCCAGCAAAGTTGTTGGTCACCAGCCCGTACGAAGCGGTGCTGCTGGCGCGCGTCACGGTGAAGGCGGTGCTGCTAACGTCGAATTCCAAGCCGTTTATGACGGTTATCGGCTGGGTAGAGGCCACGCGCGGCACCGTGGCCGTAATCTGGCTGCTGGAATTGACGGTGAACCGGGCCGAAATTTCCCCAAAGCGCACGCTGGTCGCGCCCGTAAAGCCGCTGCCCGTGATGACGACGGTGGTGCCCATGGCCCCACTGCTGGGCGAGAAGCCGCTGATGGCAGTCTGAGCGTAGGCCGCCGGCGCCATCAGCAGGAGCAGCAGGGCCACGACTAGCGCCAGCAGCCGCGCCGGGTGCCGATGAACAGAAGCGAAGGGTACAGAGTGTTGCATGAAAAAGGCAGTAAGGTTGCGGCGGCAAAACTCCGCCGCGCCCCAGCCAGTGGCCCCATTTCCCGTGTACCCTAAACAGGGTACAGGGCCGCTGCCGGCCGGAGCCCCATTCGCCCGCACCTTTGCGGTAGTTATGACAACCCTTGCCTTTCCCATCAGCGTGGCCATCGTGGAGGACGATGCCCGGGTGCGCGAGCTGCTCCGCGAGTACCTCTGCTACCAGCCCGAGTTCCGCTGTCCCATCGTGGTCGATTCCGTTGAGGCGCTGTGGGAAGAGCTGGACCTGAGCCTGCCGCCCCGCGTCATCCTGCTCGACGTGAGCCTGCCCGGCCAAACCGGCATCCAGGCCCTGCCCGCGCTCAAAAAGCGCCTGCCCGCTACCGACATCGTGCTGCAAACCATGCACGACGACCCCGAGCGCATCTTCCAGGCGCTGCGGGCCGGCGCCACCGGCTACGTCATCAAAAACGCCACCAGCCTGCCCCAGTACAAGCAAGCCATCCTCGACGTGCTGAGTGGCGGGGCCGCCCTCTCCCCTTCCGTGGCCCGCAAGGCCCTGCAGCACTTCCAGCCCGCCCCCAGCCAGCAGCCTGCCCTGCTTTCCGCCCGCGAACAGGAAGTGCTGCAAGGCCTGACCGAAGGACTTAGCGAAAAGCAAGTCGCCGCCCGCCTCGCCCTCTCGCCCGACACCGTGCACACCTACGTGAAGCGCCTCTACGAAAAGCTGCGCGTGAAATCGCGCGGCGAGCTGCTCAGCCGCGCCGCCAAGGGGGATTTGTAGCGTTGGTTTTGTTTAAAATGAAAAGAACGTCATGCAGAGCGCAGCGAAGCATCTCGCGTGGGGTAGTAACTCAATCGTTTTTGATTAGTGGCGGCACGCGAGATGCTTCGCTGCGCTCCGCATGACCGACGGGTTTTACACTCGCGGCTCAACCCCAGCCCCTACGGCAGCTGCCGCAGCCGCACCAGCCAGCCGCCGGGCACGGGGCCCGCGCTTAGCTCGGCGCGTAGCAGGGCGGCGCGGTGCCGCATGCTGCGCAGGCCCTGCCCGGCCCGGCCCACCGCACCTGTTTCACCGCCCGTGCTGCGGATGCTCAGCTCCAGCAGCGGCGTGTAGCCCAGCCCCACGCGAATGGGCGTGCCCGGCGCCGAATATTTCAGGGCATTGTTCACCGCTTCCTTGAAAATGAGGTAGGTGTGCTGCCGCACCGTAGGCGGCAGCGGCTGCTCCTCAATGGCCGGCAAATCCTCCTCCAGCAGCAGCTCGCGGCCGGTGGCGCGGGCCGTCGCGTCGAGGTGGTCGCGCATGCGGTCGACCAGCGCCGCCAGGGTGTCCACCCCGGCGTCCACGCTCCAGATGATGTCGCGCACGGTGCTGGCCGCCGCGCGGCTGTCTTCCACCAGCGTGGCAAGGCGGGCCGGCGGGCCCTGTTCCAGAGCGTGCAGCAGTTCGGCCTGCATGGTCACGCGGGTGAGCAGCGAGCCCACCTCGTCATGCAAATCGGCCGCCAGGCGGGCGCGGAGGGCATTTTCGCGGCGCAGCTGGCGCAGACGGGCGCGCTGCCAACCGTACACAGCGGCGCTGGCGGCCAAGGCGGCCAGCACCCAGGTGAGGGGGCGGTTCCACCACTCGGCCGTCACGGTCAGGGGCAGGCGCAGGGTGTTGGCGGCGGGCACGCCCTGGCTGCTTTCGGCCCGGATTTCGACAGTATAATGGCCCGGCGGGAGGCCTTGCAGGCGCAGCTGCGGGGTAGTGCCCAGGCCCAGCCAGCGGTCGGCCAGCCAGCCGCGCACCCGGTAGGCGTAGCGCGCGCGGCCGGGGTCGGGGCTGTTGGTAAGGGCCAGGTGTAAGTCCACCAGCGGCGTGTTGGGCGCCAGGTGCAGCGCGGGCAGGCCGTCGCTGGCCAGGAGCTGGTGCGTGCGGCTGGCCTCCGCCGTGGTGCCGAGGGCGGTGAAGCCGGTGAGCAGCAGGCGCGGCAACAGGCGGCTGGGGCCCGGCACTTGGTCGGGGTACACGCGGTGCAGCCCGGCCACGCCCCCCACCAGTAGAGAACCGTCAAGAGGGTCGGCGTAGGCCGCCCGGGCATTGCACTCGTCCGAAGCCAACCCCTGCGCGGTCGTGAACACGGCGAGTTGCTCCCGCGCGGGCAGGTAGCGCACCAAGCCTTGGTAGGTACCCAGCCACAGGTAGCCGCCGGCACTGGGCGTGATGGTGGCCACCGAGGCATTGGGCAAGCCCTGGCCCAGCGACAGCGCGGTGCGGGCGCGGCCAGCCGCGTCTATCACGGCCAGGCCGTGGTCGCGCGTGCCCACCCAGAGGCGGCTATCGGGCGCGAGGAACAGGCAGCGGGCCCCATCGACGGCCACCCGGCGCGGCACAGGCGCCCCGGGGCCGAACACCTCGCGGCGGCCGGTGGCCAGGGTTAGGCGCTCCACGCCCTCGGGGGTGGCCAGCCAGAGGCGGCCCCGCCCGTCAGGGCACACGTCTTCGATGACGCGCCCGGCCAGTGGCGGCCGCGAGGTGGCTGCCTGGCCCGGCACCCGGTACGGGCGGTAAGCGTGAGTTGCGGTGTCGTAATAGAAAAGGCCCTGTTGGGTGCCGGCCCACACCCGCCCGCCCGGGGCCTCGTCGCGCGTCAGGGCACGCACGCCCGGCTCCGCCGGTTCCAGCCCCTCTATGGGCAGCCGGCCGAACTGCCCGGTGCGGGGATTGAATTGGAGCAGCGGAAACGCCCCGGCCGCCAGCCAGCTGCCGCCCGGCCCCAGCGGGGCTGGCACCAGCCCCATCAGCACAGGAGCGTTGCCGGCAGGCAAGGTGGCGCCGGGCCAGCGCCGCAGCGGAGCCAGAGGTGAGTCGGCCGCCTGGGTGAGGACGCCGGCCTCGTAAGTGCTCACCAGCAGGCGGCCATCGGGCAGGCGAATGCTGGCGCGCACGCTGTAGGGGCTGCCGTCCGGCCCGGCCAAGGCGTGAATGAAGGCCGGCGCCGCCGCCCGCCGCCAGCAGCTCCGGGTGCCCGAATCGAACAGCCACCATTGGCCCAAGGCATCTGCCCGAAGCTGGCCTCGCCACACGGCGGTGGGCCAGGCCGGCAGCGGCAGCTCGAATTGCAGGCGCAGGCGCGGGTCGGGCCCGGCAGTCCATTGCAATTGTTGCAGCTGGCGGGGCAGCAGCAAGGTGGGGCCCGGTGGGCTGGGCAACACTTCTACTTTACCCTCCCGTTCTTCGGCTGCCCACCGGTATTGCTCGGCGAGCCGGCCGCCGGGCCCCGGGCGGAAAGCAGCCGCGCTGCTCAACAGCCATGGCCGGCCCTGGGGGTCGAACACGGGGCGCAGGCTATTGGCAGGGCCGGTTTTCCACTCGCCCAGCACCTGGCCAGCTGCGCTCACGTGCTGCGTGCTGCCGTCGCCGCTCAGCCACAGGCTGCCGTCGGGGGCGGGCCAGGCCTCGGCAATTTTATCGTTCCGAAACAGCGGCCCCACGCGCTGACCGGCGAGGTTGTAGACTTGCAAAGCCACGTGAGTTTGCACTACTAGGACGTGCTGGCCGTCGGACGCCATCGTCAACGACCCGATGCGGCCACTGCTGCTGCCCGACACCGGCAGCGGCAGCGCCTGCAGCACGCCCGAGGGCCCGAAGCGGTAGAGGCCGGCCTCGGTGCCGAGCCACAATTGGCCGTTGGGCAAGGGCAACACATGGTCGCAGGCCACGGCGGGCAGGGCGGGGCCGCCCCGGCGCAGGGCATTGATGGAAACGAGGCGGCTGCCATCGTAGCGGTACGCGCCGTCGTCGGTGCCCACCCAGAGCAGCCCATCCGGCGTGGGCGCCAGCGTGCGGAGCATGAGCCTTCGAAGGGCTTCGTCGGGCTGCCAGCCGTTGGTGGGGGCCGCCTGGGCCCGGCCCATCAGCGGCAGCAACAACCCCCACAGTACAACGAATAACCGCCACACATACATAGGGGCAAGTTACGGGCGGGCGGGCGCATTCGGATTTAGGCTTAGCGCGACCGTTGTGTTCAATCTGTGGTTGAGCGTTGAAGAGCGTGAGCCCAACGTGGCGACGCTGCGAATGAAGAAGCTACATCATTTCGTTAGCGACTCCCTGGTAGTTATGCGAATGCAGGTTTTGCGCGACACACCCGCCTCGTGGCAAAGCGGCTGCACAACCACGCCTACAGAAGCAAAACGCCCCATCCGGCAGAGCCGGATGGGGCGCGGGCAGGGCGCGAGGCAAAGCCTACCCTAATCAATCCACTTGAACTTATACTCCAGCTTGGGCACCGGCATGCGGTCGGCCACACGACGCAGGCGGTTGGGCAGGGCCATGATGTAGTCGCGGGCCTTTTCGGCCTCGCCGGTCAGGCCGCCGATGTGCTCAATCTTCCAATCCATGATGAGCGAGTCGAGAATGTCGGTATAATCGGCGCTGGTGTACACGCCCAGGCGCTGGGCGGCGTCGGTGAAGTGGCCGAAGGTTTTGCCCATTTCCACGCCCATTTCACGCATGTAGTGGGCCGGCATCACAATTTTCTTGCGCATCATGTCTTCGAAGGCCAGCATCATTTCGGAGGGGTCCAATTCGAAAATCTTGCTCACGAAAGCCTTGTACACGCGGGCGTGACGGGTTTCGTCGCCGGCAATCATGCCGCAGATTTTGGAAAGCTGGTCGTCGCCGGCCTTGCGGGCCAACTGGCCCACGCGGCGGTGCGAGATGTTGGTGGCCTGCTCCTGATAGCTCGTGTACACGAAGGCGCGGTAGGGGTCGTTGGCCGTGCCCAGGTCGAAGGCGTCGTTGATGAGGTACTGGGTGCTCACCTCAAACTCGCGCATGTTGACGCGGCCCGAGAGGTAGAGGTAGCGGTTCAGCAGGTCGCCGTGGCGGTTTTCCTCGGCCGTCCAGCCCCGAATCCACTCGGCCCAGCCGTTGTTGCGGTCGCGGTTGATGTTGTCGAGCTCGTGGAACCAGGCCTCGTAGTTGGGCAGGGCTTCTTCGGTGATGGTGTCGCCGATGAGCACGGCCAGCAGGTCGTAGCTCAGGCCGCTGGCTTTTTCGCGCAGCTCCTTCACCTCGTCAAAAAACGTGTCGCGGCGCGAGTCGGGCAGGTAGTCGGCGGGCTGCCAGCTGTCTTCCACGCTTTTGAGGAAGGTGCTCATGTTTTCCTTGAGGTAGCCTTCCATCTGCTGAAGGACTTCGCCGCGGGTTATCGAAATGGAGGTTTGCATAAGAAAAGGCGAAAAACGTGAGGGGGTGGTGAAAGAAACGCTTTTCGCGCAACAAAGGTCTGCCCCAACCGTAGGGGGCCGGGTATAAGATTATGGCATTAGGGCCGCAAAAATGGCCCAAACCAGCCTTCGCAAACCAAAAATCAATGTTCTGGCCAGGGTTGGATGTGGTAGACACGCGCCGCCAGCGCCGTGTCGTTGGCCAATGGTGCGCCTTCGGGGTAGAGCAGCATTGGGGCACCATCGAAGCGGAACCGGCGGGCGAGCCAGCGCGCGGTTTCGGGCGTGAGCACCCACAGGGCCCGGGGCGGTGCACTGTAGGTGGGCAGGCGGGCCAGCCGACGCAGGCATTCGGTTTGGTCGGCGGTGCCGCTCAGGGCCCGGCGCAGGCGGGTCTGGGAGGCATCGTGCGAGGGCCAGCCGCTGAGCAGCAGCACGGGGCCCGGCCCCACCGCGTAGGCGCGGAACGGTGAGAGGCTTTTGAGGAAGTCGTTGGGGCCCGCCACGATGCGCACGGCCCCGGCGCCCCGGCGCCGCAGCACGCTCAGAGCGGCTTCGTGACGACGGCGCTCGGCGCTCAGCACCTGGTGGCGGTGCCAGGTCTTGACGCCGTAGAGCGCCACCGTGCCGCAAGCCAGCAAGGCCGCGCCCCGTAGCCACCAAAGCGGAAAAGTGCGTTCGGCGGCCACTGGGCCGGGAATGTCGCCGCGGCCGGCCGCGGCCGGCCGCCGCACATAAATCAAATTGGCCAGCAGCCAGAAATCGAGCAGAGGCAGCTCCAGCCGCGGCGGCAGCTTGAGCACGCCGGCCAGGAAAGCCAGCGCCCCAACGTAAGCGGCCTGCACCAGCCAGAAATCAACCGCAACGTTCCGTTTTCGCTGGCGCCACACGGCCAACGCCGTAGCCCCCAGGGCCAACAGCACGGGGAAATAGTCGCGCACCAGCAAGCCGGCGCGCACGCGCAGCTTGGCCGGCACCTCGCGGCCGTAAAAGTTTGGGGCGTCGAAGCGGTAGGCCCGCTGGCAGAGGGCCTCGTTGACCAGGGTGGAGTCGCCCATCAGCCACAGGCTAACCGCGGCCGTGCCGAGGCTGTCGGCCGTGGAGCGGGGCTGCGGCTGCAGCTGGTCGAAGTCGAGAATACGGGCAAAATACCGGTCGCGGGCCTGGGTGTGGGCTTCTGTCGGAGTTTGTTGGAAGGTGGCAACGGCCGTGGCCAGCGCCAGCACAGTGGCTCCGCCCAGCAGCACGGGTGCCGCCCGGCGCCAGCTGCCGGCCAGCCACCACGCCGCGGGCAGGGCCGCTCCAAACCCCATCATGGCCAGGCTGGGCCGCATCAGCCAAGCCGCCAGCAGCACCGCCAGCCCCACGGCCAAGGGGCCGCGTCGCCCGGGCCGCTGGGCTGCAAACAGCATCCCCGCACCGGCCAGCAGCAGCCCCACCCGCACGTAGCTGAACCACAGCCAATGCTCCAGCCAGGCCAGCCCGAAAAACAGCACCAACGCCCCCACCCCGGCCACGCCACGCCACCGCGCCCGCAGCCAGTGGTCGAGCACGGCAAATACCAGCACCGTGGCCACGCTCAGCCCCACTCCAAGCAGTAGCCCAAACCACGGCACCGCGGGCTGCGCCGCATAAGCCGCCGACAGCACATGCCCATACCCGTGAAAATACAGCGGCACCGACGCCACCGGCTTTGCCGCAATGACCCCGGAAAATAGCCAGGCCAGCGCCATGTCGTCGTTGGCCTCAAAATAGCTGCCCAGGCCGGCCACCGTGGCCCCAATCAGCCCCAGGGGCAGCAGCACCACGCGCAACAAAACGGCAATACGGGAAGAACTCGACACGGCGGCAATAACGAATGAAGCCGCTAAGAAACGGAGTGAGACACCATCAAGCCCGCCAGAACCGCATTTCGAGCGACACGCGGGTGGCGTCGGGGTTGAGGTTGGCGGCAGCGCCGTGGAGCAGGTAGGGCGAAAACACCAGCACTTCGTCGGGGCCGGGGTTGGGCCGCATGAGCTCCAGCGGGCGGGCGGGGCGCAGCACGCCGGGCACCGTGTAGGGCACGCCGTGGAAAATGGCCCCACCGGCCGTGCGCTCCACGTCGCTTTCGGGCCAGTGGTGGCTGCCCGGCACCAGCGCCAAGGACGACTGCGCCGTGCTGCCCGCCACCGGCAGGTAAATGTTGAGGGCGTGGCGGTAGCGCGGCAACCAGGCGTCGCGGTGCAGCGGGTTTTGGTCGGCGCGGTGAGGCCGCACAATGCGCAAGTGAAACACCGCCTCCTGCACGTTGGGGTTGTAGGCCCGCACCGGCTGGCCGCAGGCGGCGCTCACCAGGGCTTCGAGCAGCGCGGGGGCCACGGGCAGGCGCGCCAGCTCGTAGGCCTTGGTTTGGGCGATGACGGCCAAGTGTCGTTGGGCATCGTCGCCGATGACGCGGTGGTACTGGCTGATGTCGAAATCCGGCGCCACGGCGCAGCCCACGTTGCGCAACGCTTCGCGCAACAGCTCGGCTAAGCCCGCCTGTAGCGCGGCCTGCAGGCCCCCGGGCAAGCCAGGCACCACCGCAAAGCCCGCCGTGGCCCAGGGTGCCTGCGCGCTCAGGTCGACGTCGCCGGACAAAAGCACGGTGTTGTCTTCGGCCGCGGCGGGGCGGCCTTCTACCCGGTGCGGCACCGGTTGGCCATCGACGCGGAGCTGCGGAAGCGAAGAGTCGGGCGAAGCAGGGTTGGTAGGCAAAGACATCAGCGAGCGGGCACCCGCAGAGCCCGCGAGTAGAATAATGACAAACTTAACTTGCGCTGGGCGCAAACAGCCCGCTCCACCCGGCCAACGCCCGCTCCGGCAGGCCCGGCCGGGCTACCCGGCGCAGCAACTCATACAAGGCCCGCACCTCGGCGTGGCGCCGGCGCCGGGCGGCCTGCCGCAGCTCCCAGCGCACGCGGATGGCCAGGGCGGCGCGTTCTTCCGGGGTTCTCACCAGGGCCAGCGCTTTTTCGCACACCCGAATGGTAGAGGCCAAATAAGGGTCGTGGGCTTGGTAGGCTTTGGCGCTCATGCTGCGCGGGTGCTTGCGCTTGCGGGTGGTCACGGCGTCGAGGTACACAAACTGCCAGTCGCGGCTGGCCCGCACCCAGAAGTCGAAATCCTCGTAGGCCAGGGTTTCGTCGTAGCCGCCCAGTGCTTCCAGGCAAGCGCGCCGCATGAGCATGGTGGGCGTGCTGATGAAGTAGCGGGCCAGCACGTCGGCCAGCACCCAGCCGCTGGCGGGGCGGGGCCGCAGCCCGCCGGCGCCGTCGGGCCGGTGGTGCAGGCCCAGCAGCTGGCTTTGCTCGTCAATCAATTCAGCGTTGGAATAGACCATGCCCACGCTGGCATCGGCGGCCTGAAACACCTGCACCTGCTGCGCAATGCGTTCGGGCAGCAGCACGTCATCGGTGGCAAAGTCTATCACAAACTCGCCCCGGGTTTGGCGGAAAGCCTGGTTGAAGGCGCGGCAGTTGCCCACGTTTTCGGGCAGCAGCAGCAGGTGCCAGCCGGGCTGCCGGGCGGCATACTCACGCAGGATGGCGGGGCTGCCGTCGGCGCTGGCGTCGTCCACGAGCCACACTTCCAGGTGCGGGTAGGTTTGGGCGAGGATGGAATCGAGGGCCTCGCGCAGGAAGGGGGCGTGGTTGTGGCACAGCGCCACAATGGTGACGAGGGGCGGCGCAGGGGCCGATGCCGGGGAAGAAAAAGGTGCTGAAGCAAGCATGAAACACGGGCACTGGCCGCCGCAAAGGAAACCCCGAAACGCGGCAGGCGCCTGAAACAGCCTAGGCGAGCGCGAGGCTTTTCCCACAGCTAAGGCATGAAAATACATTCGCCCTCAGCACCTTCTGCACGGTTTCGGCGCTACATTAGCCCCCGAACCTTATCCACTGCCCTACCGCATGAAACACCGCTACCCCGGCTTCGGCCGCCTGGCCGCCCTGCTGCTGGCCGCCAGCACCCACCCCGCCTTCGGGCAAAGCTCCCCCCCCCCCCCCCGCTGCGGCCTTGGCCATGCCTACTAGCGCACACCGCGTAGGCCAGCCCGAGGCGGTGCCCGCACCCGGCCCGGCAAGCGTGGTGGTGGACCCCACCCCCGACCCTAACCTGGTGCGCGTGACCTACTCGGGCGTCAACGCCGTGTGCGTCGGCGACCACCTCACCGTGACGGCCACCGGCGGCAACGGCAATTACACCTGGAGCCCCAACGTTGGGCTCTCGGCTACCGCTGGCGCCTCCGTGGTGGCCGGGCCGCTGGTCACCACCACCTACACCGTGACGAGCACCAACCCCAGCACCGGGGCGCCCACCACGGCCACCGTTGTGGTGAACGCGCTGGAAAACTGCTGCCCCCAAAACCGCAACCGCGCCTACATCAAGGAGGTGCCGGGCACGCTGTTCGACGCCAGCACCGGCTCGCCCTTTCTCACCGACCCCGCCACCGGCAGCCCCTACCCGGCGGGCACGCGCTTTCACCTGGCGGGCGCGGGCCCCAATTCCTCTGCCCCCATCGTGCTGAGCGGGCTGGCCTTTCAGCCGCCCATGGGCAGCGTGCTGCTCATGGACGCCGGCCGAGACCTGTACCTGCAGGACGGCGCCAGCCTGAACCTGGCGGGCGTGAGCATCACGGCTTATTGCAACGACATGTGGGGCAAGCTCTGGGTGCGCAACTCGGCGGCGGGCCTGCGCAGCACCTTTGCCGACGGCACGGCCGCCGACCCCACGCTGAATACGCCCCCCCAACCGGGCCTGGCCACGCTGCGCAACCAGCTCAGCCACAGCCTGGGCGGCATTGAGTTCGAACAGCCCACGCCGGCCGTCACCAATTCGGCGGGCAACGTGAACGTGCCCTATTGCAAGCTCACCGCCACCGACTTTCTGCACAATGAGCAAAGCATCGTGCTGCACCGCAGCGTGTACGGCGAGAACATTTCGGGTGGCGTCAACTACACGTACGTGTCGTTTTCCGCGTTCGACTCGAAGCCCGAATACTTTAAAGCGCCCAAGCTCTTCGCGGCGGGCACCCCCGACTACCCTCACTACTCGCGCTACCAGGCCCTGTTTACCGGGTTTGCGGGCACCTGGTACAACACCACCCACCAGCACACGGTGTTTGGCTTTCATTGCCCCGACGACGGCGAATTGGCCGTCGTGCGCGTCACCAACGGCAGCTTTTCGGATTGCTACCTGGCCGGGGTCAACATCAACGCCACCAACCCCGGCGGCATCCAGGACCGGGCGGTGTATGTGGACGGCAGCACCTTTGTATTTCCTGCCCTACTGAGCCTGCCCACCACGCCGCAGTTCAGCAACGCCATTGCCACCGACGTGTTCGACCACGTGTCGGAAACCCGGGGCGTGTACGTGCGCAACCCGCTCACCTCGGTGGCGAACTGCAATTTCCTGCAGCCCAACGACCCCTACGCCGACTTTTCTTTCTCCGAGCGCACCAGCAAGCAAGTGGGCGTTCGCATTCGGCAAATCATTGCCTTCAATTACAACCGCCTGACCTTGCTACACACCGGCCTGCAGCTCGACGACCCGCTCTTGAGCGTGGTGCCCAACGGCGGCAGTTCCCTGATTGTGAACAACACCTTCACCGCCTGTAGCAAAGACATTGAAATATTTGGCAAAGGCAGCCCGTACCCGCGCGTGTCGCTTCCCTTAAACTGCAACACCTTCGACCGGGTGAACGCCACCCGGCCCGGCACGGCCTACGGCATCTACCTGGCGGCCAACGCCGAAGTCACGTTCGACCCGATACCGCAGGTAGCATCGCCGCCGGCGCTGATGAATAAGTTTCTGGATTACTTAACGGGAACGTCTGGCTACTACGCCTTATACAACATAGGCGCAACCGGCGTAAACTACACAACATATGGCAATTATATAACAGCAAATAATGTATTGAATGGCCATTCCAGGCTGGAGCTTTTGAAAGATGGCGTCTCTCTGACTGGAAAAGGCAATTATGTGGCGGGTACTGCCTGTGGGACGGGCAACCCCGGACTTGAACGTAGTGCGAATTTTGCCCCCACGCTAGAACAAAACCATCCTAATCCCGCAGCAGACTACACAACTTTCTCATATGCGCTTTCGCCGGGAACGACAACCGCTAAGCTGGAAATCAGCAACGGTGGCTATAGCGGAAAAGTCAAAACCTACTCGCTTGACATAAGTCAAAGCCAACTGACACTGAATATGCAAGGTTGGCGCCAAGGTGTCTATTTCGTATCCTTGTTTGCG
Organism: Hymenobacter miniatus; assembly: GCF_016427455.1. Classification (NCBI taxonomy): domain Bacteria; kingdom Pseudomonadati; phylum Bacteroidota; class Cytophagia; order Cytophagales; family Hymenobacteraceae; genus Hymenobacter; species Hymenobacter miniatus. The sequence goes on from NZ_JAELXR010000005.1 coordinate 177,440, forward strand.
GATGGCTTATTGATAAAGACGCGACGTCTGGTTGTTCTTTAATCGTTACAGCCATGCTACGAATATTCTTTCGCGCGCTGGTTTTAGTTGCCGGGTGCCTCCCGGCATCCGCCCAGCCTTCCCGCATTTGGCTCAAGAGCTATCAGTATCCTATGGGTGGATACATCTCAGAGCTGCATCGACTTTCTGCTAACCGATTAGTTGGAGTAGGACACATATATGCCTCAATGGGGCCCATCAACGACCACTCCACGGCTCTGTGGTTCTACAACAATCAAGGCGACACGGTCAGGACCCGGCGTGACTTTGTTGACCGTACTGTTATACCTCAAGGACCATTCCCTCCCATCCACAGCTACTCTTCACTGTCGCCGTTGCGGGGCGGCGACTTTTTGGTCATGGGCTCGCGCGGCGGCGGGATGCTGCCGCCAGTCAACATGATAGCTCGACTCGATTCAACGGGCGCCATTCGATGGTCGCGCTTTTTCACCGTCAATGGTTCTTCTACCGGCCATCACAAGTTGCTGGCCTTACCTGATGGCGGCGGCCTACTTACCCACCAAACGGCATTTACTGGTACTAGCACCGTACCCGTGGCCATCGTGTCACGCTTTGACTCTACGGGCGCGGTGGTTTGGCAGCGTACCCTCGGGCGGGCCTACTCCTCTCTGGATAAGTTTGTACCTCTGCCCGACGGCTCTTACGCGCTGGCTGGCTACCAGGAGCGGCCCATGACCGGCGGCGGCAATCTGGTGGCGCCCGATGCTTGGGTGCTGCGCCTGACGGCCAGCGGCGACACGCTGGGCTCGCGCTACTTCGGGCTGCCTAACGACTACGACCAGTTCACCGACGTGCGGCCGAGCGCCAACGGTGGCCTGCTGCTGTGCGGCGTCATCGGCCTAGCCAACAGCCAGCAACAGCAGGGCTGGCTGCTGCAACTCGACAGCCTGAACCGCGTGCAGTGGCAGCAGCGCACCCCGGTCGGCTCCACAGTGCCCAACTTTGTGTTTTACCGCTGCCTGGCTCTGGCCGGCGGGGGCGCCTTGGTGCAAGGCTCACGACTGGCCCCTAACCGGCTGGATGTATTTACTGACTTGTACATGGCCGTCTATCAGCCCAACGGGGTGGGCGGCGCACCCGTGGCCTGGCAGCGATTCACCTCCCCCCCCACCGACGACGAGCCCTACGGCGATTGGGACCTAAGTCCACGAGGCGAGCTTACCGTTAGCGGAAGCATCGACTTTGGCCACACGCAGGCCCTGATGCGCCTCCAGCTGGCCGAGCGCCCCTACGTGCCGAACCTGTGCCAGACGCCGCCGCAGGCCACGCTGGGTTTCGCCCCCACGGCCGGCGGCGACAGCCTGCGCTTCTTCGCCCTCACCGGCGCCGGCCCGCGCCACGCCCAGCTCCTGCGCTGGCGCTGGGACTTCGGCGACGGCACCGCCTTCGACGGGCCCGCGCCCCCGCCCCACCGCTACGCCCCCGGCGCCGGGGCCGCCACCGCCGTGCGCCTCACCGTCACCAACAACCTGGGCTGCGCGGCCACGGCCGTGGCCTTTCCCTTTGCTCTGGCCACCGCCGCCCAGCGCGCGCTGCAGGCCGGCTTCAGCGTATTTCCTAACCCGGCCGGGGCGGCGGGCGCCACCGTGCAGGTGCCGGGCCTGCGCCCCCAGGGCCCCGTGGGCGGCGAGCTGCGCAACGCCCTGGGCCAGGTGGTGCGCCGCGAACAGTGGGCGCCGGCGGCGTTGGCCCGGGGCGTGTCGCTGGGCCTGAGCGGCCTGGCCCCGGGCGTGTACAGCCTGCGCCTGCTGGCCCGGGAGGGCACGTTGGTCAAGCGCCTGCTGGTGCAGTAGGAAAGCACTGGCGCGGCCGGCCTGCGGGCAAGGGCGCGGCACGTATCATTACAAAAAGCCCCGACACTGCACAGTGACGGGGCTTTTTGTTGGGCTTCATTCTTATCACGGCCGGGCCCGCCAGCCCCGCAGATACACCGCTACGCACGCCCCCAGCACCAGCCCGTAGCGGGCGGCATGGGCCCACACCGCGCCGGCCAGCCCCAGCCGGGGCAGCAGCCCCGCCAGCAGCCCGGCAAACACCACGGCCGAAGCCGCCTGCACGGCGATGTAGGGCCCGGTGCGCGCCCGGGCCATGAGCTGGTAGATGAACACCCAGCTCAGGAACTTGGCCCAGTCGCCGAGCAGCTGTGGGGCCAGCAGCGCCTGAGCCGCCAGCAGGCGCGGGGCAAACAACAGCGGCAGCAGCCAGCTGCGGCAGGCAAAAACCAGCCCCAGGCCGGCGGCCAGCAGCGGGGCCAGCAGGGCCAGCACACCCCGCAGGTAGTGTCGGGCCTGCGCCGGCTGGGCCGCCAGGGCCGACAGGCGCGGGTAGAACACGCTGTTCATCACGGCCCCAAATACCATGGTGTAATTGTCGGAAAGCTTGGCCACGGCCTGCCACAAATCGGTGCGGGCGGGGCCGTAGGTGGCCAGCAGGTGGTCGCGCAGCACGTAGTCGACGGCCCGGCCGAAGAGCAGGGAGCTCACGGCCATCAGCAGAAACTGGCCCAGGCCGCGCAGGGCTGTGCGGCTCACGGGGGCGGCCGGGCGCCACTTCGGCAGCACGCCGGCCCGGCGCGCCAGCCACAGGGCCGGCAGCAGCGTCAGGCCCTGGGCCAGCAGGTAGCTCAGCAGCACCTGCGGCAGGGGGGCGCCCCGCAGCAACGTGGCCGCCACGGCCGCCGTGCCCAGTGCCGCCAGCGTCACGGCCAGCCCGATGTACGCCCGCAGGCGGCCCGCCGCCAACAGCGCGGCCCCCGCCAGGCTTTGGCCGGTAACCAACGCAATGCCCAGCACAAACACCGGCACGCTGCGCCAGTCCCAGCCCAGCAGGCCCGTGCCGGCCAGCATGGCGGCGCCTATGAGCAGCGCAAGGGCATTCAGGGCCAGGGCGGCGCCTAACCAGGTGCGGTGGCGCGGGCTGCCGGGTTGGAGAGGGGCCAGGTATTTCACCACGCCCACGTTCACGCCATCGTTGGGCAGGGCCGTGAGCAAGGCCATCAGGTTCTGAAACTGCGCCAGCAGCGTGAGGCCGCCGGCCGGCGCGTAGGTGGCAAACAGTTTGTTGATGACCAAAGCGCCCGCGCCCCGGGCCGCTACGGCCACGCCCGTGCCCAACGAACCGCGCAGGAATGTCTTGGCTGTGGAGGAAATGGCGGCCATTGCCACAAAGAACGGCACACTCCCTCCTTCCTAAGCCAGCGTTTCTCCTTTCCTGCTTCCTCTCTTTCCGCTACCCCACTGCCTTTTCCCAGCTCAGACGCAGTCCGGCCACGCCGCCCAGGTGGCGCTTGAACCGCAGCAGCGAGGCATTGGGGCCGGTGTCGAGGGTGGAGGTGCCGAGGTCGAGCACGGTGAGGGCGCTGGCGCGGGCGAAGGCGTGCAGGCCCTCATTTAGGAGCACCACCGGGCTTAGCGAGTTGCAGCGCAGGGGGCTGGCGGGATAGAAGTTATACAAGGCCGTTGCGCTCACGCGAATGGCCACCGTGAGGGCCGCCCACTCGCCGTCGGGCTGGCGCACCGAGAACAGGAAATGCTCGCGCGGAAACGCCCGAAACAGCGCCTGTATGCGCTCCAGCGGCAGCGACAGGCGCTGCCCCCGCTCCTGCCGGCATGCCCGAATGAACTCGTAGGCCGCGGGCAGCAGAAAGGGCGGCTCCTGCTCGAAGTGCAGGCCGTGGCGCCGGCACTTGTGCAGCCGCCGCCGCTCCGAGGGGTGCAGGTGGGCTTCGTAGTCGCGCGCGGGGTCAAGGTGGTAGTTCTGCTCGGCCAGCGCCACGCGGTAGCCACGCTGCCGCAGGGCTTCGGCGAGAGTGGCCGCGCCGGCGGGGTCGTAGGCGAAAGGATAACCGCGCAGGGCCAGCCGGCGCAGGCCATGGCGGGCCACTTGCGCTTCGGCCGCATCCAGGAGCAGGTGCACGGCGGCGGCGCTGGCGCCGGGCGCCAGCTGCACGGCCCCGAACGGCGCCTGCGCGGGGCTGCTCGCGGCGCCCGCCTCAGCATCCAGGCTCAGGTGGAGCTGGGCTATGGTGCGGGCTTGGGCCGGGTCTTCTACGTAAAAGCTGAGGACGGGCGGGGCACCGGCTTGCAAAGCCTGGTGTTCGGGCCGCAGGTACAGAAATGATTCAAACGCCAACGGTAGCCGGGGCGGCGCGGGGCCCTCGGCCAGCCACACGGCCAAGCCCGGCGCGGGGTGTGCCGCCGTGGTTGCTTCCGCCAATGAGTCCGTTTTTTTCAACCGTGTGTTTCTAGTCTGGGCCGGCAAAGTACGGCACGGAACAGGTCAATGCCGTTTTACTTCCGCTGGTCATGCCATTCTAGGCGCTGAAGGCATCTTCGGCCGCCGGCCCTGCGTAGGGGCGCAAGCTGCTCCGTTGATTCGTTTTCTTTGCCGCATGACACCAACCCGTTTGTCGCCCAAGCCCTCGCCTTCCCTGGACCCGCAATCCACGCCGTCCGACGGCTTCATCACCGACCGCGAAGCCACCCGCCAAGCCCGGGAGCAGCAAGTGGGCCAGCGCCCCGGCACCCTCAACGTGCACGAAGGCGCCCTCCCGCCCCGCCTCTTCCTCACGTCGTACGACGACGCCACCTGTTTTGAGGAAGAATTCACGGGCCGCTACGACGAGCTGCTGGACTACATGCGCGCCCACCCCCAGCTCAAGCACTGGGTGGACGTGCGCGGCTACAACGACCTGCCCCTGCTGGAGCGCATGATGCAGGATTTCGGCCTGCACCCCTTGCAGATGGAAGACGTGCTCAACGACTACCAGCGGGCAAAAATGGAGGTGTTCGACGAGCACCGCCTTTTCATGGTGTCGCGCATGACCGACTTCACCTCCAACCTGGAAATCGACGACGACCAGCTGTCCATTTTCACGGGGCCGAACTATGTGCTCTCGTTTCAGGACGACTACGACGACTGCCTCGACTCGCTGCGGGTGCGCATCCGCAGCAATTTCAGCACCCTGCGCCGCCACCCCAGCCTCTACCTGGCTTACGCCCTCACCGACGTGGTGCTCGACCACTACTACCCCACCATGGCCGCCATCGGCGACTACATCGAGCGGCTGGAGGAAGCCATTTTTGCCGAAAAACGGCCCAAGCGCCTGCTCAACCGCATCCTGCGCATCAAGAAAGACGTGGTGCGCTTCCGCCGGCTGGTGTATCCGGAGCGCGATAAAATTGCCGAAATCCTGCGCTTGCCGGAAGAAGTGATGCCCGAAACCCTCAAAATCTTTTACCGCGACGCCTACGACCACGCCATTCAGGCCCTCGACCTGGCCGAAAGCTACCGCGACAACATTTCCTCGCTCACCGACCTCTACCTGTCGGACCAGGGCAACCGCATGAACGAGGTGATGAAGGTGCTGACCATGATAAGCACCATTTTTATCCCCTTGAGTTTTGTGGTGGGGCTATACGGCATGAATTTTCAGCGCCACGACGACCAGGGCCACCTGCTGCCCCACAACATGCCCGAACTCTACCAGCCCTGGGGTTACCCCGTGGTAATCGGGGTAATGGTGCTGGTGGTCATCGGCCAGTTCGTGTACTTCTACCGCAAAGGCTGGCTCACCAACCGCTAAGGAAGCCCGTTTGGGGAATGGACGATAACAGGTACCGGTTATCGTTGTACGAGTCCATCTCCCAGTGCTGTCCGCACCTGCGCCACCCGCTCGGTCACGGTGCCTTCTACCAGCGTGTAGGGAATGCCATAAAAATCGAGTTGCATGAGAATGGCCCCGTGCTGAAAGCTGCGCAGCGCTTCGGGCCCGCGCCAGCCGTCCTGCTCGAAGGGCACCGTGGGCGCGCACACGAAGGTGTGGGCATAACGCTGCCCGCACACGGCCGCCATGGCCTGCAGCGCGGGGTCGCAGCGGTGAAAATAGTAGTAGGAATACAGCGCCGTGGTGGCCGCGTTGGTGTCGCAAAACAGCACGCCGCGGGCCCGCTCGGCGGCTTCGTCTTCCAGCTCGGCGTGGCGCCGGGCAATGTAGAGCAGGTCGTCGAAGTCGAGGTTGCCGTTTTTTTGCTCGTGCAGGGTGCGGCCGTATTCGGGCACCCAGGCGGTGCCGCAGGCCTGCGCCAGGGCTTCGCACAGCGTGCTTTTGCCGCTGCTTTCGGCCCCCAGCAACACCACCCGCGGCACCGGCGCCGGCGGCACCGCGCCCAGCTGCGCCGCCACCAGCGGGTGCAGGTAGCGGGCCGCCGCGGCCGGGTTCGCGCGCGCCAACGTGCCGGAAACCGGGACCAGGGCCCGCGCCGCATCCACTTCCACATGCGCCACGCCCAAGTGGGCGGCAAACCCCGGCCCGTACGCTTCGCTGCTGAACACGACGTCTACCTGCATCCCCTGACGGGCCAGCCACTGCTTCACGAACTCGCGTTGCGTATGGTCGTCGGCAGCATCGGGCGGCACGCCGTCGGCCGCGGCCGAAAGGGCGAAAACGCGCAGCGGCGTGGCGCCAATGCATGGCCCATCGGCCAGCTCGTCGCCCCGGTACAGGGCCCGCAGCCACTCGGCGCGCACCGCCGCCGGGTGCCGGGCCGAATCGGGGTTGGCATACACCAGCACCACCAGCTCGGCCACTTGGGCCGCGGCGTTTTCCAACAGCAGCTGGTGGCCCCGGTGCGGCGGCCAGAACTTGCCGACTACGAGGCCGGTGCGAATGGCTGAGTTCATTGCTAATTGTTTACGGGTTCACCTTCAATTCGGTGCGGCGCAGCTCGCGGCCCACCAAGCGGGCCAGCTGGTAGGTGTCGGTGGTGGCGTCGTAGCTCAGGGCCACACCGGTGCCGGTGCTGAGCAGCGGCTCGCCCCCCAGCAGCTGGCCCCGCGCATCGTACAGAAACACGTGGGCCGGGCCGGGCTCGGTGATGGCCACCAGCCGGTGGTTTTTGCCAAAATCAAAAAACTGCACCAGCCGCTCGCCCGAGGTCACGAAGCGCTGCGTGAACAGGGGCGCCGCTTGGGTGGGCAGGTACACGTCGATTTGGCTGCCGTCTTCGCGGGTGAGCACAAAGCTGTGGCCGCTGAGGTCGGGCACGAGGCGGAAGCGGGCGGTGCGGCTCCAGGTGGCAATGCGCTTCCGGCTCAGCACGTCGCCGCTGAGGTTGAAGGTGATGAGCTCGCCGTGCTGGTTGACGGTGGTGAGGCGTGTGCGGGCCAACGTGGTGCCGGGCTGCACCAGCAGGTTGCCGGCCAGCCGGGCCCCCAGGCTCAGCGGGAAGCCCGGAAACAGGTTGCCCTGCCCGTCGTAGGCGTACACGTAGCCGTTTTGCAGGGGGGCCACCACCACGGTGCGGCCGCCCGCGTTCAGCAGGGCCGGGCGCCCCGCCAGCGGAAAGTCGAGCCGCTTGGGCTGCCAGCCGCGGAACTCGCGGCCCCGGGCGTCGAGCAGGCGCAGCTCGTTGCCGGCCGTGCGGGCCAGCAGGCGGGCCGGCTCACCGGGGCCGCCGGGGCCCACGGTCAGGTCGGTGAGGTGCAGGGTGTCGGGCAGATTGAGGGGGAAGGGCGGCGCGTCGCGGCCGTCGTTGGCCAGCAGGTGCAGGCGGTGGCCGGCGCCCAGCAGCAGGCCGCCGGCCACTCCGCCCCCGGCCGCCAGCTGCGTGGTGCCCACGGCCGGCCCGGCCAGCGTGTCGGACCACACCACCGAGTTGTCGGCGCTCACAAAGTGCAGCGCCTGGGCCGAATCCTGCACCACCACGGCCGGAATGCGCGTGCCCAGCGCGGGCAGGGCCACCGGCGTGCCCACCAGCCCCCGCTTAAACGCCAGCACGCGCCCGTTGGCGGCGGCGCCCCCGGCCTGGGCGGTGGCGGGCCCCAGGTTGGGGTGGTGCAGCAGCAGCTGGGTGAAGTACTGCGCATCAGGGGCGGCCTCGTTGTCGGCCGGCACCAGCTGGAAGGCCAGTTGAGGAAAGCGCTTGAACAGGGCTTCGTTGCGGAGCAGGCCGGCGCGCCGCTCCTCCGTCAGCACGCCCAGCAGCGCATTCCAACTGTTGCGCGTGTCAACAAAAATGCTCAGGCGGGCGCGGGGCTGGGTTTCCTGCAAAAAAGACACCTGCGCCGGCGACTGCGCCCAGGTGCGCCCCGCCACCACATCGGCCAGGTAGGCATTCAGGGTCAGCTCGTCCGACAGCACGAGGTAATTGCCCATCATCACCCCGGCGCCCGACACCACTTCCACGGCGTTGGGCCGGGCCGGGTCGAGGAGCGGGCCCAGCACGGCCGCTTCCGAAAAGCCCACCGGGTGCACCTGGTACGGCCCCACCCGCGTGAAGGCCGGCGAGTTGCCGTTGAGGCGGCGCAGGCGGGCCAGCCAGGCCTCGGTGCGGGCCGGCACCGAGCAGCGCACCAGCGCCAGCCGGCCGGGCCGGCTGCCCGGCGAGGGAGCGGCCAGGTAAGCCACCGCCATTTCGCCGCCCAGCGTGGCCCGCAGGCTGTCCAGCGCCGCGCCCAGCCCCAGCGAATCGGCTGCCGACGACGTGGGCCGGGGCCAGGTGCGGGCCGGCTGCGCGGCCAGGTGCAGCACCAGCGCGGTGCGCGTGCTCAATATATCGGTGAGGCCCAATGGCTGGGGCGCCTGCCCGCGCAGCCGCTGCTGCAGGCTGCTGTGGGTAGTTTCCGGGGTCGAAAATCCTTGCAGCAACGCCTGGCTGCCGGCCAGCTTCACGCCCAGAAATCCTTGCGACGCCAGCCCGGCCAGCTGGTCGAACTGCCCGTGGGCGTCGCGCCGAAACAGCACGTCGAGGAACTGCGGCAGGCGGCGGTAGTTCACCAGCACCGTGGCGTCCACGCCGCGCAGCTTCAGCAGGTCCGTCGAGCCGAACGAGGCCAGCACCGTGGGCGCGTCGGGGTGGGCCAGGCGGCGCACCACGGCCTCCACAAGGCCGCCGTTGGCGCTGATGAGAAGGTGGTTGCGGTAGTTGAGCACGGTGAGGCTGAACTCGCTGCGCTGCTCCGTGAGGATGGTCAGCTCCTGCCCTTCGTACTCGCGGGTGCTGAGGCGGTACCGGTCGTCGCGGCCCAGGGTTTCGAGCAGGCTGCGCACCTGCCGGTACTCGCTCACCCGCACCAGCGGAATCTGGTAGAGCACGTCGAACTCGCCGGGCCCCGTGACGTGCAGCGAGGTGATGACCAGCTTGCGGCCCAGCAGCGTGAGCAGGCTGTTGCGACGCCGGGCGTTGCCGCCGCTGAGGCTGTCGGCCAGGGCCAGGTGGCCGGCGGCCTGCTGAAAGTAGCGCACGGCCGTGAGGTTGTCCCATAGCTCGGTTTCCTGCAGGTGGCGCACCAGCGTGGGGTGGTCGTGGGTGCTGAGCACGAGCACGGCGTCGTCGGGCACCAGGGCGTAGGGGTCGACGGGCACGGCGGCCAGCGTGCGCCGGTAGTAGACGTACGTGGCCAGCGCCAGCAGCAGCAAGAGGGCCGTATACAGCGCCAGAAGCTTTCGGGACATGCGGGAGGAAGCGGATGACGGGCGACGAAAGTACGCCGGCGGCCGCGGCTGCGCATGAAATCGGAGCGTATCTTTCCGTTCGGTATCAAGCACCAGAAATGACCACGCCGCCCCGCCCGTTGTTTTCGTTGTTGTCGGCCCCCCGCCGCTGGGCCGGGCTGCTGGGCGTGCTGGCCCTGCCGGCCTGCTTTCAGCTGCGCGAGCCCGAGCCGTCGGCCACCGGCAGCGAGTGGATTCAGCCCACGCAAATTGACATTCTGCTGGCCAATTTTACCACGGCCGTGCAAAACGTGAACGTGGCCAACTACGAGCGCACCTTCAGCGGCCCCACCTACCGCTTCGTGCCCGACCCCACCAGCGCCGGCTCCTCGCCCGCCCTGTTTGCCAACTGGAGCGTGCCTGAGGAAACCACCTATTTCAGCAGCCTGCGCCGCCGCACGGCGAGCGGCGTCAAGAACACGCTGACCCTCACCGACCGCCGCGACCAGCTCTACACCGCCGACTCGGTGGAAGTATCGGCCCTGTACCAACTGCGGGTCACGCAGCAGGACACGGCCTTCCACGCGGGCCTTCTGCAGGGCAACATCCGCCTCATCCTGCGTCGCCGCAACAACGAGTGGCGCATCGTGGCCTGGCGCGACCAGCGCACCATGCCCGGCCTGTGCTGGACGGATTTAAAGAAATATTTCAGCTCGCATTAAGTGGGGAGGTGGGAAGCAAGTAAGTTGGGAGAATTGATAAAGAAGCAACGTCATGCCGAGCGCCGCCGGGGAATGACGTTCGTTCCTCCTTTGTCCTCTCACCTAATTGCCTGCTCCTTCTTACCATCTCCCTTTTTCCCTATTTCCCCATTCGTATATTTCGGCCTATGAAGCCGTTGCGCCCGTCATTCCCGGTTTTGCTGCAAGCGGGCATTGTCCTGATGCTGACGGTGCCGGCCTGCAACCCGTTTGCGCCGGCCCTGGACGAGGTGCCCACCGACCAGAACGCGCTGCTGGGCAATCCCGTCACGGTGCGAGGCTTTTTTGACCGCTTCCGGGCCGCTTACCAGCTGCGCGACTCCACGCTCTACGGGCAGCTGCTGTCGCCGAAGTTCAAGTTCACTTACCACGACTTTGCCGCCAACGTGGACCGCAGCTGGACGCGCGACGTGGACGCCAACACCACCTACCGCCTCTTCAAAGCTGCCCGCTCCACCAACTTGCAGTGGACGCAGTACCTGCCCACGTCCGACACGCTGGCCTCCGACACGCTGGTGAACGTGGAACGGTCCTTCCTGCTCACCATCGAGCAGCGCGACAACGAGCGGTTTTCCGGCTCCGGCACGGCCCGTCTGGTGCTGGTGCGCAAAAACCGCAACGACCCCTGGCGCATGCGCAGCTGGTACGACCGCAGCGAGTTCTGAGGCGCCAGCAGTACTTTATTGTACGAACCGAAACGTGGCTCGCACTGTATCAGAGGCAATTACTGGCAGCGAATACAAGTTAACCGTTGAGTCTTGTATGGTCTGGCCATTGCCTCCCAAGCGGCGCAGCGTGGCCGACTCACTCTTCCATCCTCCCCAATGGCTGCTGCGCCAAATCACGGTATCCAGCGAATTGGTCCTGAGCTTCATCCCGGCACCGATAACCAACTGTTGAAACCGGCTGCTTCGCAGCTGCACACGCAGCAAAATCACCGCGCGCTGGTCCGGCTGAAAATCCACCACGTTTTTTTGTCCGAGGACAATCTGGCGCCTTCTCAAGTCTCCTCCGACCGTGGGCGCAGCCGGGCCGGTCGTGCCCCAGGGTAAAAAATCCAGCCGGCGGTCCGTGTAGTCGGGGTCGCAGGAAACGGCATAATAGGCGCCCTTCTCGTTGTAGAAACTCAGGGTGTAGTATCCATCGGCGTCGGTCCGAGTGGTTTTCACTGCGGCAGTAAATGAGGGTCCGTGAAAACTGCCGTAATACGGTTCGATAGCCATCGGAACGCCAGCAAACGGGACTTTATCTGATTGACGCAGCACGCGGCCTTCCACCACCGTCAATTGGCCAGGGGCTTCCTTGTTCTCGCAGCCTATCAACAGCAGATTGAGCGGCAACGCCAATAGTGAGAGTACTGACAGCTGGATTTTCATCGTGATGTTGTGCGAAGGTCGCCCTCTAATGTACGGGCCAGGAGTTGGCTCGGCCTAACTCGGCGGGTTTCCTTTCGGTGCAGCCCTCTATCTTCCCGGCTTCAATTCAACTTCTATGACCGAACCCCAACCCGACCAGCCGCATTTTAAGCGCGCCATCAATCTTTTCGACGCCATTATGCTCGTGACGGGCAGCATGATAGGCTCGGGCATCTTCATCGTCTCGGCCGACATTGCGCGGCAGGTGGGCAGCGCGGGCTGGCTGCTGGTGGTGTGGCTGCTCACGGGTTTCATCACCATGGCGGGCGCCATCAGCTACGGCGAGCTGGCCAGCATGTTCCCCAAAGTGGGCGGGCAGTACGTGTACCTGCGCGAAGCCTTCGGGCGCCTCACGGCCTTTTTGTATGGCTGGTCGCTGTTTCTCGTCATTCAGACCGGCGTGATTGCCGCCGTGGCCGTAGCTTTTGCCAAGTTTACCGGCGTGCTGATTCCGTATTTCAGTGTAAAAAACGCCCTGTTTAGCGTGGGTGCGTTTGAATTCAGCACGGTGCAGCTGCTGGCCATTGTGCTCATCGTGGGCATCACGGCGCTGAACGCGCAGGGCGTGCGCACGGGCAAGCTCATCCAGAACGTGCTGGGCAGCACCAAGCTCATTGCGCTGGCGCTGCTCATCATCTTTGGCGTGGCCCTGGGCATCAACCACGAGGCCATTGCTGCCAACTTCGCCGATTTGTGGTCGGCCACCCGCTCGGCCGCACCGGGCGTGAACGCGCCCACCCTGCCCATCAGCGGCGGCGCGCTGGTCATTGCCATCGGCATGGCCATGACGGGCTCGCTGTTTTCGTCGGATTCCTGGAACAACATCGGCTTCGCGGGCGAGGAAATTCAGAACCCCGAGCGGACGCTGGTGCGCAGCATGGCCATCGGCACGGCCATCGTCACGGCGCTCTACATCCTCATCAACGTGGTGTACCTGCTGGTGCTGCCGCTGCACGGCTCGCCGGAGGCCACCACGCTGGCCGGCCGCGGCATTCGGTACGCTACCGACGACCGGGTGGCCACGGCCGTGGCCGAGTCGGTGCTGGGCCGCGCCGGGGCCTACGTCATGGCCGTGCTCATCATGCTCAGCACCTTCGGGGCCAACAATGGCATCATCCTCAGCGGCGCCCGCGCCTACTTCGCCATGGCCAAAGACGGCCTGTTTTTCCCCGGCCTGGCCCGGCTGAACGGGGCCGGCGTGCCCGGCCGCGCCCTGTGGGCCCAGTGCTTCTGGGCCTGCGTGCTGTGTTTGAGCGGCCGCTACGGCGACCTGCTCAACTACGTCATGTTCTCGGTGATTCTGTTTTATGTCATCACCATCATCGGCATTTTCGTGCTGCGCCGCACCCGGCCCGAGGCGCCCCGCCCCTACCGCGCCTGGGGCTACCCGCTGGTGCCGGGCCTCTACGTGCTGCTGGCCACCATGTTCTGCATCATCCTGCTCATCGCGCCCGACACGGCCGAGTTCTCGCGCCGCGGCCTGGGCCTGATGGCGCTGGGCCTGCCGGTATACTTCCTGTTTGGCCGCCGGTTTGGAAACACTGGCGCGTAGTCCCATCCCCTGTTCACATGAAAAGGCCCGGACTTTCCTAGGAAAGTCCGGGCCTTTTGCGTTGCGCAGCTGGAGCGGCTTAACGCCGGCGCGATTTGGCGCGCGGGGTCAGGGTCACGTTCACGGGCTGGCTGCCACGGCTGCGGATTTCTTCGTCTTCGTAGCCGCCGTAGCCGAAAATCAGGGTGTTGTCGGTGCCGGCGGGGACTTCCAGGGTGTAGTTGCCGTTGGCGTCGGTGCTGGTGCCTTTGCTGCTGCCGCGCAGCAGCACGGTGGCGCCCACCAGGGGCTTGCCGATTTCGTTTTCAATCTTGCCCGACACCGTGACGGTGCTGGGCGCGGCGGGTGCAGCGGGCTCGGCCACAGGGGCCGGGGCCGGAGCAGCTTCTACTGGGGCCGGGGCCGGCGTGGCAGGCGCGGCGGCAATCGGGGCCGCCGCGGCCGCCGCTACTGGCTTGGGAGCCGTAGCGGGCTTGGCCACGGGTTTCTCAGCGGCCGCCACCTCTGCTGCGGTTTCGGCAGTGGGGGCGGCTTTGAGGCCGGCGGCAATGCTGTCGGCGGCGGTGGGGGCGGTGGCCGTCACAGCGGCATCGTCGAGCATGAAGGTGGGCGTCACGCTGGCCAGGCCGCTGCCGCCGCCCTTGGGCAGGGCAATGTAGCCCACCACCAGGGCCAGAATCACGGCCCCCAGAATGTAGAGCAGCTTGTTGTTGCCACCCGAGGCCAGCTCTTCGTCCTGCGCCTCAAAATTGGGGTCGTAAGGTTCATTTTCAACGTTGGGTACATTGTCCGGATTCATCGTAACGACTGGTTAGCGTAAGGGTGGGAAAAGAAAAAGACAGAGAATGGGTATTATCCTAATACTCTTGTATCGGATATGTCCGGCAAGTTAAGCTTTTGCCGCGTTATCAAGGTATCGGCGCGGTTTTTTCTTTTTCTCTTTCTTTCTTCGCCAGTTCCGGCATGCAAAAAGCCGCTCCGCCCCACCCGGGCAGGTGGCGGCGAAGCGGCTTTTGCCGGCACGGGTAGCGGGGCCGCTACTCGTCGCTGATGCTTTCGTTGTTGCCGGCCGGCGTGGGCTTGCCGGTGGCGGCGTTCTCGCCAAAGGCCTGGTCGCGGGTGCGCAGGTTGTGGTCGAGTTCGTAGCTGCCCTCGGCCTCAAAGCCCGGGCCCTGGGCCTGCTCGCCGGCGTGGGCGTGGTCGTTGCCGCCCTGGGGGCTGGTTTCGGAGCCGCCGATGTGCAGGTTTTCGAGCTGGTCTTTTTGGTTGCTGCGCTGGGTGTAGCCGTTGGCGCCGGTGTTGCGGGCGGCCGAGGGGTCGTTGCTGGACTTGTTGTTGCTCTGGTCCTGCTGGTAGGCTTTCTGGCGCTCCAGCTCTTCGTTTTTCACGAAGTTTTTGTTTTCGGTGATGTCGGCGTGTTTGCCTTCGTTCGGGTCGGTGCCGTCGCCGGAAATATTATCGGGAATCATGGGCTGCGAGGTTAGGTGGAGGTGTTGGGTGCTGAAAGGCTTACGCAGCCCCCGCCTTTCCGTTACGCCGCCGGCCAAACCACGGCCCCGCGGGCCTGCGTAGATGCCCCCGCCCGTTTCCAGCACAGCAGTGGCCGGCGCCTGGGTGCAGCAGAAACTCTACATTTGGCCTTTGGCCCCTCACCTCACCCGCATGCACCTGGTTATCGTTGGCAATGGCATCACCGGCGTTTCGTGCGCGCTGGCCGTGCGCCGGCTGCGGCCCGAGGCGCGCATCACACTGGTATCGGCCGAAAGCCCGCTCCACTACTCGCGCACGGCCCTGATGTACGTGTACATGGGCCACCTGCGCCCGCAGGACATCAAGCCCTACGAAGACTGGTTCTGGGAGGAAAACCGCCTTATCCTGGTGCACGCCACCGCCACGGCCCTCAGCACCCGCGACCACCGCCTCACCCTCGACAACGGCACCATCCTCGCCTACGACCAGCTCCTGCTGGCCACCGGCTCCGAAAGCCGCCGTCCCGACTGGCCCGGCCAGCACCTGGCCGGCGTACAGGGCCTCTACGGCCTGCCCGACCTCGAAGCCATGGCCCGCGACACGCACGGCATCGGTCGGGGCGTGGTGGTGGGCGGCGGGCTCATCGGCGTGGAGCTGGCCGAAATGCTCCACTCCCGCGGCATCGAGCCGCTGGTGTTGGTGCGCGATGCTCACTATTGGGCCTCGGTGCTGCCGCCAGAAGAAGCCAACCTGGTAGACCGCCAGTTTGAAGAAAATCACGTGCCGGTGCGCTACTGCACCGAGCTCAGCGAAATTCTGGGCGATGCCCAGGGCCGCGTGCGGGCCGTGCGCACCACCGCCGGCGAGGAAATAGCCTGCCAGTGGGTGGGCCTGGCCGTGGGCGTGGCCCCCAACCTGGCCCTGGCCCGCACCGACCCGGCCGTGGAAACCGACCGCGGCATCCTCGTGGATGAGCACCTGCGCACCAGCGTGCCCAACGTGTGGGCGGCCGGCGACTGCGCCCAGCTCCGCCGGCCCGGCGCCGGCCAGGTGCCCATCGAGCAGCTCTGGTACACGGGCCGCATGCAGGGCGAAACCGTGGCGCACTCCCTCTGCGGGCAGCCCACGACCTACCGGCGCGGCGTGTGGTTCAACTCGGCCAAGTTCTTCAACCTGGAATACCAGACCTACGGCGAGGCGCCCGCCGGGCCGGTGCCGGGCGTCGAGAGTTTTTACTGGGAACATCCGTCAGCCCGGGCGGCGTTGCGGGTGTATTTCCGGGCCGCCGCGCCGCACGCGGTGCTGGGGTTCAACGCCCTGGGGCTGCGCCTGCGCCAGGCCGTGTGCGAGCAGTGGATACTGGCGCAGGCGCCCGTGACCACCGTGCTGGCCCACCTGGGTGCGGCTAATTTTGACCCCGAGTTTTTTCCGCAGCACGAGCCGGCCGTGCTGGCGGCGTTCCGCCGGCAGTTTCCGCAGCTGCCCGTGGCCCTGAAGCAGCGCAAAGGCCTCTGGGGCCTGCGCCTGCCGTTCACCACCTAATCCCCCACCCTTTTCCCGTGGATTTCTCCAAGCTATACCGCCCCTCGGCCCTCAACAGCTTCCAGTTCATCGCCCTCACCGGCCTGCTGATGAGCGCCGGCGCGCACCTGATTCTGCACTTTTTTGTGGGCCACACCCCCGAGGGCTTTAGCTGGCTCTACGTGTGCTGGACGGCCTTTTACATCTTGGGCACGCTGAAAAATGTGTTTGGCAAGCCCGACACGCATCACCACCACCATCACTAAGGGGCCGCCGGAAGGTACCGCCAAGAAAGTGCTTGCATCCCTCGCTCTGCTGAGCAGGACACCCCATTACCACCATTTCCAAAAGCCAACATGACCACCGCGCCTCCGCTGCCCGCCGCGCCCCCAGCCGAAAAACTCACCTTGGCCGTGGTGGCGGCTGGCCTGCTGGCCCTGCTGCTGGCCCTGGCCGATGCCGACGCCGGCCGCCAAGGCCTGTGGTTCTACCTGGCGCTGGCGCTGGTGAGCGGCGGCACGCTGGCCTGGAGCTGGCTGAAATTTGGCGGCGCGCCCGCCGGAGTGCAGCACCACAACCTGTGGCTGCGCGCCAGCACCGGGCGCGGCGCCGTGGCCTGGGTCACGGGGCTGGTGCTCACCGGGTTCTACGTGGTGCTGTACTGGTACAGCGGCGACGATGGCCACGGCCATTTCGGTCCGCTCGACCACCTAGTGCACGCCCTCGACGGGTTCAGCCAGTGGCTGCGCGCCCGGCCCGCCGACCAGTGGTTTCTCTACGGCACGTTCTACACGCTGGCCGTGCTGCTCATGGGCGGCCGGGCGCTCTGGAAATACCGGCACTCGCGCTACCAGCTCATCCGCACGGCGTCGGTGATGTTTTTTCAGCTGGGGTTCGCTTTTATCATCCCGGGCGTGCTGCTCTTTTTTCAGCAGCCGGAGTTCTACTTCTCGTATTTCTGGCCGCTCAAGTACGACTACCTCTTTCCGGGCACGGTGACGGGCCTGCTGCAGAATGGGGGGCTGGGCGTGTTCATGGTGTTTTGGGGCGCGGTGATGTCGCTGCTGGCCACGCCGGTGCTCACGTATTTCTTCGGCAAACGCTGGTATTGCTCGTGGGTGTGCGGCTGCGGTGGCCTGGCCGAAACCGCCGGCGACCCCTACCGCCAGCTTTCCGACAAAAGCCGCGCCGCCTGGCGCTGGGAAGTGCGGCTCATCTACCCCATACTGGGTCTCATCGTGGCCATCACGGCGCTGCTGTGGGTGCATTTTGCCACGGGCGGCACCCTGCTGGGCCAGGCCGGCACCGTGGCAGCCAAGTGGTACGGCTTCGCCATCGGCTCGGTGTTTTCGGGCGTGATTGGGGTGGGCTTCTACCCCATCATGGGCTCGCGGGTGTGGTGCCGTTTCGGCTGCCCCATGGCGGCCTACCTGGGCCTGTTGCAAAAGCACTTTTCCCGCTTCCGCATCAGCACCAACGGGGGGCAGTGCATTTCGTGCGGCAACTGCTCCAACGTGTGCGAGATGGGCATCGACGTGAAGCAGTACGCCCAGCGCGGCGAGCCCATCATCCGGGCCGCGTGCGTGGGCTGCGGCCTGTGCAGCACGGCCTGCCCCCGCGGCGTGCTCAACCTGGAAAACGGCCCGCGCCAAGGCCGCTACCAAGGCACGCAGCTGATTCACGCCGACTCGCTGCGCATCCTTTCCTAACCACTGCGCGAGGCTTTAACTCTATTGCTGCCGGCGCTTGAGGTGCAGCTCAATCATGCGGGTGTCTTCGTCGCTCCACACAAAGCTGCGGATGTTTTCGACGCGCAACACGGTCAGGCCGTCGGGCTCGCCGTATTCGGTGTAGCACTCCAGCAGCAGCTCCTGTTCCGTGAACTGCCGGATGTAGCCGTACAAATCGGCCCCCACCTGCGAGGTCAGGTACACGAGCTGGCCCGCCTCCATGGCGCGCGACAAGAGCAGCGGAATGGTGAGGTATTCCTGCTCCATGAACGCGGGCGACTTGATGCCGGCGTACACCTTGTCGAGGTTATCTTCCTTGAGCTCGATGTTGCGGATGTACCGGTCGTCGAAATCGAGCTGGAAGATTTCTTCCAGGTTGAAGGACTGGATGCCGGTTTGCATGCCATCGCGGTTGATGACGCGCATCATCATCAGCTCGTCGCTGAAGTTGATGACGTAGCCCACCGAGAAGCGGCCCTCCGATTGCGTGGTGCGCACGCCAAGCAGGCGTTTTTCCTGCTGCGCACGCTTAAACATCTCTATAAATAGTTCGGACATGGCGGCAGAAAGCGTAGCAATGTTGGTGACGGCTGGCGTGATGCAGCCCGTTATTTCAAGCCGCAAAATTACAATCAAGCTGATGCATACGCCAATACTAACTGCTCATTTACTGATAAATGGTGGACCCGCTGCATGCAAGCACCCGTGCTATTAACGGTTTTTGCTTGCGCTAAGCTTCTCCGTGTGCCAACGTCTTAGCCCAGGCTTTCGCCCGCCCCGCTCAGCCTCAACGCCTTCTATCGCAGAAAGGCCAGCAAGGCCTTGTCGAACTGCGCCGGCACTTCCAGGTGCGGGATGTGGCCCACGTTGGGCAGCTCCACCAGCCGGGCGCCCTTGATGTGGGCGGCCGTGCGGCGGCCCAGGGCCGGGTATTGGCCCAGCTGCGCCAGCGTTTTGGGGTCTTTCACCAGGGCTTTGCCCACCACGGTGCGGTCGGCCTGGCCGATGATGAGCAGCGTGGGCACGGCAATGCGGTTGAATTCGTAGCTCACCGGCTGCTGGTATATCATGTCGAAGGTGAGGGCGTTGGCGCGCGCCACTTTCGCAAAATCGGGGCTTTGGGTTTGGGCCGCCAGCGGCAGCAGCCACTGGTCGTGGGCGGCGGGGTAGCCGTTGGGGTAATACGTGGCGTGGTACTTGCGGATGCTGGCCTCGGTGCTCTTGCGCTCGGTGGCCTCGGCCTGGTCCACGGTTTGGAAGGGCACGCCCACGCGGTAGTCTTCGAGGCCGATGGGGTTTTCGAGCACCAGCTTTTCGGTGGTTTCCGGGTACAGCAGGGCAAAGCGCGTGGCCAGCATGCCGCCCATGCTGTGGCCCACCACCACGGCTTTTTTCACGCCCAGCGTATCGAGCAGGCGCTTCGTGTTGCGGGCCAGCTGGTGGAAGGAGTAGTGAATGTCGGCTTTGTCGGATTTGCCGAAGCCAATCTGGTCGGGCACCACCACCCGAAAGCCCGCCGCCGCCAGCGTCCGGATGGTTTCGCGCCAGTAGGCCCCGAAGAAATTCTTGCCGTGCAGCAGCACCACGGTGCGGCCGTTGGCCCGGGCCGTGGCGGGCACGTCCATGTAGGCCATGCGCAGGGCCTGGCCTTCAATGCGCAGCGGCAAAACCCTGACCGGAAACGGGTAGTCGTACCCGTCCAGCGTGGCGTTGAGCGGGGCCATTTGGGCCGAAGCCGGCGCGCCCGCCAGCAGCAGGGGCAGCACCAGAAGCAAAAGAAAACGAAGCATCGCCAATTCAATCGGTGAATTGGCGTGTACGTCAAAACTGCCGGCGGCACTTAAAAATTTTTCCCTTGGCCCCAGTATGGGCTGTGCGCTACGGCTAAGCCGGCAGTCCTTCCAGCACTTTTTTGGCGTTGCTCACGTGGTCGGTGGCGCCGCTCAGTGAGTTAAAGATGTACTGAATCACGCCGTGCTTGTCAATCACAAACGTGACGCGGCCGGGCAGCAGCCCCAGCAGGGCCCGGGGCACTTCGTAGAGCTTGCGCACCTTGCCGTCGGCATCGGCCAGCAGCTCGAAGGGCAGGCGGTGCTTCTGCGTAAATTTCTGGTGCGAAGCTTCGCTGTCGGAGCTCACCCCCACCACTTCGGCGCCCAGGTCTTTAAAATCCTCGTACTGGTCGCGAAACGAACAGGCTTCGGCCGTGCAGCCGGGCGTGTCGTCTTTGGGGTAGAAGTACAGCACCACGTGCCGGCCGCGCTGGTCGGCGAGGCGAAAGGTGGCGCCACTGGTGGTGGTGAGCGTAAAATCGGGGGCGAGTTGGCCTACTTGAAGCATCGGGTTTGGGCTTAAAAAAAGGGCCGCACGGCGGCGGCACGGTGCTGCTTTACGGCGGCGGGAGCATCTTTGTGGTGCATAGAGCACCGACGGCCCTTTTTTGTTTGGCGGCGGCTGGTGTCTGCGCTGCCCTCTTCATGCCCCAGCCCCGCATCAGCGTCATCATTCCGGCCCACAACGAAGCCAACGCCATTGGCCTGGTGCTGGCCGAAATTCCGGCCGGCCTGGTGCAGGAAGTGGTGGTGGTCGACAACAATTCGACCGACGGCACCAGCCCCGCGGCCCGGGCCGCCGGTGCCACCGTGCTGCACGAGCCCCGCCCCGGCTACGGCCACGCCTGCCTGGCGGGCATGGCGTACGTCTTCGGCAAGCCCCAATCCGAACAGCCCGACATCGTCGTATTTCTCGACGGTGACCATTCCGATTTCCCCGACCAGATGCCCGACCTGCTGGCGCCGCTGCTGCGCGGCAAGGCCGACCTCGTGATAGGGTCGCGGGCCTTGGGCGAGCGCGAAAAAGGCGCCCTGCTGCCCCAGCAGCGCTTTGGCAACTGGCTGGCGGCGCGGCTGCTCAACCTGCGCTACCGCGGCAACGTCACCGACCTGGGCCCGTTTCGCGCCATCCTCGCCCCCGCCCTGCTGGCCATCGGCATGGAAGACAAAACCTATGGCTGGACGGTAGAAATGCAAGTGAAAGCCTTCCGCCAGGGCCTGCGGGTGGTGGAGGTGCCCGTGCGCTACCGCAAGCGCATCGGCACGAGCAAGGTGTCGGGCACGGTGCGCGGCACCCTGGGGGCCGGCTACAAGATTCTATGGACCATATTCCGGTATTGGTAATGCATCACGCAAACGTCTGTCATCCTGAGCTTGCGAAGGATTTTACCACGACTGAACACTAACCTCATTTATGGCGCAGGCGTGATACGGTCCTTCGCAAGCTCAGGATGACAGACGTTTTTAGATTACTCCACGCTTCTTTGCCTTCCCGTTAATGCCCGTTCTGCCCATTTTGCTGGTGGCGGTTTACGGGCTGTGCCTGCTATTTATTCTGGGCTTTAGCGTGGGGCAATGGCAGCTCACGCGCCTGGCCCGGCGCGCTTACGCCACCCCGCCCGCCCCTGCCCCTCCGATGCCAGCCGCCTGGCCCCGCGTGACGGTGCAGTTGCCCCTCTACAACGAGCAAAACGTGGTGGAGCGCGTCATTGACGCCACGGCCGCCCTCGACTACCCTTCTGAATTGCTGCACATTCAGGTGCTCGACGACTCCACCGACGCCACCGTGGCCTTGGCCGCGGCGCGCGTGGCACACCACGCCGCCCGCGGCCTGCGCATCAGCCACGTGCATCGCACCAACCGCGAGGGGTTCAAGGCCGGCGCCCTGCGCGATGGGCTGCTGAAAACCGACGGCGAATACGTGGCCATTTTCGATGCCGATTTCGTGCCCGAGGCCGATTTTCTGCGCCGCACCGTGCCGTACTTCCTGCAGGATGCGCGCATTGGCGTGGTGCAAACGCGCTGGGGCCACCTCAACGAAAACGAGTCGCTGCTGACGCGGCTGCAGGCTTTCGGGCTCGATGCGCACTTTCTCATCGAGCAAGTAGGCCGCACGTTCGCGGGTTTTTTCATCAATTTCAACGGCACGGGCGGGGTATGGCGCCGCGCCTGCATCGACGATGCCGGCGGCTGGCACACCGACACCCTGACCGAAGACCTCGACCTGAGCTACCGGGCCCAACTGCGTGGGTGGCGTTTCGTGTACCGCCCCGAGATAGTGGCCCCCGCCGAACTGCCCGCCGTGATGGACGCCCTCAAGTCGCAGCAGTTCCGCTGGACCAAGGGCGCGGCCGAGACGGCCCACAAGCACCTGGGGCCCGTGTGGCGCTCGGCGCAGCCGCTGGGCGTGAAGCTGCAGGCCTCGTTTCACCTGCTCAACAGCTCGGTGTACGTCGTTATCATGCTCATGGCGCTGCTCAGCGTGCCGCTGGTGTTTGTGCGGGCCCAGTTCCGCGAGTACAAGGTGGTGTTTCAGCTGGCGTCGGTGTTTCTGGTGGGCTTCACGCCGCTCATCTACTACTACTATTCGGCCTGGCGCCTGGCGCACCCCGATAAGCCGCTGTGGCGCTACCCGGGCTTCTTTCTGCTGTTTTTGTCGGTCTCGATGGGCCTGGCCCTGCACAACGCCCGCGCCGTGATACTGGGCTGGCTGGGCCGGCGCACCCCGTTTGTGCGCACGCCCAAGTCCGGCACGGCGCCCGTGGCCCGTCGCCGCCGCTACCGCACGGGTGGCGTGGGCCCGCTGGTGGCCCTCGAAGGCCTGCTGGCTGCGTATTTTGGCTTCGGCCTGGGGGCGGGCATCTACTTCGACGACTTCGGCCTGCTGCCCTTTCACAGCTTGCTGACGCTGGGCTTCGCGGCCATTTTCTATTACTCGGTGCGCCATGCCCGCTAAGTTTCCTTCGCTTTCGCAATGCGCGGCGCTGCTGCTTTCGGGCGGCGCCTACGCGGCCCTGGCCTACGCCACGCCCCGCCCGCAGTTTGGGCAGCTGCTGGGGCTGTTTGCGATGGCGCTGGGAGCCTATGCCTGGCTGCTGCGCAGCCGGCTGCCGGTACGCTGGGGCCTAGCGGCGGCGCTGGCGTTTCGGCTGCTGTGGCTGCCGGCCCAGCCGGCCCTGTCCGACGACGTGTACCGCTTCCGTTGGGACGGCCTGCTGGTAGCCAACGGCGTGAACCCCTTCCGCTTTCGGCCCGATGAGCTGATTGCCAACGGCGCCCGCCGCGCCGTGCCCGATGCCGCCCGCCGCGCCGCCCTGCTGCCCGAGCTGCAGCAGCTGTACCGGCAGCTCAACTCGCCGCATTACTACTCGGTGTACCCGCCGGTGTGCCAGTTTGCGTTTGGCACGGCAGCGCGGCTGTTTCCCACGTCAGAGGCAGGCTTTGCGGCGTGTTTGCGCGCGGTCGTGCTGCTGGCGGAGATGGGCACTGCTTGGCTGCTGCTGGCGCTCCTACCCGTGCTCGGCTGGCCGGCGCGGCGCGCCTTGCACTACCTGTTGCATCCCCTGGTTATCGTGGAGCTCACCGGCAACCTGCACTTCGAAGGCGTGGTTTTTGGCTTCATCCTGTTGGCGCTGTGGCTGCTGAGCCGGCAAAAATGGGCAGCCTCGGCCGGGGCGCTGGGGCTGGGCGTGGCCACCAAGCTGCTGCCACTGCTCGTGCTGCCGCTACTGGTGCGGCGGCTGGGCGTCCGGCGCTTTGCCTTATACACAGCCCTGGCCCTGGGCACGTTGGCGGTGCTCTTTGGGCCGTTTCTGTCGGTTGATTTGTTCGAGAACATTGCCCGCAGCCTCAAGCTGTACTTCCGCAGCTTTGAGTTCAACGCCAGCGTGTATTACCTGCTGCGGCCCATCGGCTATTGGCTTACCTCTTATAACCAGATTGCCGTTATCGGGCCAGCCCTGGCATTCTTAAGCGGACTGTTGGGCCTGGCCCTGGCTTGGCGTGAGCGGCGGCCCACGTTGGCTTTGCTGCCGGCCACCCTGCTGCTGCTGCTCACGGCTTACTACGCGCTGGCCACCACCGTGCACCCTTGGTATCTCACGCTGCTGGTGGGCATTAGCGTATTTACGCGGTTCCGCTACGCCCTGGTGTGGGGCGGGCTGGCAATACTTTCTTATGCCGCCTACCGCACGGCAGACTACGCCGAAAACCTGTGGCTGGTGGCGCTGGAATACGCCGGCATGTATGCCGTGCTGGTTTGGGAACTGGCCTGGCGGCCCGCGCCCGCGCCCGCGCCCGCGCCGTAGCGGCTATTGGTAGCAAAGCAGTTGCGGCGGCCTAGGCCATACTCCGGCCTATTTGGGCCAGTAGGCGTAGCGGCGCACTCCTTTAAGCTGCAGGTTGCGGCCGTCCCAAGTGGTTTGGTGCAGCAGGACGTTAGGATATTCTTTGGCGAAGAGGTAGGTATTTGCCTTGTCCGGGGCCAGTTGAATGCTGACCCGCCAAGCGGCCGGGTTTTGCTTATCGGCGGGCACGTCGGCCGTGGTGAGGCGGGCTTGGTAATACACCGGCGGCTTGGCACGGTTGGTCTGCTGCAGGTCCATCACCACCAGCTTGAAAGCAGGCAGGGAGCCAAATTTCAGGCTGCGCAGCGTGTAGGGCAAGGCGTCTTCCAGAAACACGTCGCGGCGCAGGTCCCGGTTGCTGTTGCCTTCGCCGTCCCAGTACGAGTGGTACCACATTTCGAAGTTCACGCCGTCGTCGATGATGGACTTGAACGTGTTGCCGCACCACTCCTGCGAGGAAGTGGTCATTTTGTAGAGCGCCACGGGCTGGTCGCGCCGGAAAAAGAGCGACGTCAGGTAGTGGTACGGGTACTGGTCGGTTGGAATGGCGCAAAACTGGTTGATTTTCATCACCGGGAACAAGTCCTGGCGCTGGTAGTCGTCGGTTTTGACGTTAAACTGTTGGTTGAATTCCTCCTTCACCGTAATCATGGTGTACGCAAAGCGGCGCGGCTTTTTGTACACCACGCGCTCGGCGTCGTAGGTGGCCACTTCGGCCAGGCCGTCTTCCCACAGCTTGCGCATGGCCCAGTTTTGGTCGAAGTGCGGCAGCACCGCCTGCAGAGCTTGCGCCGATACCGGCGCCCGGCCCGCGGCCGGCTCATTGTTAGGGGCGTGGCAGCCGGCCAGGCCAGTGCTGAGCAGAATCGAAAACAAAGCCGTCCGGTAAGGCGAGCGTGGCATGGAAAACAATGAAATGAAAACGGCGGGTGCACCTGCCGGCCCGGCACCTTCGGAAAGGCGATGCGCCAAGGCCGGCAAATGCATACGCGACAACCAGGGGGCACGGACTTATGCCCCCCAATATTAGCGGGTAGAACTGCTATTAATACGTCTTGCGGCCGCGCCTTAGCCAAGCGCCCCATAGCGCCGAGTAGGGATGCACGTTGGGCGTAGGCCCCTGGGCGTTCACCACCGGGTAGCCCTCGTTCACCCACTCAAACAGGCCGCCGTAGAGGTTGCTCACGTGCTCGAAGCCCAGGCTGCGCAGCCGCTCGCCCAGGCGCTCGCTGCGGGCGCCCACCGAGCAGTACACCACCACCGGGCGGTGGCGGTCAACGCCCGCGAAATCCAGCGTGGCCACCGCGTCATACGGCACCAGTTGGGCACCGCTCAGATGGCTCACGCCGTACTCGGCGGGCGTGCGCACATCGAGCAGCAGCGGGGCATCGGGTCCGGCCAGGGCGCGGGCCAGCGCGGCGGGCGCCACCGTGGGCACGGTGTGCTTGTACAGCAGCTGCAGCATGCGGCGGTAGGCCGCCGAGGGCCGCGCCTCCCCGGCCGAATCGGGGCCGCAGCCGCTCAGGCCGAAAACGCCCAAGAGCAGGCAGGAAGACGCGACGAAGGCAAACGACATGGACTCAACAAAACCGGCCAGGCGCCGCGATTTACATGGACAGTTCTTTGGCTTTGTTCATCATCATGGTAGCGTGCACCAGCGTGGCCCCGCCCTTGATGGCGGCCCCCACGTGCACGGCTTCCATCATTTCGGTTTCGTCCACGCCTTTCTGCAGGGCGTCGGAAGTGTAGGCATCGATGCAGTACGGGCACTGCACCACGTGCGCCACGGCCAGCGCAATCAACGACTTTTCGCGCTCGGAGAGGGCGCCTTCTTTGAAGACTTCGCCGTAGTAGTCGAAGAATTTGCGGCCCATCTCGGGCTGCCAGTCGCTGATTTTTCCAAATTTGGCGAGGTCGGCGGGGTTGTAGTAGCTGCTCATGTGTTGGCGGGGTTGGGAAGAAATAAAAGGTGTGGCGTGCGTTAGGTGCGGCGCACGTGAATGCGCACCCGCTGCCCGTCCTCGGTGGTGGTGGGCATCACGTCGATGCGGTCGGCTTCGTCGTAGTAGGCGGCCAGCCCGCGCACAATGCCCACGGCCAGGCCGCCCATGCGGCGCGGCGACACGTAGTCGATGTACAACTCGTCGGGGCCGATGCGGGTGACGTCGAGCACGGGCGGGGCGTTTTCGGCGTGCTCCTGGCGCACCTGCCGGTGCATGGTGTGCTCGGTGTGCTCCAGCATGTCCAGGGTTTTCCACTCGGGCTTCAGCAGCTTCTGGTACATGTACATGAGGTCGGGCACGAGGTACTCGCCAAACTTTTCGTGCAGTTCGCCGGGCGGCAAGCCGGTCATCTCGGCGGCGTGGCCCACCAGGGCGTACAGGTGCTCGTCGGGATAAGCGGTTTTGTGGTCAAACTCGAGGTGCTCCAACCCCGAAAGCTCCATCAGCTTCACCCAGGTGCTGTGGTCGTATTGCGTTTGCACGTAGCGCTTGAGCAGGGTCAAAATGGTGCCGTGCATAAACTTGGAAATACCTGTTTACTAAATAAACAATTACCGCCCATCGGCCGGGTTGGCTAACGGGCGGTAACGTTCGGGAAGCGGTTAGCCGGTGCAAGTTAGCAGCCGGCTTTCCTTTTTTGGGAGGCGCGGCCGTTAGATGTTCCCAACCACGGTCATCGTGCTCAGGGTCGGGTTCACGCTGCCGCCAGCAGGCTCCACGGTCATGGCAAAGGTTTGGGCGCTGGCAATGTCTTTCATGGCCTGCAGGCCTTCGCCGGTGGCGGTGGCCGCCGTCAGCACGCCCGCGTCAATCGGCTTGCCCTTGTCGAGGGCCCACAGCTGGTACTGCTTGCCGGCCGGCAGCGCGGGCAGGCTTTTCACGTCGACGTATACCTTGTGCGTGGCCGGGTTGAACAGCACCCGGGCGTGCGCCGTGGGCGCGGTTTTGGTGCCGGCCAGGGCCACGGCGCGGAATTCGTCGTTGCGCAGCACCTGGTTTTCCTGGCGCAGGTCGCCCACCTGCCGGTTCAGCACCGTGGTGGTGGTGGCAAAGCGGGCCTTCTCGTTTTGCAGGGCCACGAGGTCAGAACTGGCGTCTTTCCAGCGCGAATACAGCAGAAAGTTGGCGCCCAAGCTCAGCAGCAGCGCCACCGAGGCGGCCATGGCCCACAGGGAGCGCGCCGGGGCCTCGGCCGCCGGCGTGAGCGTCCGATTCACGGCCTCGCCATAGCTAACGGGTTGGGTCGAAATAACGGGAGCAGAGGGGTTCTGAGCCGCTGCGTCGACGTCGGCGCGCAGCGAGGCGTTGGGGGTCGAATTGGCGGCGGGCGCGGCAATCTGGGCCATCACGTTGTGCAGCACCCGCTCGCGCATGCCGGCGGGCGGCGTCAGGGCGTGGGCTTCGGCGTACACGCCGAAGGCAAGCTGAACCTGCTGTAGCTCCTCGCGGACCTCCGGGTGCCGGGCAGCCATGGCTTCCACGGCGGCCTGCTCGGCCGGCGAAAGCTCTCCGAGAGCGTACTGCTCCAGAATGCCCGATTCTATATAGTCTTGGATGTTTTCCACGATTGGTTTAGCGAATAAGTTTGCTGAGGACTTTGATGGCAGTGCGGGCGCGGGTTTTCACCGTCCCCAGCGGGATGTTGAGCTCCTCCGCCACTTCACTCTGGGTGAAGCCCTCGAAATAGAGCAGGTCGATAATCTGGCGTTGTTCGGGAACCAGCTTTTGGGTGATTTCCTGCAAACCAATGTGCTCGGGGCGGAAGGCCGTTGGCGCTGCCTGGCGTTGCGCGGTCAGACTATCGTCCAGTCCCTGAGTGCGGCTACCTACGCGGTGCTGTCGGGAGCGGATTTTGTCGATGCTCAGATTTCGGCAAATGTTGAGCACCCACGTGAAGAGGCGGCCCTTGCCGGGGTCGTAGCTGGCAAAGGCGTGCCAGATTTTGACCAGCGCCTCCTGCAGCACGTCCTCGGCCTCGTCTTCGGCCTTCACGATGCGGAAGATGACGCCGTAGAGCGCGGCCGAATATCGGTCGTAGAACAGCGTCATGGCCGATTCGTCGCGCGCCTGCAGGCGCCGGACGAGCTCCGCCTCGGCGGCGGGTGGCAGGGAAATTAAAGGAGTATCCGACACAGGAGTGACTGAAAGTGAGAAAATGAAGCCGAAGCCGGCACCACCGGAAGTGCACGAAAATACGCGCAGCCACCGCAAATAGCGCTATACGGCCCCGACGGTATACGCAACCGAACTAGGCCCATGTAAGTTGAACGAATATTTGCGCCGCGGGCCGGCCGCTTCACTCTCCCCCGCCCCTTCTTCTGTTCTCGCCATGCCCATCGAATCCCTCAACCCCTACACCGGGCGCCGCCTGCGCCGCTTCCCGGCCTTCAGCTGGGCCAAAACCGAGCGCATTCTGGGCCAGGCCCACCGCGCGGCGGCCGCCTGGCAAGCCACCACCTGGGCGCACCGGGCCGGCGTGCTGCGCCGCGCCGCCGCACTGCTGCGCGAGCGCCAGGACGAACTGGCCCGCCTCATGGCCCTCGAAATGGGCAAGCCCGTGACCGACGGCCGCGCCGAAGCCCAGAAGTGCGCCACCTGCTGCGACTTCTACGCCGAGCGCGCCGAGGGCTTCCTGGCCGATGAGCTCATCGACACCGACGCCGGCCGCAGCTTCATCAGCTACCAGCCGCTGGGCGTGGTGCTGGCCATCATGCCCTGGAATTTTCCGCTGTGGCAGGTGATGCGCTTCGCCGCCCCGGCCCTGATGGCCGGCAACGTGGGCCTGCTCAAGCACGCTTCCAACGTGCCGCAGTGCGCCCTGGCTTTGGAGAAAATATTCCACGACGCGGGCCTGCCGCCGGCCTGCTTCCGCACCTTGCTAATTGGGTCAAATTTGGTGGAGAAGCTGCTGGCCGACGACCGGGTGCGCGCCGCCACGCTCACGGGCAGCGAGGGCGCGGGCGCTTCGGTGGGTGCTATTGCCGGGCAGCACATTAAGAAAATGGTGCTGGAGCTAGGCGGCTCTGACCCGTTCATTGTGCTGGCCGATGCCGACGTGGCCCTGGCCGCCAAAACCGCCGCCCAGAGCCGCATGATAAACAGCGGTCAGAGCTGCATCGCGGCCAAGCGCTTCATCGTGGAAAAGCCCGTGCTCAAGGACTTCATCAACCAGTTGAAAACCCACCTGCTGGCCTTCCGCCCCGGCGACCCGCTCGACCCGGCCACCCAGTACGGCCCCCTGGCCCGCGCCGACCTCGCCGACGAGCTCACCGAACAGGTGAACGGCTCGGTGGCCCAGGGCGCCAAAGTAGAGCTGCACGGTGGCCAGGCCAAGCCCGGCACCGCCCTCTTCCGCCCCATGATTCTGTCAAACGTCAAACCCGGCCAGCGCGCCTACACCGAAGAGTTTTTCGGCCCCGTAGCACTCGTTCTCGAAGCCAAAAACGCCGCCGACGCCGTGCGCCTGGCCAACGACTCGCGCTTCGGCTTGGGCGCCGCCGTGTGGACGCGGGATGCCAAAAAGGGCGAAGACCTGGCCCGCCAGATAGAAAGTGGCGCCGTGTTCGTGAACGGTTTGGTGAAGTCGATGCCCGAGCTGCCGTTTGGCGGCGTGAAGAAGTCCGGCTACGGGCGGGAACTGTCGTATCTGGGCATCCGGGAGTTTGTCAACCAGAAGTCTATTTGGATTGGAAAAGAGGCCGGTAATGAGGGCCGTAAAGTTGAGTAGGCAGCTGCAGGCAGGGGCAATTATTACTTGAATGGTTGCCTACCACAGTGCCTCGTTGCGAGTGATTCTCGCATGTGCAGGAGTTTACGAAACTCATCTACTCCGTGCTTTTCATAAACGTTGATTCGCAGACGGGTTTTATAAACTCGACGCACGCAACAATGTGCTTTCTGCTACTGGCGCAGGAACCAGCCGGCTTGGTATAGTAGGGTTTGCTGAAAGGAGCATTAAAACGTGAGGGCAACTATTCATCGCTGTCACAGCCCTCCTTTTCAGTGCTTGCCTGTAGCAATGCTGTGGCGTGTAATACCACTAGAGCTACGAGTGTGCAGATACTTGGGCTCGTTTCATCCCAAAACATAGAGTAGCGCGGCCCAAGAGTAGTAGATGTGTTAGGAAAGGGTCCGAATAGCCAGAGCAGGGTATCTTCCCGCCGGGCATCTTTCGCCCGTCCTTCTATGCCTTTGCCATCCGATGTTCCCCGCGGGGCTGGGCAGCCCCCTGCCCGGCGCTGCTTCCGGCGCTCCCTGCTCGGGGCCGTGCTCCTGGGGGCGGGGCTGTGCTTCGCCCTGGGCTACCGCCTGCCGTGGGGGGACCGCCACCCCGACTGGCCCGCGTTTCCCTGCACCACCAACCCGCGCCTGGTGGTCGAGTACATTGGCGACGAGGAATTCGAGCGCCGCTACGCCTGGCGCTTTCCGCAGGTCCAGGCCCGCCAGCGCGCCGACCGGTGGGATTTTGCCGACGTGTACCGCACCAACCTGCGCAACGTCCATTCGCTGGGCTTTCGGGCCACGGACAACCGGTTCGAGCCCGACCTGTCCGAGCGCTGGCGCCTGCACTGGCCCGGCGCCAACGGGGGCAACGAGGTGGACCGGCCCAGCCCCCGGGTCGGGTTTTACCAAAAGGGGTATGAATACTTTGAGTTGACGCTGGCCGCCGACACCGCCCGATGCAAAGTACTGGCCTTCAGCGACCGAACCGAACAGGTTAATTTCTTTCAGTACAATGCCCCCTCCAGCCCCTCCGACACCCTCTATTTTTATTATTTCTTCGGCCACTGGCGCCTGTTGCACCGCTGAACCGGCCGCGTCCTGCCCCGGCCCCACCGGACCCGAGCGGCCGCGACCTCGGACAAAACCGTCTGTCAAAACGGTAGTTCAACTACCAGACACTACATATACCCCAGCGCTTTGTACGTCAGCCAGCCGCTGATTTCGTGAATCAGCACGCTCAAATTCTCCAGCGCACCGGCGTTGGGCACCAGCCAGTAGTCGGGCGTGCCCTTGCGGTCGGAGCTGCGGAACCCAGCTGGGAAGCTGATGGGCTGCAGGCCCACTTTGCGGAAGCAGCCCAGCGCGCGCCGCTGATGAAACGCCGACGTGACCAGAATCAGCGTGTCGGTGCCCGGGTAGCGGGCCAGCAGGCGCTTGGTGAACAGGGCGTTTTCGCGGGTGTTGCGGCTGCTGTCTTCCTGGATGATGTCGGCGTTGGGCACGCCGGCCAGGCGCAGCAACGACGTGAGGTCGGCGGCTTCGGTGTGGGCCTTTTGCTGCAGCGCGCCCGAGCCGCCCGACACGATGATGCGGCGCACGCGCCCGGCCCGGTACAGCCACAGGGCGTTGGTGAGGCGGTCGGCGCCGGCGTTGAGGTACACCCGGTCGTGCGGCGACTTGTCGACGTCGGTGATGCCGGTGAGCAGCACGGCGGCATCGGCGTGGGCGGGCAGGGCGGCCAGCGGCACGGGCGGCTTTTCCCAGGCCAGCAGGGCCTCGTTCACCAGGGCGTTGTTGGTGCAAAGCAGGGCCAGCACGGTGGCCGCCACCAGCCATTGCCGCTGGCGGCGGGGCTGCCGCGCCACTAGGGCGGCCAGCAGCAGCGCCAGTAGCCACACGGCGGGCAATAAAACAACGTCGAGAAGTTTGGAGAGCAGAAAAAACATGCCCAAAGGTAGCCCGCCGAGGTGGTGGGCCGCCTTTGGGCACAGAAAATGACCAAAACCGCCGGCTAAGCCGTGTGCGGCATGAAGGCGCGCAGGCGGTTGAGTTGGGCCCGCACGTCGGCGTCGGTTTCGCGGGTGTCGCACTCCAGGATGCGGCCCTGGCAGTAGCTCACGAAGAAGGGCGCGGCCCGCTGGTTCATGAGCTGCTTGGCCACGGGGTTTTCGTCGGAGGCCAGGCGCACGAACAAGATGCCCTGGTACTCCTCATCGTCGGCAAATTTGGCGAAGCCGGGGCCTAGCAGCTTGCAGGTGAGGCAGTCTTCGGCGGTGAATTTGGCAAACACTTTCATCCGCTCGTGGGTGATGCGGCGCAGGCCTTCGTCGTCGGTGTCGACGACGGTGCTTCGTAAGAATTCAAACATACAAGAAGTCGAAATCCGGATTTCAAAAACGTTTCGCGGCCCATACATACCGCAAAACGAAAAAATTCCGTCAGCCCCGGCCTACTGCTGTTGCGCCGCCGCCGGCCGCAGCATCAGCTCCCGAATGTACTTGACCGGGGCGCTGCCGTAGCTCAGGAAGTTTTCGTTGAAAGACTTCAGGTCGAAGCTTTTGCCTTCCTGTTGCTTCAGCTCTTCGCGCAGGGCATAAATCTCGGTGTAGCCGGTGAAGTAGCTGCTAAGCTGCACCTGGCTGAGCGTAGCGCGCAGCCATTTGCCCCGGGCCTCCGCCTCTTCCTGGAAGCCTTCGCGGCGCAGCAGCTTCACCACGTCGTTTTCGCTCGCATTATCCACCTGAATGGCGTGGTCGATGATGGCGTTCAGCGTGGAGCGCATGTTCCATTTATCCCACAGCAGCCACATTTCGTCGGAGTTGTTGCCGTAGCCGCTTTCCAGCATCATGCGCTCGGCATACACGGCCCAGCCCTCCACCATGGCGCCGTTGCCGAAGATGCTTTTCACCAGCGAAGGCGAGCGGTTGGCGTACACGAGCTGCGTGTAGTGCCCCGGAATGGCTTCGTGGATGTTGAGAATCTGCAGGGTATAATCGTTGTATTCGCGCAGGTAGCTTTCGGCCTGGGCGGGCGTCCAGTCGGCCGGAATCGGCTCCACGTTGTAGTAGGTATCAGCGCCTTTGTCGTAGGGGCCGGGGGCCGACACGCTGGCGCCCGCGCCGCTGCCGCGCATGTAGAGCGGCGTTTCGCGCACCACCAGCGGCTTGCTGGGGTCCTGAGTGAGCAGCTTGTGCTCGTTCACGAAAGCTACCAGCGTAGGAATCTGGCGCTTCACGGCGTCCACGAAGCCCTCGCGCGGGGCGTGCTTCAGCGTGAGCTGGTTGATGACGGTGGTAATCAGGGCCAGGGTGTCGGCGGGCGCTTTCTGGCCGGGGAAGTACTTGGGGAAGAGGCGCGCGGCGCGGCGGCCCATGTCGTGCAGCAGCGCGGCCTTGTGCTTCTGGGCTTCCTGGTACAGCTCGGCCGCGGAGTAGCGCGACTGAATGTCGTAGGCGAACTTCTGCTCAAACAGCTTCTTGCCAATGCGGAACGAGCGGAATTTGCCGGCCGTCAGCACGTTGCCTTCCAGGAATTTCATGTACCCTTCCACGGCCGTGCGGGCGGCAGCCACGCGGTCCAGCATCGTCTTTTTCTCGGCGGCACTCAGGCCCGATTTCGCCACCGAATCGGCCAGGGCTTTGCCGAACACCGCGAGACCGCCGGCGTTTTGCTTGAGGGCCAGCGCGGTGTGTTCCTTGGTGGGGTTGCTGATGTTGGCCCGGGCCGCGGCGTAGTACTCGGCGGCGCGGCTGATTTTGTCGGAAATGTTGCGCAGGCGGCGGTCCAGCGGGTAGTGGCGGCCGTTGAGCAGGTCGCCCACCGAGGCGCCTAGGTTGTAGCTCGCGGGGTTCCACTGCCAGCTTTTCAGCGTGTCGGCGTACCAGCGCTGGGACCGCAGCTCGTTGCGCAGCAGGCGCAGGTCAATCTGGTTGTTGGGCGAAAGGCTGTCGAGGCCAAAACCGCCCAGCGCAGTGAGGTATTTCTGGGTGAAAGCGGCGTCGCTCTGGCGCTGGGCTTCATTGGGAATGACGAGCAGCGAGTCGTACTTGTGGTAGCCCTGATACGACGCGTATTCAGGATTTTGCCGCCACAGCGCTTCAATAAACTGGTTTTTGAATGCGTCGAACCGGGCATCGGCGCCGGCCGTGGCGGTGGTTTTGTCGGCGTGGGAACAGCTGGCAACGGCCAGGGCCAGCAAGGGCAAGTAGCGGAGTTTCATGGGCGGGGTTTAGAACAAGGTAGAGACGCAACATTTTGCGTCTCGTCGTTGCTGATGTTGTTTGGTCTGCGCGGCGTTGCGCGGTTCTGGTCGTTCAACGAAGAGACGCAAAATGTTGCGTCTCTACCCGTTTCAGCCGCAATGTAACGGGAAGTGTCAGCCCAAAGGAACACTGCAAAGCCGATACGTTGCCAAGCGCTGCCGTAGGTTTGCCCCGACGTTCGGCCAATCCGTACAAGCTCCTCTTTCCTCACCGAAAATTCCCGCATGACTTCCTCCCGAATCGAACACGATTTCCTCGGCGAACGCGCCCTGCCCGACACCGCCTACTACGGCATCCAGACGCTACGCGCCCTCGAAAACTTTGCCATCACCGGCATTCCCATCAACGCCGAGCCGCTGTTTGTGCAAGCCTTGGCTTACGTGAAAAAAGGCGCCGCCCTGGCCAACCGCGACCTCGGCGTGCTGCCCGCTCCCATTGCCGAAGCCATTGCCGCGGCCTGCGACCGGGTGGCGGCCGGCGAGTTCGACAACCAGTTTCTGACCGACATGATTCAGGGCGGCGCGGGCACGTCGGTGAACATGAACGCCAACGAAGTCATCGCCAACGTGGCCCTCGAACTGATGGGCCACCCGAAGGGCGAGTACCAGTACTGCCACCCCAACAACCACGTCAACTGCTCGCAAAGCACCAACGACGCCTACCCCACGGCCTTCCGCATCGCCCTCAACAACAAGCTGGTGGGCTACCGCGAAACCCTGGCCGCCCTGGCCGATGCCTTCGCCCAGAAAGCCGAGGAATTCCACGACATCCTCAAAATGGGCCGCACCCAGTTGCAGGACGCAGTGCCCATGAGCATGGGCGACGAGTTCCGGGCCTTCGCCACCAACCTGCGCGAAGAATTGTTGCGCATCGACGACTCACGCCGGCTCATTGACGAAATCAACATGGGTGCCACTGCCATTGGCTCGCGCGTGAACGCCCCCACCGGTTACCCCGAGCGCGTGACCGAGCACCTGCGCACCATCACCGGCCTGAACCTGAGCCTGGCCGGCGACTTGTTCGAGGCCACCTACGACACGGGCGCCTACGTGCAGCTGTCGGGCGTGCTGAAGCGCACGGCCGTGAAGCTCTCCAAAATCTGCAACGACCTGCGCCTGCTGTCCTCGGGTCCGCGCACGGGCATCAACGAAATCAACCTGCCGCCCTTGCAGCCGGGCTCCAGCATCATGCCGGGGAAGGTGAACCCCGTGATTCCGGAGGTGGTGAACCAGACGGCGTTTTACGTCATCGGGGCCGACCTCACGGTGACCATGGCCGCCGAAGCCGGCCAGCTGCAGCTCAACGTGATGGAGCCGGTGATTTCCTTCGCGCTGTTCACCAGCATCAGCTACATGACCAACGCCTGCCGCACCCTGCGCGACAAGTGCGTGGTGGGCATCACGGCCAACAAGGCCCACGCCGAAAGCCTGGTGCGCAACAGCATCGGCATCGTCACCCAGCTCAACCCGGTCATCGGCTACGAGGCGTCGGCCGAAATCGCCAAAGAGGCCCTGCGAACCGGCAAGTCGGTGCACGACATCGCCGTGACCGAGCGCGGCCTGCTGACGCAGGAAAAATGGGACGAGATTTTCACGTTTGAGAACCTGATTCGGCCGGTGTTTATTCGGTAGGCCGGGCCGCACCTGCGACGTGCTGCCGGGGCGCCTCCCCCGTTGAACCTTCCGCAGCATTTCCTTGATTCAAAACCGCAATTCTGTTCCCATGCGCAACTTTCTACTTCTCGCCTTGCTGCTCAGCGCTTTCAGCGCCCGCGCCGCCCGCGTCGACACGCTGGCCATCCCGAGTGCGGCCATGAGCAAAACCTACCGCGCAGCCGTGGTGCTGCCTGCGTCCTACGCCAAGAATAAAAAGGCCAACTATCCCGTGCTGTACCTGCTGCACGGCGCCTGGGGACACTTCGATAACTGGCTGAGCAAGACGCCCGACAAGCAGTTGCTGCACCGCTTGGCCGACCAGTACAACCTGATTATTGTGAACCCCGAGGGCGAAACCTTCAGCTTCTACCTCGACAGTCCGGTGAAGGCCGACAGCAAGTTCGAGACCTACCTCACCCGGGAAGTCATTCCGGCCGTGGACCAGGCCTACCGCACCGTGCGCGACCGCCGGGGCCGCGTCATCAGCGGGCTCTCGATGGGCGGCTACGGCGCGCTTTCCCTTTCGGCCCGCCACCCCGATTTGTATTGCGCCGCTGGCAGCATGAGCGGCGCCCTGGAGCTGAGCAGCGCCAACCGCAAATTCACGCCGGAAGAAGCGGCCTGGCGCACTAAGAACTTAAGTCCAATCCTGGGCTCGGAGGCCGACAATCCCACGTTTTTCAGCACCAACTCGGTGATAAACATGGTCGACCAAATCCACCGCAACGGCCTGCCCCTCATTTTCGATTGCGGCGTGGACGACGGCCTGCTCGAAATCAACCGCGAAATGCACCGCCGCCTGGTGTACAACCACACGCCGCACGACTACACCGAGCGCCCCGGCGGCCATACCTGGGAATATTGGCAAGCGGCCCTGCCCTACCACGTGCTGTTTTTCTCGCAGGTACTCAAGCAGAACGGGACCACGGTGCCGCTGTAAAGCTCTGCCTCACTGCCCTTGCGCATGGCCCACGGCTCCGGTTGTGGGCCATTTTTGTACCCTCATACGTGGCCAACGCCTGCCGCAGCGGCTGAACTTGCCTGCCCGGGAAGTGTTTGTGAGGCGAACGTTACCCGGCCTGCTTTATCCTTCGCTCCGGCCCAGCCACCTTACCTATGCCCACTCATTCCTTAGCAAGCGCCGCATTCAGCAACTCCTTTGTGGATGAGCTGCGCGGCGAAGACAACCCCGCCCCGGGCTCCCGGCAGGTGCCCGGCTACGCCTACTCCCGCGTGCAGCCCACCGCCGTGGCCGACCCTCACCTGCTGGCCTGGTCCGATGAGCTGGCGCAGACCCTCGGCCTGGAACGCCCGGCTGCACGCGGCCCGGAGGTGGAAATACTGGCCGGCAACCGCGTGCTGAGCAGCATGAAGCCCTTTGCGGCGCGCTATGCTGGGCATCAGTTCGGCAACTGGGCGGGCCAGCTCGGCGACGGGCGCGCCATGTCGCTGGGCGAGCTCACGGGCACCGACGG
The DNA here is from genome assembly GCF_016427455.1 of Hymenobacter miniatus. Taxonomy (NCBI): domain Bacteria; kingdom Pseudomonadati; phylum Bacteroidota; class Cytophagia; order Cytophagales; family Hymenobacteraceae; genus Hymenobacter; species Hymenobacter miniatus. The sequence goes on from NZ_JAELXR010000005.1 coordinate 214,678, forward strand.
CCGCACCTGGGAGCTGCAGCTGAAGGGCGCCGGCCCCACGCCCTACTCCCGCCGCGCCGATGGCCGGGCGGTGCTGCGCTCGTCGCTGCGCGAGTTTTTGTGCAGCGAGGCCATGCACTACCTGGGCGTGCCCACCACCCGGGCCCTCAGCTTGGTGGGCACCGGCGACGCGGTGGTGCGCGACATGTTTTACAACGGCAACCAGCGGCCCGAGCCCGGCGCCATTGTGGCGCGGGTGGCGCCCACGTTCGTGCGCTTTGGCAATTTTCAGATGTTTGCCGCCAGCGGCGAGATGGAGAACCTGCGCGCCCTGGCCGACTACGTCATCCGCCACCACTACCCCGAATTTGGCGAGCCCGGCCCGGCCGTGTACGTGGCGTGGTATGCGGAAATTTGCCGGCGCACGGCCGTGATGGTGGCCCATTGGATGAGCGTGGGCTTTGTGCACGGCGTGATGAACACGGATAACATGTCCATCCTGGGCCTCACCATCGACTACGGCCCCTACGGCTGGCTGGAGCCCTACGACCCCGGCTGGACGCCCAACACCACTGATTTCGGCTACCGGCGCTACGCCTTCGGTCAGCAGCCGCAGGTGGCGCTCTGGAACCTGGCGCGGCTGGCAGAAGCCCTTTCCCCCCTGCTGCCCCAGCCCGACGACCTGCGCGCCGGCTTCGACCGCTACACCGAAACGCTGGCCAGCACCCGCTACCGCTTGTTGCTGGGCAAGCTGGGCCTCACCCACCGGGCACCGAAAGAAGACGCGCAGCTCTTCAACGACCTGCTGGCAGCGCTGGAAGAAGCCGGTGTCGACATGACCATCTTCTTTCGTCAGCTGTCGCACGTGGCGCCGGGCCTGCTGGCCACCGCCAGCGACGAAGAAGTCCGTTTTCAGGAGCTGCTGACCGCCGCCGCGTACACGCCTTTTCCCAACGCAGCCTACGCGCCCTTGCTGGCCTGGCTGCCCCGCTACCAGGCCCGCCTGCGGCAGGAACCCGCAGCCCCGGAAGCCATTAGAACCGGCATGCTGGCCGCCAACCCGAAATACGTGCTACGAAACTACTTGGCGCAAAACGCCATTCAAGCCGCAGAAAAGGGCGATTTGTCGTATTTGAACAAGTTGATGCAGGCCCTAAAAACGCCTTTTGCCGAGCAGCCCGAGTACGAGGAGTTTGCGGCAAAACGGCCGGATTGGGCCTGGGATATGCCGGGGTGCGCCACGCTGTCGTGTAGTTCGTAAGCCAGGATTAAAAACCCAACGCCCCACCGGAAAGACCGGTGGGGCGTTGGGTTTGGCAAAAAGGTGACTGACTAACGCCGACGACCAAAAATGCGCAGCAGAAACAGGAACAGGTTCACAAAATCGAGGTATAGAATGAGGGCGCCCATTATGGAGGCTTTGTTGCTCATTTCCTCCCCTTCGGTGATGCCCAACAGCGCCAGCTGCTTGAGCTTCTGCGTATCGTAAGCCGTGAGGGCCACGAACAGCAGCACGCCCACGAAGGAAGAAATGAAGTAGAGTGCCGAGTTCTGCCAAAACCAGTTGACCACCATGGCCAGGGCCAGCCCGATGAGGGCCATGCTCAGCAGCTTGCCCCAGCTGGAAAGGTCCTGCTTGGTGAAGTATCCGTAGAGGCTCATCACGCCAAACGTACCGGCCGTGACGAAAAATGTGGAGGCAATGGAGGCCGAGGTATAGGCCAGAAACACACAGCTCAGCGTGACGCCGTTTAACACGGCATAGCCCACAAACGAGGCTTGCACTTTGCCCACACTCCAGTCGAATACCCGCGCCGACAGAAACCCGACGAGCAGCAGCTCGACGATGATAAGGCCCAGAAAAACGAAGCGCGTGCCGAACACGAATTCCATGAGGGCGGGCGAAGACGTGGCCAGCATGGCCACGCCGCCTGTGAGGCCGAGGCCGGCCGTCATCCACCCATACACCTGGGCAAAAAAGCGGGATTGCACCTCGGCGGCTTCTTCCACTGAAATGGTCACCGTCTTGCGCGTCGGCGTGATGTCATCGACTGCGTGGTAATCCGGCTTGTTGTTCGGCGTTAACTGGTTTTCTTCCATACTAGTAAAGGGATATGAAGGGAATGTGGCTGATTGCGGACTAAACATAAGCACCAACAGGCATAGCGCCGCCGAAACGGCGGCGACCACTACCGGGCCCATATCTTCGCCTCATGCACGCTTCCGCTTACCTGTCGCTCACCGCCGTTTTCGCCCTGCTGGCCTGCTCGCAGCAGCCTGCCGAAACGATTTCCAGCTCGCGCCCGCCCCAACGCCTAACCGCCCAGGCGCCCGCCGCCAGCCCTTTCCCCGAAACCTTTGAGACCGGCAGCAAGGGCAGCTACGACGATGCCGACGAGCCGTTGGCCACGGGCCTCTGGCACTTTCAGGATGCCCTCATTGGCAGCAGCCCGCAAGACCACGCCCACGGCGAGCGGGCGGCCCGCCTGCGCAACCTGGGCCGCATTGCCATGCGTTTCGACGCCAAAGCCGGGGTGCGGCGCATCACCATTTCGGCCGCGGCCTATGGCACCGACGGGCCCAGCACCTGGGAGCTGTGGCTGAGCCGCGACGGCGGGCGCACGTTTGCGCGCACCGGTGCGCCCGTCACCACCAGCGGCCCGGGCCTGAAGACGCACGTGTTTGCCGGGCTGGCCAATGAGCCGATTCGGCTTGAAATACGAAAAACCAGCGGCCCCAAAAACCGGCTCGACATCGACGACATCGTGCTCGAAACGGCCGCCGGCCCGGCAGCCGCCGCGGCTACGGGCGTGACGGGCGGCTATTTCGAAAACCGCAACAACCCGCAAACGCCCGCTGCCAACGCCCCGGCCACGCCACAAGCGCCGGGCGGCACCGGCGTGGCGCAAGACCCGAACGACGCGAACCTGGCCCTGGGCAACCCCAGCGGCGCCACTTCCGACCCCGCCAACGCGACGAACTACCTGCTCGTGCACCCCGAATTCACCATCGGCTACAACGCCAACCGCGGCATTCCGACCTGGGTGAGCTGGCACCTCGACCGGGCCGACCTCGGCGAGGCGCCCCGCCAGAACAACTTCCGGCCCGACCCCGCCCTGCCCCGCCAGTTTTACCAGGTAACGCCCGCCAGCTACGCCCGCTCCGGCTTCGACAAAGGCCACAACTGCCCCAGCGCCGACCGCACCGCCGACCTAGACGCCAACGCGGCCACTTTCCTGATGACCAACATGGTGCCGCAGGCCCCCCACAACAACCAGCAAACCTGGGCCCACCTCGAAGAGTACGGCCGTTCGCAGGTGCAGCGCGGCCAGGAAATCTACGTCATCATGGGCAGCTACGGGCGCGGCGGCACCGGCGCCAACGGGTTCTTCCAGACCCTTGACCAGGGCCGCGTCACGGTGCCGGCCCGCATCTGGAAGGTCATGGTCATCTTGCCCGATGGCACCAACGACCTCCAGCGCCTCGCCACCGACCCCACCGTGCGCGTGCTGGCCGTGGATACCCCCAACGACAACGGCGTGAATCCCGACTGGCGGCAATACCTGACTTCAGTGGATAAAATCGAAGCCGCCTCCGGTTTGGATTTGCTCAGCGCCCTGCCGCGCCCCGTGCAGGCCCGCCTGCAAAAGCTGGTGGACAGCGGCCGCGCCGAGTAGCTCAGAACCGCCGCGTGAGCGACAGCCCGCTCCCACCTGCCGGACCGGGAAAGTTCACCACGCCCACGGCGGTATTTCTCAGGGCGGCGTTGCGGTGGCTGATGAGATTCCAGGCGCTCAGGGCCAGCGTGGCGGTGCCCATGCCGATGTTGAGGTAGGAAATGGTGCGCTCGGTGCCGTAGGTGGTGCCCCCTATCCAGTTGATGCCCCGCACGTCGTTGGGCAGGCGCAGGGCGCCCGTCAGCAGCTGGCCGGTGCCGCTCAGCACGCCGGCGTAGGCGGCGCCCTTGCCCGCATCGGGGCGGTTGAACTGGCTGGCGTTGGCCGCGCTTAGCATCACGTTCACCCCGCCCCACACGGCCGAGCCCACGGCGTAGGTTTTCACCTCGGCTTCGGTGGGCGGCGGGGTGCCGTAGGTGGGCTGAATGAGGGCGCACTCGGCCCGGGTCAGGCCCGAGGTTTTCACCCAGTCGGCCAGCACGGGCGTGCGCATGTCGGCAATCAGGTCATACTGATGCACTTGGTTGATGCGCTCGGCGGCGGGGCGGCCGGCGGTTTCGGCCACGAGGTAGCCCACGGCACACAGGCGGCCGTCGCGGTCGATGAAACACGGGCGCCGGCCTTCGGGGTGGTCGTAGTTGCGCGGAAACACGCCCGCCACCCAGTAGCGGTGCAGCAGGTCGAGCAGGCGGGCGCGGCGCTGGGCCAGCGCGGGGCTGAGGCCAACGGCGGGCTGTTGGCGCAGCCGGCGCTCGGCGTAGGCCAGGTGGGCCTGCACCCGTTCGTCATCGGTGCTGGCGGTGGTGGGCGCGTGGCCCGTGGCGGCTACGTAGCCGGCGTTGCCGACCAGCACATTCACCTGGTCGGTGGCCAGCGGCGGCGACGGCTGCTGGTTGCAGGAGGTCAGGCCAAAGCCGGCGAGTAGCAGTGCGAACAATTTTTTCATGGAATTGGGCGGGGTGAAAAGCAGGACGTCCTGTTTTCGGACTGACCGCCCCTCCTTCCCAAAAGTTGCACCGACTGGCTGCAGGCTGCTATTTCCGTACTTCCAATGGCAGGCTGCTCACTCCAGAATCAGCCTAGCGCCGTTTGCCCGCCGCCAGGAAACGGCTCACTTCGCTCACGTACTTATCGCCGAAGCGGGCGTCGCTCAGCACTACCATGCCCTGCAGGTGTTCGCCCTCAAAAGCCAGCACCTGGCGCCGCTTCCCACGCGGGGCATCGCGCACCACCGCCACCGAGTCGGCCAGGGGCGTGTGCTTGTCGGCCGTGCCGCCAATCAGCAGCCACGGGCAACGGATGCGGGGCGCGTACTGCGAATAAGCGGCGGCTTCCGCGGGCAAACTCACCACTTTATTCCGGCTCTGCAGCTGATAGGCCACCAGCTGCTGCGGGCTGGCCACATAACCTTCGGTCACCAGAAAATCGCAGTGCGGGGCCGTGGCCGCCACCTCGCTGGCCATGATGGAGCCCATCGAGAAAGCCATGATGCCGGTGCGGTTGCGCGGGTAGCGCTGGCGCGCATCGGCCAGCGCGGCACCCAAATCCACGGCAAACTCATGGTAGTACAAACACTGCGCGTCGATGGCAAAATCAGCGCTGTGCCCAAACCCCCGGTAGTCAAACAGGTACACCCGGTAGCCGTCCGCCGCCAACGCCTGGGCCTGGTATAGCTCGTTCGACATGTTACCAAAATCGCCGTAGGCCACCACCATCGTGGTGTGGCGGTCCGTCGTGCCCACGGCCGGCTCTATCAGCCAGCCGGTCAACTGCACGTGGTCGGGCGTGGTCAGGGCCACGGTCTGGTAGCGCATGCCCAGCGAATCGGGCGTGGCAATCCAGACCCGGCTGGGCTTCAGAGCCCAGGCCGCGGCGGCGTGAAGAACAAGGAAAGTGAGGAGTAAAAGACGATGCATAGGAGAAGAATACAACAGCCGCATGATGCAGCCGAAAGCAACCGCTTCGGCGCACAGACCCGGAATTGTTGCGGCCGTTGCATTTCTCGCTCTTTCCGCTAGTTGCGCTGCGCCCAATGTGGGTTAGGGCGCACCTTTCCAGTTTTTCGGCACGGGCCGTCGGCCGGCCAAATCGAAGGACCGCAGGGAGGGGCGCAGGTATTTACCGTCTTTGAGATACCAGCGCTCCACAAAGAATGTATCGGCATGGCTGCCGTGCCGGAAATTCACTATCCGCGTTTCCTGCACCGAGTCGCCATTGAGCACCGCGGGCTGCACGGCCACATCGGCGCTGAGCGTACCGGCCGGATAATACAGCCGTTCCCAGCCGGTCAGCCACCGGCCTTTTGGCTGGTACTCGGCGTCGGCCAGCAGCCCGCCATGCTCATCAAACTGCTGCCAATGCCCCAGCCTGGTGAACTTGTAGGTGTTTTTCGCGGCCGGCTGCACGCGCAATTTCCCCTGCCAGTACACCTGTTTCGGGAAAAACCGCCAGTACGACATGTGCAGTTTCTCGATGGGCTGCCCGGCGGCCAGCTGCTGCTTCTCTGCAGCCGTGAGATGACTTCGGTAATCGGCAAGCTCGAAAGCCTGCGGGACACACCCCGACAGCAGCAACCAAGCAACCCCAGCGACAGCGCGCAATTTCATCACAACAGCGGTTATCGTTTTATTGGCCCTGCGTTTCGCACCACTACAGTTTTTTCAGGCAACTGCGCTCAGGTTTCCGTCAGCACGGTTTTGAAGCCGGCCAGGGTGCCGTCCATCGTCCGGCCCAGGGCGTAGGCGTGGATTTGCGGGCCCGTGCCCACGCGGTACACCTGCGTGCCGTCTAGCTCCTGCTTCAGGAACATTTGCAGGGCTTTGTAGCGGTTGGCCAGCGCCACATCGCCCAGCACGCCATCGTCGGCGGTGTGGTTGCGCAGGAAGTGGGTGAGCTCCACGGTTTCTATTTTGGCATCGGCGGGCTCGCCCAGCAGCTTGAGCAGCGCGGCGTTGCTCAGCTCGCCCCCGGGCGCGGCGTAGGCCACCGCCTCCAGCGGGGCCTCCGACTCGCTCATGAAATGCAGGCCGGCCACCTGCCGTTGCAGTTCCGGCGGCACGGCGGCCGAGGCGGGGGCGGCACCGGCTTTTGCCTCGCTCAGGCCGCTGCCGCCGTCTACCTTGGCGGCAATGGCGGCCGCCAGCTCCTGCATGCGCGCCTCGGGCACCTTGATTTTGGGGCTGGTGAAATTGATGTCGCCCACCTTGTTCAGCGGCACCAGGTGGATGTGCGCGTGCGGCACTTCCAGCCCAATCACGGCCACGCCCACCCGCTTGCAGGGCACGGCGGCGCCCAGCCCTTTGGCCACGCGCTGCGCAAACACGTGCAGGGCGGCCAGCTCGTCGGCGGGCAGGTCGAAGATGTAGTCGATTTCCTTTTTGGGAATGACCAGCACGTGGCCTTCCACCAGCGGCGTGATGTCGAGAAACGCCAGGTGGCGGCCGTCTTCGGCCACTTTATACGCCGGCAATTCGCCGGAAACGATGCGGGAGAAAATAGAAGGCATGGGCAGGATTGTGGTGAGTTGTCAGGTCGCTGATGCAAATAAACGAGAACATCCAGGCCCGCGCCGGCAGGTGCCTAAAAAGAAGTAGGGCAGCGCCCACCGGCACTGCCCTAACCACTGACCACGAACAACCGCCGGCTACCGCCTAGCGAGAAATCTCCAGAATCTGAAACTGCAGCTTGCCGGCCGGCACCGTGATTTCGGCCGTGTCGCCGGCCGATTTGCCCAGCAGGCCCTTGCCGATGGGCGACTTCACCGAGATTTTGCCGGCCGCCAGGTTGGCTTCTTCCTCGGCCACCAAGGTGTAGTTCAGCACCATGTTGTTTTTCAGATTCTTCAGCTTCACCTTGCTCATGATGAGCACCTTGCTGAAATCCATGTTGGTTTCGTCGATGAGGCGGGCGTTGCCCACCACCTCTTCGAGCTTGGCGATTTTGAGTTCAAGCAAGCCCTGGGCGTCCTTGGCGGCGTCGTACTCGGCGTTTTCGCTCAGGTCGCCTTTGTCGCGGGCTTCGCGCAGGTCTTCGGCAGCTTTGGCCCGGCCCCGGATTTTGAGGTCCTGGAGCTCGTCCTTCAGTTTTTGCAGGCCTTCCGGGGTGTAATAATTGATGGTGCTGGCCATAAAAGTAGATGCTTGACGGTTTGGCTAAAAAGCAAGGAGAACGGCTGGCACTGCCAACCGTTCTCCCTTCTTAGGTTCACAGCAAAGATACGCAAAACCAATTAGCTCCCCACCGTCGGCCCGTCGGCCTGGGCCCGGAATGCCCGAATTTTCTCCACCAACACCTCGTTGATGCGGGCGTAACTCTCAAAAGTCCAGCCGCCCACGTGCGGCGAAAGCACCACGTTGGGGGCCGCTTTTAGATAATCGAAGGTGGCCTGCTGGGCCGCCGTGAGCGTGTTGAGCTTCTCGTTGTCGAGCACGTCGAGGGCGGCGCCGCGCACGGCGCCGGCTTGCAGCGCGGCCACCAGGGCGGCGTGGTCCAGCACTTCGCCCCGGGCCGTGTTCATCACCCACACGGGCTTGGCAAAACCTTTCAGCAGCGCTTCGTCCACGAAATGGTGGTTGGCCGCCGAGTACGGAATGTGCAGGCTCAGCACGTCGGCGCGGGCCTGCAGTTCGGCCAGGCTCACCAGCGTGGCGTGGGCATCGGCGGGCACAGCGGGGTCGTGGTCGTGGGCCAGCACCGTGCAGCCAAAGCCGCTGAGACGCCGCGCAAACGCCCGGCCCATGTGCCCATACCCCAGCAGCCCGATGGTTTTGCCGCCCATTTCTTCGCCGCGGTTGGCTTCGCGGCGCCACTGGCCCTGGCGCACTTCGTGGTCGGCGCGGGCAATGTTGCGCAGCAGGGCCAGCAGCAGGCCCACGGCGTACTCGCCCACGGCGTCGCGGTTGCCCTCGGGCGCATTCAGCAGCGTAACGCCCGCGGCGGCCATGGCCGCCTCGTCGATGTTGTCGACGCCGGCGCCGGCGCGGGCCACGTAGCGCAGGTGCGGGCCATGGGCCAGCAGGGCGGCCGTCACGCGCAGCTTGCTGCGCACCATCAGGCCTTCGTAGGGCCGGGCGGCCAGCGCCGCCGGAATTTCGGCGGCGGTGAGGTGGGGCTGGTAGTCGCCCTCGACACCGATTTCGGCCAGCAGCGGCAGCAGCGAGGGATGCATTTCGTCGACGACGAGGCAGGTGCTCATGGAGGGGTGAATTAGCGAGCCGGCGCCTCGGGCGTAAACTCACTCAGCGGAAGCGCCATGGCTTCGACTGAGGTGGCTTCGCAGTTCATCACAAAGCCCTGCTTCCGGTCGGTCATCGTAAATTTCAGCGGCAGGGCGCCCTTGCTGGCTTTTAAAAACGCATACCAGTTGCCGGCCAGGTGCTTGCTGTACAACTCCGGATTGACCCGCAGCTTCGGCGAGTAGTAGTAGACCGTGGTGTTGCCGTCGGCGTCAATCTGCAGGCTTTGGCAGGCATAGCCGGCAATGGTTGCTTTTTCGGTCAGGGGCTTCACCACGGCCGCCGGGGCGTTGGCCGCCGCATCAATGACGCTTTTCTGCCCGTTGATGAAGTACTGCATCTCGTTGGTTTTTGCCGTGTAAAGCTCCAACAGCTGCTTCTTCTCGGTGTAGGACTTATAGTTCTCGCCGTTGATGTAATACAGGTTTTGGCTGCCCATCACGGGCGCAATTTTATCGGTAATGTCCTGGCCGGTGAGCGTCGCAAAGGAGTTTTTGTACACGATTTTGCCGCTGAACCACGGCCCGTCCGGAGCCACGGTGAAGGAGCAGAGCAGAAGACCGCAGCCGAGTAGCAGCTTATTCATTCGAGGAGAGTGAGGGGGAAGGTGAAAAATGGAATTATTCCGAAAGGTCGTTCAGGCTGAGGTCTGGCAGCGCCGCGCTCAGGCCCGCATTGTGCTGGCCGATGCGCTGCGTCAGTCCCACAAAGTCGGCCACGCTCAGCGTTTCGGCGCGGCGCTCAAAAATGGCGTCGGTAGTGGCTTCCGGGGGCAGGCCGAAGGGTTTCAGGGCGTTGCGCAGGGTTTTGCGGCGCGTTTGAAACGCCTGCTTCACCACCCGGAAAAACAGTTTCTCGTCGCAGTCCAGCTGCTCGGTGGCGTTGCGGGTGAGGCGCACCACGGCCGATTCCACTTTGGGCGGCGGGTTGAAGACGTGCGCGGGCACCGAAAACAGGTATTCAATCTTGTAGTAGGCCTGCAGCAGCACGCTCAGGATGCCGTAGGTTTTCGAGCCGGGCGGTTCGGCCAAGCGCTCGGCCACTTCCTTCTGAATCATGCCCACCACCTCGCGCACCTGCTGGCGGTTGTTGAGCACGGCAAAGAAAATCTGGCTGCTGATGTTGTAGGGAAAGTTGCCGATGATGGCCAGCGGCTGGCCGGGAAACAGCTCGCTCAGGTTCTGCTTCAGAAAATCGGTGGCAAAAATGCGGTTGCCCAGCGCTGGGTAGTGCTGCTGCAGGTAGGCCACCGACTCGGTATCAATTTCAACCACGCTGGTCTGGTAGGCCGGGTTCTGGAGCAGGTATTGGGTGAGCACGCCCATGCCCGGGCCGATTTCCAGCACCTCGCGCACGCCGTCGGGCAGCTGCAGCGCGGCCACGATGTTGCGGGCAATGTTGGGGTCGGCCAGAAAATGTTGGCCAAGGTGTTTTTTGGGTCTTACCACGAAGAAAAGCCCCGCGGCTTGGGGCGCGGCAGCGGCGCAAAGGTAGCAGCCGCGCCGGCCGGTGCCTGGCGCCAGCCGGCCTTGGGGCCCCACCTCCCGCCCTGCGAGCAAGCCCAAACCGCCACCGCAACTTTTCCAGTTGATATTTACACTCGATATTGTGCTGCACAGCTTCCTTATGGACCATCCTCTTCCGGCGCCGCAGGCCGCTGGGGCCGCTGGCTCCGGGGCTCCGCCGCAGCCCCCGCTACCGGTTTTGCTGCAAATGGCCCACGTGCGGGCGTTGCTGGCAGGCGGCGGCCCGGCCGCGCTTGAGTTGCTTACCGCCCTCCTGCGCAAGGCCCCGGCCGCGGCAGTCACGGTCGTGGCCGCGCCCCTGCTGCCCGCGTTGCGGGAGCTGGCCAGCCACCACGCCGGCGTGCGGCTGCTGGAGCGCCCGTTCCAAGAAACGGACTTGGCAGGCCACTCCCTCGTTTTCGCGGCCACCGACGACCCCGCCCTCAACCGCCGCATCAGCGCCACCGCCACCGGGCGGGGCATGCTCGCCCACGTGGCCGGCACCCCTGCCGAGAGCAGCTTGTACTTGCCCACCCCACCCCAACCGGGCGAAGGACAAGCCACGCTAGAAGCCGCCCCTCCCCGCGCCCAGCGCGCAGCCCAGCAACGGGCCCTCGGCCCGGCCTACGAGGCCCCGGCCACGGCCTACTGGCGGCGCGTGGCCACGGGCTCGCTGGTGGCGTTTGCGGGGTTCATTCTGCTCAATATTCTGTCCTACTACGTCACCTGGCCGCAGGCGGTGCAGTGGCTCACGTCGTCGGGCACGTTCTATGCGTTTGTCGCGGTGGGGTTCATTGCGCAGCTCATCGACGGCGTGCTGGGCATGGGCTACGGCGTGGTGTCGGCCATCAGTCTGATATCGTTGGGGCTAAATCCGGCGGCGGTCAGCGCCAGCATTCACACCGCCGAGATGTTTGCCAGCGGGGCCTCGGGCTACCACCACTACCGCTTCGGCAACGTCAACAAAAAGCTTTTCCGGGTGTTGCTGCTGCCCGGCATCGCCGGCTCCATCAGCGGGGCCTACCTGCTCTCTCGCTTTGGCGAAGAATACGCCGCCTGGGTAAAGCCGCTGCTGGCCGTCTACCTGCTGGTGCTGGGCGTGCGCATCCTCACCCGCGCCTTTGGCCGGGCCGACCGGCGGCGCAAGGTGAAGCACGCGGGCTGGCTGGCCGGTGCCGGGGGCTTCCTCGACTCGTTTGGCGGGGGCGGCTGGGGGCCGCTGGTCACCAGCACACTCATCACCAACGGGCGCACGCCGCGCTACGTCATCGGCACGGTGAGCATCACCGAGTTTTTTGTCACGTTTGCCAGCGCGTTCACGTTTTTCGCCATGCGCGGCCTGTCGCACTGGCAAATTGTGGCCGGGCTCATCGTGGGCGGCGTAGCGGCGGCGCCGCTGGCGGCCCGGCTGGCCGGCCGCATGCCCACCCGCTGGATGTTTATAGGCGTGGGCCTGATGGTCATTGTGTGGAGCCTGTGGGCTTTGCGCAAGGTGTTCCTTTGAATGAGCATTCGGGAGGCAACGTGTAACGCACGGGCGCATCGGCTTGCAGCCTCTCGCCCGCACGCCAAGCCCTCAAGCCCCGCCGCCTGGGCTTTCACTAACGCGGTTGCGATGTCTGCGGCTACCTTAGCAGCCGCATTACTTCAGCTTCGCACGTTCATGTCCCTCGTTCTCACTCACGCCACATCCGCTCCGGAGCGTGCCACCCAGGTATTCCTTCTGCCCGCCGGCACCTCCGCCCTGCCCGCCGACGCGGCCGGCGACCTCTCGGCCGAAGCCCGGCAGTACGTGGCCGCCGCCCTGGCCGACGACCAGAAGCTCGTTCACCTCAACCACTTCAGCCACCACCACTATTTCGTGGTGCTGTCCACTAAGCCCACGCCCGGCCAGGTGGCCGAAGCCCTGCGCCGCAGCGGCCACGCCCTGCACGCCCAGCTCAAGGCCGAAAAAGTGGCCGAGGTGTTTGTGCACAACCTCAGCGACGTTCCCAACGCCGGCCTGCTCCTGGCCGAGGGCCTCGCCCTGACAGCCTACCGCTTCGACGGCTATAAAACGGATGAAAAGTCGCGCCAGGCCCCGGCCTTGACCAAGGTCACGTTGGTAGGCGAAGCCGCCACCGCCGCCCAAATCGCCGAGCTCGACGGCCTGCTGCAGGGCGTGATGCTGGCCCGCGACCTCGTCAACGCCCCGCTCAACAAGCTCAACGCCGTGCAGCTGGCCGAGCGCATTGCCGAAGCCGGCGACCAGGCTGGCTACACCACCGACATCCTCGACCTGCCCAAAATTGAAGCCCTGCGCATGGGCGGCCTGCTCGCCGTCAACCTGGGCTCGCCCGAGCCGCCCACCTTCAGCATCCTCGAATGGAAGCCCGAAGGCGCCAAAAACGAAAAGCCCTACGTGCTGGTGGGCAAAGGCGTGGTGTTCGACACCGGCGGCCTCAGCCTCAAGCCCACGCCCAACAGCATGGACATGATGAAGTGCGACATGGCCGGCGGCGCGGCCGTGGCCGGCACCCTCTTCGCCTTGGCCAAAAACCAGGTGCCGCTGCACGTCATCGGCCTGGTGCCCGCCACCGACAACCGTCCCGGCGGCCTGGCCTACGCCCCCGGCGACGTCCTCACCATGCACAGCGGCCTCACGGTGGAAGTGAAAAACACCGACGCCGAAGGCCGCCTGCTCCTGGCCGACGCCCTCAGCTTCGCCAAGAAATACGACCCCGCACTGGTCATCGACCTAGCCACCCTCACCGGCGCCGCCGTGCGCGCCCTGGCCACCGAGGCCTCGGCTTCGATGGGCACCGCCGAACTGGCCACCATGCAGCAACTCAGCGAGGCCGGCTACGCCGTGCACGAGCGACTGGTGGAGTTTCCGCTCTGGGACGAGTACGCCGACCACATTAAGTCCGACATCGCCGACCTCAGCAACCTGGGCAAAGGCGAAGCCGGCCACATCTCCGCCGCCAAGTTTCTGGAGCGCTTCATCGAAGGCTACCCCTGGATTCACCTCGACATTGCCGGCCCCGCCTACCTCACGGCCGCCGAAAGCTACCGCGGCAAGGGCGGCACCGGCGTGGGCGTGCGCCTGCTGTACGAGTTTCTGACCCGTCAACTGTCGAAATAGAACGTCATGCAGAGCGCAGCGAAGCATCTCGCGTGCAGCAGTAAACCAATTAATTGAGTCACTAAAGCACGCGAGATGCTGCGCTGCGCTCTGCATGACGTTTCTCCGATAACAATGCCCCACCAACTCCCCCGCCTCGGCTTTTCCGTGGGCGACCTTGCCGGAATCGGCCCCGAAGTCATCTACAAAACGTTGCTCGACGAGCGCCTGCTGAAAATCTGCACGCCCGTCATCTACGGCACGGCCACGGCGCTGTTTGATGATTTCCCCACTCCGGCCGACGCGGAACACCTCACCATGCGCCAGCTGCGCGACGCGGCCGACATTGCCCCCGGTCGCCTCAACGCCGTGACCTGCTGGGAAGAGGATTTCGTGCTGGCCCCCGGCCAGCCCTCGGCCGCTACCGGCGCTGCCGCCCGCGAAAGCCTGCTCGCCGCCAGCCGCGACCTGAAAGCCGGCAAGCTCGATGCCCTCGTCACGGCGCCCATCAGCAAAGACAACACCCAGGCCGACAATTTCCGCTACCCCGGCCACACCGAGTTTCTGACCAGCTTCTTCGGCGCGCCCGAGAGCCTCATGTTCTTAGTGGACGAGGACGCGGGCCTGCGCATTGCCACCGTCACCGGCCACGTGCCGCTTAAGGACGTACCCGCCAAGCTCACCGCCGAACTGCTGCGCACCAAAATCACCCTACTGCTGAAGTCGTTGAAGCAGGATTTTGGCATCCTCAAACCCCGCATTGCCGTGCTCGGCCTCAACCCCCACGCCGGCGAAAACGGCTTGCTGGGCCGCGAAGAAGGCGACCTGGTGGTGCCCGTCATTCAGCAGTTTGTGCAGGAAGGCCACCTTGTGGTGGGCCCCTTTCCGGCCGATGGCTATTTCGGCACCCAACAGTTCCGGCAGTTCGACGCCACCCTGGCGCTGTACCACGACCAAGGCCTTATCCCATTCAAGCTCATGGCCTTCGAGCGCGGCGTGAACTTCACGGCGGGGCTGCCGGTGGTGCGCACCTCCCCCGACCATGGCACCGCCTACGGTCTGGCCGGGCAATACAAGGCCGATGAGTCCTCGTTCCGAGCGGCGGTGTACCTGGCTTGCGACGTGTGGAAACAACGCTGGGAGGCGGCCCAACCCCGCTCCGCGCGCTAGCGTAGGGAAGGGTTGTTGGAGAGAAAGTTGGCCGTGTTTTTTGGCAAAAAGGCGGATTTTCACTACTTTTGCCCCCTGCTATCCAGCCGACCGTGAAAAAAGAAAGCAAATACGACATCAATCTCGTCAAACTGGCGCTGAAAACGCACCACTTTGAGTTCGAGCTGGGTCCCGACTTTTTCGCCCTGTTTGAGGAGCCGCTGGTAGAGCAAGGCCACCTGCACGCCGACGTGGAGCTTATCAAAACCGAGCGCCTCATCACGCTCAACTTCCACATCACCGGCACGGTGCGTCTCGTGTGCGACCGCAGCCTCGACGAGTTCGACCAGCCGCTGGACATTGACGAGCAGTTGTTGGTGCGCTTCGGCGACGAGAACAAGGAGCTGGACGACAACGTGCTGCAAATCACCCCCGACACGCAGACCTTGCCGCTGGCCCAGCACCTCTACGACTACATCGGCCTGGCCCTGCCCATGAAGAAGCTGCACCCGCGCTTCCAAAACGAGGAGGACGATAACCCCGACGCCGAAACCAAGCTCATCTTCACGACCCGCGACGAAAACGAGGGCCCCGACGACGACGAGCCGGCCGACCCGCGCTGGGCCGCCCTCAAAAACCTGAACTGAATCCGTCAGCGCCCCGAGTCGCTTCCCAACTCATCACTCAAAAACTTAATCCTCTAAATTTCCCCTTACAATGGCTCATCCTAAGCGCCGCACCTCTTCCGCCGTTCGCGACAAGCGTCGCACGCACTACAAGCTGACCCCTAAGGCCGTGACGTTGTGCCCCAACACGGGCGAGCTGCACCTGCGCCACAAGGCCTACGTGGTCGACGGCGACCTGTACCACAACGGCCAGCTGGCCATCAAAAACTACACGAAAACGAACGCAGCTCCGGCTGTTGACGCTTCCGGCGACGACGAATAGCGCGTTTGGTTGTTACTTCGCGGCCCCACGGTCCGGCTTCGCTCTTTTTATAAGCCAGCGGGGCCGGACTTTTGGTAACTACTCTTTCCGCTGACCATCCAAACACCTAGTACATGAAAATAGCCCTCGACGCAATGGGCGGCGACTTCGCCCCCCAAGCCGCCGTGGCGGGTGCCCTGCAGGCGGCCGAGCAGCTGGCCGGCCGGGCCACCATCGTCCTCATTGGTCAGGAAGATGCCGTGCGGCCCCTGCTGGATGCCGCCGGCCCGGCCGGTGCCGCCCTCGAGTTTGTGCCCGCGTCGCAGATTATCGACATGGGCGAGCACCCCGCCCGGGCTTTCCAGCAAAAGCAGGACTCCAGCATTGCCGTGGGCTACAAAATGCTGCTGGCTGGCGAGGTCGACGCATTCTGCTCGGCCGGCAACACGGGCGCCATGCTCGTGGGCGCCATGCTCACGGTGAAAGCCGTGCCCGGCGTCATTCGTCCAGCCATTGCCAACTTCGTTCCCAAGCTCAAGGACAGCTTCGGCATCCTGCTCGACGTGGGCGCCAACGCCGAATGCAAGCCCGAAATGCTGGAGCAGTTTGGCGAGTTGGGCTCGCTGTACGCGCAGTACGTGCTGGGAATCGCGCAGCCCAAAGTAGGCCTAGTGAACTTGGGCGAGGAAGAGGGCAAAGGCACGCCCCTCACCCAAGCCGCATACCAGTTGCTGAAAGCCAATCCGCACGTGCAGTTTGTGGGCAATCTGGAAGGGCGCGACATGTTCAACGACCGCGCCGACGTGATTGTGTGCGACGGCTTCACGGGCAACATCCTGCTGAAAATGGCCGAATCCATCTATGAAATGATGGAGGAAAAGCACATTCACGACCCGTTTTTCGACAAGTTTAACTACGAGGCCGTGGGCGGTTCGCCCATCCTGGGCATCAACGACAACGCCATCATCGGGCACGGCCGCAGCACCCCGCTGGCCATCTGCAACATGCTGGTACAGGGCTTCAACATGGCCGAATCGGGCATTGTTGACCAAATAAAGGCTACTTTTAAAACCTGAACCGTGCCCCGCGGTGGTGAAAAAACCTCCGGCTTCGGCCGGATTTTTTTTACCTGCCGGCCGGCCCCGCGTCCGCGCCTGCCGCCAAGGCCGGGGGCCATTTTCGGCCCCAATACCTAACTCTCGCTTGCCCCGCCTACTTTTGCCCGTATGAAGATTACTGCTGCCATCACCGGCGTGGGCGCCTACGTGCCCGATTATGTGCTGACGAATGCCGAGCTGGAGAAGCTGGTGGATACCAACGACGAATGGATAATGTCGCGCACCGGCATCCGGGAGCGCCGGATTTTGAAGGGCGACAACCAGGGCACTTCCGTGATGGGCATCAAGGCCGTGCAAAACCTGCTCGACAAAACCGGCACCCACCCCGACGACGTGGAGCTGCTGATTTGCGCCACCACCACCCCCGATATGTTGTTTCCGGCCACGGCCAACATCATTTCCAACAAAGTGGGCATCACCAAGGCCTTCAGCTACGACATGAACGCGGCTTGCTCCACGTTCCTGTTTGCGCTGGCCACCGGCGCCCAGTTCATTCAGGCTGGCACCTACAAGAAGGTGATTGTGGTGGGGGCCGATAAGATGTCGTCCATCGTGGACTACACCGACCGCGCCAACTGCATCCTGTTCGGCGACGGCGCCGCCGCCGTGCTGCTCGAACCCAGTACCGACGGCTTCGGCATCCTCGACCAGGTGCTGCGCACCGACGGCAGCGGCGAGGCCTACCTGCACCAGAAAGCCGGCGGCAGCCGCCGCCCGCCTTCCCACGAAACCGTGGACGCCAAGGAGCACTACATCTACCAGGAAGGCGCCACCGTATTCAAGTTTGCCGTGAAGAGCATGGCCGACGTGGCCGCCCAGGTGATGGAGCGCAACCACCTCAGCAAGCACGACGTGGCCTGGCTGGTGCCCCACCAGGCCAACAAGCGCATCATCGACGCCACCGCCAACCGCATGGGCGTGGGCCCGGAGAAGGTGATGCTCAACATCGACCGCTACGGCAACACCACCAACGGCACCATCCCGCTGTGCCTGGCGGACTACGAAAGCCAGCTGCGCCGCGGCGACAACCTGGTGCTGGCGGCGTTCGGGGGCGGCTTCACCTGGGGCTCCATCTACCTCAAATGGGCCTACGACGGCGACAAAGTTGCCACTGGTAAGTAATTGAAAGCCGTTAGCTTTGTAGCTGCTGACGGCTTTTCCCTTTTAAATCAATCAGGACGCTGACAGTTTTTCGACTTCGGCTAAACAGAATTCCCCACCAACAAGCCAGTGGCTTCCGGCCATTTGCTTAAAAGCTCAACCCCATGGCATCAACCGCCGACTTCCGCAACGGGCTCGTTCTCAACTACAACAACGAGCTGCACGTCATCACCGAGTTTCAGCACGTGAAGCCCGGCAAAGGCCCCGCCTTCGTGCGCACCAAAATGCGCAACATCAAAACCGGCCGCACCATCGATAACACCTTCAACGCCGGGGTGAAAGTGGAAACGGCCCGCGTGGAGCAGCGCCCCCACCAGTTCCTCTACAAGGACGACTACGGTTACACCTTCATGAACAAGGAAGACTTCGAGCAGGTGGTGCTGCCCGAGGAGATGGTGCCCTTTGCCGACCTGATGAAGGAAGGCCAGGACGTAACCATCCTCATGCACGCCGAAACCGAGCAGCCCCTCACCGCCGAGCTGCCCACCACCGTGGACTTGGTGGTGACTTACACCGAGCCCGGCCTGCGCGGCGACACCGCCACCAACACCCTGAAGCCCGCCACGGTGGAAACCGGCGCCCGCATCCAGGTGCCGCTGTTCATCGACGTGGACACCAAAATCCGCATCAAGACCAGCGACTACAGCTACGTTGAGCGCGTGAAGTAGACTTTTTTCTAAGCCGTCGGCTAGTGGCCGGGACCTGCATGCGGCCCGGGCCATTGGCCGACGCTCTAACATATAAGCTAACAGCTAAAAATGTCAAACTCGCCCAAAAAGGACGCCTCCATGAAAGCTAAAGAACTGCAAGAGCTGCTTGATTTTATCGCCAAGTCGGGCCTGAACAAGGTGAACATTGAGACCGAAGAATTCAAGATTTCGGTGCAGCGGGAGCCCAATACCAAGCACGTGATGAGCGCCGCCCCGGCCGCTGTGCACGCCCCTGCCCCGGCTCCGGTAGCGGCCGCTCCTGCCCCTGCCGCCGCTCCGGCTGCCGCACCGGCTGTTGCCCCCACCGAAGCCGCTGGCGGTAACTTCAAGCCCCTCAAAGCGCCTATGATTGGCACGTTCTACCGTAGCAGCGGCCCCGATGCGCCGGCGTTTGTGCAGGTGGGCGACATGGTGGAGAAAGGCCAGGTTATCTGCATCATCGAGGCCATGAAGCTGTTCAACGAGATTGAGGCCGAGGAAAGCGGCCGCATTGTGAAGGCCTTGGTGGAAAACGCTTCGCCGGTGGAGTACGACCAGCCGCTGTTTTTGATTGAATAGTTGCCCCAATTTGTCATCCTGAGCGGAGCGAAGGACCTTATCACCGACGAGCGGAAAACGTTCTCACTTGATAAGGTCCTTCGTTCCGCTCAGGATGACAGTTTTTACACCTGACATCCCACCCACATGTTCAAGAAAATACTCATCGCCAACCGGGGCGAAATTGCCCTGCGCATCATCCGCACCTGCAAGGAAATGGGCATCAAAACGGTGGCCGTTTACTCGACTGCCGACAAGGAAAGCCTGCACGTGAAGTTTGCCGATGAGGCGGTGTGCATTGGCCCGCCCGCGTCGAAAGACAGCTACCTGAGCATGCCCAACCTGATTGCGGCCTGCGAAATCACCAACGCCGACGCCATTCACCCCGGCTACGGCTTCCTGAGCGAAAACGCAGAATTTTCGCGCATCTGCGCCGAAAACGGCATCAAGTTCATCGGGGCCTCGCCCGAGATGATTAACCAGATGGGCGACAAGGCCACGGCCAAGGACACCATGAAAAAAGCCGGCGTGCCCTGCGTGCCCGGCTCCGATGGCCTGCTGGAAAGCGCCGAGCAAGGCAAGAAAATCGCCGCCAAAATCAAATACCCCGTGATGCTGAAGGCCACGGCCGGCGGCGGCGGGCGCGGCATGCGGGTCATCAATTCGGAAGACGAATTCCAGAAGGCCTGGGACGACGCGCGGACCGAATCGAAGGCAGCCTTCGGCAACGACGGCATGTACCTGGAGAAGTTTGTGGAGGAACCCCGCCACATCGAAATCCAGATTGTGGGCGACCAGTTCGGCCACGTGTGCCACTTGTCGGAGCGCGACTGCAGCATCCAGCGCCGCCACCAGAAGCTGGTGGAAGAGTCGCCGTCGCCGTTCATGACCGACGCCCTGCGCGAGAAAATGGGCGCGGCGGCCATCAAGGGCGCCAGCAGCATCGGCTACGAGGGCGTGGGCACCATCGAGTTTCTGGTGGACAAAAACCGCGACTTCTACTTCATGGAGATGAACACCCGCATCCAGGTGGAGCACCCCGTGACGGAGGAAGTGGTGAGCTACGACCTCATCAAGGAGCAGATTAAAGTAGCCGCGGGCATCCCGATTTCGGGCAAGAACTACTTCCCGCAGTTGCACGCCATGGAGTGCCGCATCAACGCCGAGGACCCGCGCCACGGCTTCCGCCCCACCCCGGGCAAGATTACCACGCTGCACATTCCCGGCGGCCACGGCGTGCGCGTCGATACGCACGTGTACGCGGGCTACACCATCCCGCCGAACTACGACTCGATGATTGCCAAGCTCATCACCGTGGCCCAGACCCGCGAAGAGTGCATCGTGAAAATGAAGCGCGCCCTGAGTGAGTTCGTGGTGGAAGGCGTGAAAACGACCATCCCCTTCCACTTGGCGCTGATGGACGACCAGGATTTTAAAGCGGGCAATTTCACCACGAAATTCCTGGAGACGTTTGACTTCTCGGTGGTTTAACGCTTCCGGCTTAATCAAGCAATAACGCCTAGCCCCCAACGGTTAGGCGTTATTGTTTCCGGACATTGCCCGCTATGAAAAAGCTTCTCCTGTTGCTGACGGCTACATTTTGGCATTTTACCGCTTATGCTGATTATGAGCCCACCCTTTTGGCAGAACTTGTCGACAAGGCCGATTTGATAATGTACGGGGAGCTAACCACTCTCCACAGCACAACGGTACTTGCGAAGCCCTTACGGGTTCTTAAAGGGAATTTTGCTATTGGGTCCATCACCATTGAGAAGTTTAAAAACTGGACGTGCGCTTCTCGGTACGCAGTTTACCAACCGGGCCAGCGCGCGGTTTTCTTCCTGAAAAGTAGCGGAGCACACAACCGATTTTTGGTTCTTGGCGCGGCCAATGAGGGCGAGATGCCCGTGGTGAATAACAAAGTTTACTACTCGCAGCAATACCTTCCCATCGACAAATCTCCCAGGTCATTCAAGGTTCCAGGAGGGGTGGTAAACGGTTACGTTTATGACATCGGGGTGTTTCAGCAAGCAGTCGGCTTCTATTTAGGTAACCGGCCCAGGGTGTTGAATCTCATTGGACAAAACCAAAATCGCGTGGATACCATGAGCAACCCTGTCCTGTTGCGCTTGGTGCAGGAGAATCGAGCGCAACAAGGTCAGACTTGGTGATATTTACCTGACCGATGTACGTAAGCTAGTTCTTGCATTTCGGTCCCAGACCATTCAAATCCATTTTTACACGTGAACTCTCGCTTGTTTATCTCTGGTTGCTACGCCCCTCTTTTGCGGGGTTTTTCTATTGCTCTAGTGGTGGTCCTAGCGGTGGGATGCGACGATAAATGCACTGGCAGCATCGAAACCACGGTGTTGTATGCGAGACCTGCGCCGGCAGGCGGGCGCAACATCTACGTGGACGTGGTCAACAAGCCCGATTTGGGGGTCAAGCAAACGCTGTTGTACGAGGGCAAGGAATTTGGCACCTTTGGGCACGTAGTTATCATCAACGACCCAGCCAGCCGATACGCATCCAACCGCCGCATTTGTTTCTCGAAGTTTCAGGCAGCGCCGGCCGAAAAGGATGGCGACCTGGCCGAGACTGGAATTCCGAGAATAACCGTGACGGAATAAGACAGCCTCCGGCCAACCGAGTGCCCGTTTACCAACCCAACTGTGCACATGAAACGTGGTTTTGTACTGCTCGGCCTGCTTATGGCAACAAGCTTGCCGGGGGCGGCCCAGGGACGCGACACGGTATTTGCCGTGCACAAGCTATTTCGGGAGAAACGCGGCAGCGGCGAAGGCTGGGCGGCTACGGGCCTGGCGACCACCGCCGGCGCAGCCGTCGGCAATCCGCTTTACGCGCCACCGCAGCCCAATGGCAGCGACGTGGCGTCGGCCGCCGTGATGGGCGGGGTGCCCTTTGCAGTGGGCCTGCTGCAGATGGGACGCTACAGCCCGGCCCGTGAAGCGGAAGTGCTGAAGCTCTATGGCGAGGGCTGGGGCTTGCCGCGCGATGTCCGGCGCAAACTGCGGCGCCGGCATTTCCACCACACGGCACAAGACCTTACAACTACACGGCCATAATCTCACAGATGCCCTGTCCGGCTTTCAGCAGCACCGTTTGTTTTCTACTTGATGGCGGACCTACTTGCGCTCTGCAGCTCAATTTATGACGAAAGCTCTGCTTCTGATGGCGCTTGCTGCCTCTATGCACGGGGCCCGGGCCCAAACGGCGGTACCGGCCGGAGCACCGCGCACGCTTGATAATGCCCCCATTGGCCAAAGGCCAGGCGCATTGCTGCTGGACAGTGCGAACCGAGCGTCGGGCTGGCGCTTCGCCAGTTCCCCGATGCCGGCAGTCGTCGATGACGCTTCCGGGGCCGTTCGCTTCCGGATTGTGGTGGATAAAAACGGGCACATTGAAAGCGTGGTGCCCGTCAGCAGCTCCGTCTCGAAACGGCAAGAGGAGCTGTGCCGGGAGGCGTTGCTGAAGGTAGCTTTCGAGCGAACGGGGACGTCGCCGGGCCAGACCACCGGCTACTACACGTTCACCATCACCGTGAGATGAAGTGGCAGCCAGCCGCTTAGCTCGCGCTTAGCCGCCAGTGGGGCGATGCTGAAGTTCGCCAACGCCTCCGGTGCCGTGCGCACCGGAGGCGTTGCGCTTTCTGGCTACCTTTGCGGCTCTAAACTCCCACCCCACCCTATTACCAAAATACTCCTCCTTACCTATGGCACGAGTGGAAATGACGATGCCCAAGATGGGCGAATCCATCATGGAAGGCACCGTCCTGAAATGGCTGAAACAAGTTGGCGACACGATTGAGCAGGACGAATCGGTGCTGGAAGTGGCCACCGACAAAGTGGACACCGAAGTGCCGGCCATCCACGCCGGGGTGCTGCAGGAAATTCTGGTGCAGGAAGGCCAAGTAGTGGCCGTGGGCGCCCCCATTGCCGTGGTGGAAACCGATGCCGCTAGCGCCGGGGCCGCTGCTCCTGCCGCCGCTGCTCCTTCCAGCAACGGCCAGCACGCCGAGGCCGCCGCAGTTGCCGTGCCGTACCTGCCCGAGCCCCACGACCCGCAGGCAGCCCAACAGGCTGCGTCCGTCGCCGGTGCCGAGCACCAGCCCGGCCGCTTCCTTTCGCCCCTGGTGCTGAGCATTGCCCGCGAAGAAGGCGTGAGCATGACCGACCTCGAATACCTGCCCGGCACCGGCAAGGAAGGCCGCGTGACCAAGAAAGACATTCTGGACTACGTGGCCGCCGGCAAACCGTCGTTTACGGCGGCTGCTTCGGCACCGGCTGCGGCGCCCGCCGCTCCTGCGCCGGCCGCCGTGTCGGCGCCGCAGCCGCCGGCCGCGCCCGTGGCCGCGGCGCCCGCCGCCGCGTCCAAACCCGCGCCCAGCGTGAGCGGCGGCCAGGAGCTGATTGAGATGGACCGCATGCGCAAGATGATTGCGCAGCGCATGGTGGACTCGAAGCGCATTTCGCCGCACGTCACCAGCTTCGTAGAGGCCGACGTGACGGACATCGTGAACTGGCGCAACAAGCACAAGGACGCCTATAAGAAGCGCGAGGGCGAAAACCTCACCTTCACGCCCATCTTCATTCAGGCCGTGGCCCGCGCCATTCAGGACTTCCCGAACATCAACGTGTCGGTGGACGGCGACTATATCGTGAAGAAGCGCGACATCAACATTGGTGTGGCCGTGGCCCTGCCCTCGGGCAACCTGATTGTGCCCGTCATTCACAACGCCGACCAACTCAACCTCAACGGCCTGACCAAGAAGGTGAACGACCTGGCCAACCGCGCCCGCATCAACAAGCTCACGCCCGCCGACCTCGAAGGCGGCACCTACACGCTGAGCAACGTGGGTTCGTTCGGCAACGTGATGGGCACGCCCATCATCATGCAGCCGCAGGTGGCCATCATGGCCGTGGGCGCCATCAAGAAGAAGCCGGCCGTGATTGAGACGCCGCAGGGCGACCTCATCGGCATTCGTCACTTCATGTTCCTGAGCCACAGCTACGACCACCGCGTGGTCGACGGTTCGCTCGGCGGCATGTTCGTGCGCCGGGTGGCCGACTACTTGGAGCAGTTCGACCCGAACACGGCGATTTAAGCCACCTAATTTGTCATCCTGAGCACAGCGAAGGACCTTATCACGCCAGGATGTTCCAGCGCGATAAGGTCCTTCGCTGTGCTCAGGATGACAGTTTTTTACTCATTCATGAAGAACATCATTTACCTCGGCGCCTTGGTACTGGCACTGGGCCTCATTGGCTACCTCTACCAACAGCTCGATGCTACCCAAAAAGCCCTACAGGCATCGGAGCAGCGCTTTGCTGATTGCCAGAAAGTAACCTTTCAGCTGCAGAATCAGTTGGCACCGCTGCAGAAGAAGCAGCCGGGCGGCATTCCGCAATAACAACCCAGCCGCTATTTCCGGAGCCGCTCGTCGAAGTGAAACGGCTGGGCGTCGAGCAGCCGCACGCGGATGAACTCGGGGTGCGCGGGGTTGAGCAGCAGGTTGCGCTCCTGCGGCACCACCGCGGAGGGCACCTGCAACGCCAGGCTGCGGCCCGACTGCAGCCACTGGTGCCCGATGGTGGCCGTGGGCTGCGGCATGGACAGGCGCTGCCAGTCGGGCGGCAGGTCGGCGGGCGTGAGGGCCTCGCGGCTGGCGTCGTCGGGCACGTCCAGCGTCAGCAGGTACATGTCGTCGGGCAGGTCTTCTACGGGCAGGTGCACCAGCGTTTCGAGCAGGGCCATGGCGCGCTGCTCGGCGGTGTAGAGCAGGGCCAGGCCGGGCAGGTTCCAGCGGCCACCGTAGAGGTAGGCGCCGTAGCCGCTCAGGTCGTGGCGGCGGGCGTAGCGGGCCAGGCGGAATACTTCCATGCCCTACCCAAAAACGCCGTGCTCGATGCGCCCGAGGATGTCGCGCAGCATCCGAATGCCCACGGTGGTGTTGATGAGCTCCACGGGCTTGCGGCCGCCCAGGGCCGGAATCGATGACTCCATCCAGTGGCGGAATTTGTCTTCCCCAAACAAGTCGAAGCCCTCGGCGTAGAGCGTGGCCAACTGCACCAGCCGGTCGGTGGCATCGGCCTTGAGGCGCTGGGCCGGCGTGTAGCGTTGCAGCGTGCGCACCGATAAATCGACGGCCGCCGCCAGCACGGGCAGCGGCAAGTGGGAGCGCCGCGCCAGGTGGTCGAGCGCCTGCCGCCGCAATCCCCGCTGAATCACGTCCACCAGCTGCAAGTCGCTGGCAATCGGCTCGCCCACCACCGAGGGGCCGCCCAACACATCAACAAAAGCATACGGGGTCATGATATTGCAGCTAGAATGGAACGGATAAAGCCCCGCGTTGCGACACTTGTCGTAAATATAACGACAGTTGTCGTCAGAATGATTTCGGCGTTTACTCTCCTACAAGCAAAAAGCCGCTTCCGAGATTCGGAAGCGGCTTTTTTACTGACAATCCTTTTTTACAACCCTTTCAGCGCTTGCTCCAAGGCGGCAATTTTGGCTTCGGCGTCGGCCAGCTTCTGGCGCTCTTTTTCCAGCACTTCGGGCTTGGCGTTCTGGGCGAATTTCTCGTTGCCGAGCTTCTTCAGCACCGAGTCGCGGAAGCCCTGGGCGTATTCCAGCTCTTTCTCAAGGCGGGTGCGCTCGGCGGCCAGGTCGATGTGGCCTTCGAGCGGGATGAAGAACTCGCTGCCGCCCAGCACGAAGCTCACCGAGGCGGCGGGGCCGGCGTCGGCCAGCGTCACGTCCGAAATGCTGCCCAGCTTGCGGATGATGCCGTCGTAGTCGGCCAGCAGCTGCGGGTCGTCGGTTTTGGCCACCAGCGCGAGGGGCTTATTGGGGCCGAGGTTTTTCTGGTTGCGCACCGAGCGGATGCCGGCCACGATGGCCAGGGCCTTGTCCATGTTGGCCAGGGTTTCGGCGCTGTGGGCGGGGGTAGTGGCGCGGGGCCAGGGGGCCACGGTCACGTAGTCGCGGGGGCCGCGCTCGGCCAGCTCGTGCCACAGCTCTTCGGTGATGAAGGGCATGAAGGGGTGCAGCAGCTTGAGCAGCGTTTCGAGGTAGGCCGTGGTGTGGCGCAGGGTTTCGGCGTCGACCGGGTGCTGGTAGGCGGGCTTCACCATCTCCAGGTACTGGGCGCAGAAGTCGTCCCAGGTCAGCTTGTAGATGGTCATCAGCGCGTCGCTCATCCGGAACTTCTCGAAATGGTCGTCCATCTCCACGATGGCGGCCTGCAACTTGGCGTTGAACCACTCCACCGGCTTGGCATTGGCGAAGGGCAGCGAGGCATCGGCTTCCCAGCCTTTCACGAGGCGGAAGGCGTTCCAGAGCTTGTTGGAGAAGTTGCGGCCTTGCTCCACCAGCTTGGTATCGAACAGCAGGTCGTTGCCGGCCGGGGCCGAGAACAGCATGCCGGTGCGCACGCCGTCGGCGCCGTACTGGGCGATGAGGTCGAGCGGGTCGGGCGAGTTGCCGAGCTGCTTGCTCATTTTGCGGCCTTGCGCGTCGCGCACAATGCCGGTGAGGTATACGTTTTTGAAAGGCACTTCCTGGCGGTATTCCAGCCCGGCCATAATCATGCGGGCCACCCAGAAAAACAGGATGTCCGGCCCCGTCACCAAGTCGTTGGTGGGGTAGAAATAGTTGATGTCGGCGTTGTCGGGGTCTTTGAAGCCGTCGAACACTGAAATGGGCCACAGCCACGACGAAAACCAGGTATCGAGCACGTCCTCGTCTTGGCGCAGGTCGCTCAGCTGCAGGTCGGCCTGGCCGGTTTGGGCAATGGCTTGCTGCAAGGCGTCCTCGGCGGTGAGGGCCACCACGAACGTGCCGTTGGGCAGGTAGTACGCCGGAATCTGCTGGCCCCACCAGAGCTGGCGCGAGATGCACCAGTCGTGCACGTTCTCCATCCAGGCCCGGTACATGTTCTTGAACTTGGGCGGGTGCAGCTTGATGGTGTCGTTCTCCACCACTTCCAGCGCGGGCTTGGCCAAGTGCTCCATTTTCAAGAACCACTGCAGGCTGAGCTTGGGCTCAATCACGGCCTTGGTGCGCTCCGACGTCTGCACGATGCTGGCATATTCCTCGATTTTTTCCAGCAAGCCGGCTTCCTGCAAGTCTTTGGCAATCTGCTTGCGCACGGCAAATCGGTCTTGGCCCACGTAGAGCACGGCCTTCTCGTTCAGCGTGCCGTTGTCGGCCAGGATGTCGATAACCGGCAGGTTGTGCTTCACGCCCAGCTCGTAGTCGTTCAGGTCGTGCGCCGGCGTCACTTTCAGCGCGCCCGTGCCGAAATCCATCGACACGTACTCGTCAAAAATTACCGGGATTTCGCGGCCCAGCAGCGGGATGCGCACTTTCTGGCCGGCCAGGTGCGCAAAGCGCGGGTCGTTGGGGTTCACGGCCACGGCCACGTCGGCCATGATGGTTTCGGGCCGCGACGTGGCCACGGTTAGAAACTGGCCCTCCTGCCCTACCACGGCGTAATTGAGGTAGTACATCTTGGCCTGCACGTCCTTGGCAATCACCTCCTCGTCGGAAATGGCCGTGCGGCCCTCGGGGTCCCAGTTCACCATGCGCACGCCGCGGTAAATCAGGCCTTTGTTATACAGGTCGACGAACACGCGCAGCACGGCCTCGGTCAGGTCGGGCTCCATGGTGAAGCGCGTGCGGTCCCAGTCGCAGGAGGCGCCCAGCTGCTTGAGCTGCTCCAGGATGATGCCGCCGTACTTGTCCTTCCACTCGAAGGCGTGGGCCAGGAATTGCTCGCGGGTGAGGTCGGTTTTGTTGATGCCCTGCTCTTTCAGCAAGGCCACTACCTTGGCTTCGGTGGCGATGCTGGCGTGGTCGGTGCCGGGCACCCAGCAGGCTTCTTTGCCCTGCATGCGGGCACGGCGCACCAGCACGTCCTGAATGGTGTTGTTCAGCATGTGCCCCATGTGGAGCACGCCCGTCACGTTGGGCGGCGGAATCACAACGGTATAGGGGACCTTCTTGGGGTTTGGCGAAGCCTTGAAGAAACCTTGCTCCTGCCAGCGCTGGTACCATTTGGCTTCAACGTCGGTGGGCGAGTAGGTGGTGGCGAGGGACATAGGAATTAAGCAGTAAGCAGAAAGGCAAAAATAGGCATTGGAACCGGGGGCACCGCGCACCCGGGCCACCAGAGCGCCAGGCGGGCGCTGGGGAATGGTGCCCGGGGCGCCCGCTTAGTAGCCTATCCCGGCAGTGGTTGGCTACGCCTATTTCTTTGCAGTAGCCCCTGACCGTTAAGAATAAGGAGCCCTGAACATCAGATGACTATCGAATATTCCGTTTTAACCCAGCTTTAATTTCTGCCCTTCGGCGCTTTTCTATCTTTGCTTGGCGACATAAATTGAGCGACAAAGTTTAATTCCGACTTTGTACCTTACTTACTTTTCCACGAATAATGATGTGTCCGCTCCGCTTATGGCCGCGCTTTTCTCCTTTCGCAAATCGGTACCAGTAGCTGCGCCGGCACCCGAGCCGCCGGCACCAGCGCTGGGCACCGTGCGAGTGGGCATGGGCCAGTTGCTGGTAGAAGGCGGCGAGCCGGCCCGCAACCTGGCCCGCGCCGTGGAGCAGATTGCCCAGGCCGCGGCCCAGCAGTGCGACCTGGTGCTACTGCCCGAAACCCTCGACTTTGCCTGGACGCACCCCAGCGCCCTCTACGAAGCCCAGCCCATTCCGGGCCCCTTCAGCGACGTGCTGTGCCGTGCTGCGGCCGAGCACGGCCTCTACGTGTGCGCCGGCCTCACGGAGCGTGCCCCCGACGGCCGCAACTACAACGCGGCCATTCTCATCAACCCGCAGGGCGAAATCATCGTCAAATACCACAAAATCAACCTGCTGGCCGTGGAGCAGCCGTTCTACGCCGTGGGCCAGACGCTGAACGTGGTGGACACGCCCTTGGGTAAAATCGGCGTGAACGTGTGCGCCGACAACTACCTCGACGGCCTGCCCATCGGGCACACGCTGGCCCGCATGGGCGCCGAGTTTATCATTGCCCCGGCGTCGTGGACGGTGGACTACTCCATCACCGAGGAGCACGACCCCTATCAGGAAAAATGGGTGAAGCCGTTTTCCATCCTGGCCAAGCTCTACAACGTGGTGGTGGTGAGCACCACCTCGGTGGGCTACATCGTGGGCGGGCCCTACGAGGGCAAAAAAAGCGTGGGCTGCTCCCTGGCCGTCGACGCCAACGGCGTGCGGGCACAGGGTGCGTTCAACGAGTTTGCCGGCCAGTTGGTCGTGGCTGACCTGGCCCGTCCCCACCGCCCCGAACGCGGCACCGACATCGGCCTGATGCTCCAGCGCAAAGGCTACCGCTTCGACGAACTGCCGTGAGTGTTCTGCGTACTAGGCTCCGATACCCCGCTCTTATCCTATTTCTACTTGACTAATTCGCTCTCTTCCGGTCATATAGGCTGCCACCCACCCGTTTTTTTACGCAGCCCCCACTTTTACTCTCCGCCCCTTGCTTACCCAGGTACATCCCGCCGAACAGTACGTTTCGGCCCTTCCCAGCGACGACCACCAACGCTGCACCCGGTGCCTGATGGACACCACCGTGCCGGGCATTACCTTTAACGAGGCCGGCACCTGCTCTTTTTGCGACGTGCACGACCGCATGGAGCAGGCCTTTCCAAATGGCGAAGCGGGCCTGCGCACCGTGCGCCGCCTGGCCGACGAAATGCGTCGGGCCGGCCGCGGCCGTCGCTACGACTGCGTGCTGGGCGTGAGCGGCGGCCGCGACAGCACCTACACCCTGTGGTATTGCGTCACGCAACTCAAGCTGCGCCCCCTGGCGGTGCATTTCAACGACGGCTTCGGCAACCCCGTGGCCGGCGAAAACATG
Source organism: Hymenobacter miniatus (assembly GCF_016427455.1). Lineage (NCBI taxonomy): Bacteria > Pseudomonadati > Bacteroidota > Cytophagia > Cytophagales > Hymenobacteraceae > Hymenobacter > Hymenobacter miniatus. The sequence goes on from NZ_JAELXR010000005.1 coordinate 244,684, forward strand.
GTGCGCGCCTGCCAGCGCTTGGGCGTGGAGCTGCGCACCATTACCTCGGACTGGCGCGAGTCGAAAGACCTCAAAATTGCGTTTTTGAAAGCTTCTGTGCCCGACATGGAGGAGGGCACCGACCTGGGCATTGCCACCGCCCTCTACGGCGTGGCGGCTAAGGAGAACGTGCAACACCTCGTCATCGGGCAGTCGTTTCGCACCGAAGGCATTGCCCCGCTGAGCTGGAACTTCCTCGATGGCAAGTACCTGCGGGCGGTGCATAAGCAGTTTGGCACGGTGCCGCTGCGCCCGTGGCGCCCCGCCGACCCTGGCTTCAACCTGGGCCTGAAGGAGATGTTTTACTACGCGTTTGTGCGGCGCATCAAAACCGTGACCCTGCTCTACCACCTCGACTACGTGCGCACCGAAGTGGACGACATCATCACGAATGAGCTGGGCTGGAAAAGCCCCGGCGCGCACTACGCCGACGACCTGTACCAGAGCCTGATTTATTACCTCAACCGCGTCAAGTTCAACATCGACCGGCGCCTGTTCAACTATTCCGCCCTGGTGCGCTCGGGCCAGATGAGCCGCGAGGTGGCCCTGGACCGCATTTCGCACGTGAATGCAATTGAGGACGAAAACGTGATTGCGCTTTGCATCAAGCGCCTCGGCCTGACGCGGGCCGAATTCGAGCAGATAGTGGCCGCCCCCCCGAAAACCTTTCACGACTACCCCAACAGCTATAGCTTGCTGAAGCTGCTGCGCCTGCCCATCAAGGTGCTGAGCCGGCTGAACCTGATTCCGGAGTCGGCCTACGACAAATATTTCAACTGCGGCACCTGAGCCGCCACGGCCTTTTGCTGGCCAGCGGGGTGAGACAATAAGTGGTTGCAAAACAGGCCCTGGCTGCTATAAGGCAACTATTTTGCCCAATAAAGTAGCGCCGGAGGCCAACTGAAAATGGGCCTGCTCCGTATCTTCGCGACCACCTCAGGCAAATTTTTCACCTCACCAACTTACCGCCCCGGCCATGATAGATGACGACGACCTGGACGACGACTTGCTCGACGACGACGATTCCCTGGACACCTACGCCAAAAAAGGCGGCGCCGCTGCTTTAGGCAACTCCGAAGACCGCCTTTCGGCCAAATACGCTGATTACCTGATGTGGACGGACACCGGCTCGTCGCACGATGAAGCCCTGGACTTGGCCAACATGACCGAAGAAGAGTTTGTGGAGGCGGAGCGGGCCGAAAATTCGGACCGTGGCGGCTTCACCAGCCTCGACGATGAAGACGATGACGACTTCGCCGACGACGATGACGACGACGACGAAGGCTACAGCAGCGGGCGCGGCAGCCGCCGCGGCAGCAGCTTCGACAGCGACGACTACTAAACGAACCCGCTTTGCGCGGCCCGCCAATCACCAAAAAGCCCCGGCTGGATAACCAGCCGGGGCTTTTTGGTGATTGGCGGGCCGGGGCCTGAGCCTTACTTCCGCCCGAATACCTGCTTGAGGATGTCGGAAGTGCGGGCGGCGGGGTTCTTGCGAATTTTAGCTTCTTCCTGAGCCAGCAGGATGAACAGGCCATCGACGGCTTTCTGGGTGGTGTAGGCCGAGAGGTCGGTTTGCACGGGCGTCATCAGCGGGATGCGGTTGTACTGGCTGGTCATTTTGCTGTAGGCGGCGCCGGCGCCCACTTGGTCGATGGCGGCGGTGATGTCGGGCTTGAAGGCGGCAATGAGCTGGGCCTCCGTCGACTTGCGCAGGAACTGCGTGGCGGCATCGGTCGAGCCGCTGGTCACCAGCGTGAGAGCATCGGTGATGCTGATGTTGGAGAGGGCGTTGAGGAAAATGTCCTTGGCTTTGGGCGCGGCGGCCTCGGCGGCGCGGTTGAGCTGGGTTTCGAAGGTGCCGATGACCGTGTTCATGCCCGGAAACTTGCTCAGGGTCGTTTTCATCAGAATGGCATCTTCCGGGAAGGGAATGTGGATGTCGTCGTTCAGGTTGAAGCCGTCGGGCTCCGAGGCAAACTGCACGGCCTTCACGATGCCTTTGTTGAGGGCTTCCTTGACGCCGGCGCTGGCCTGGGCTTCGGTGAGCGGCGCGGGCGGCGGGGTTGCGGCGGCTTTGGCCGCGGCAGCTGCTTTCTCGGCGGCGGCCTTGTCGGCGGCGGCTTTGGCAGCGGCCGCTTTGGCCGCAGTGGCTTTGGCGGCGGCGGCCTTTTGGGCGGCGGTTTGCGTAGTGGTTTTGGTGGTGGTGGTCTTCTTGGTAGTGGTTTTGGTTTGGGCCTGAGCGGCGGGCGTAGCCGCTACCAGCAAACCAGCTACCAGCAACGGACCGGCAATGCGCGTAAACATGGAATAAACTGACGAAACGGGAAAACCGGAAAGCCCCTATGGCTGTCCTTGGACCGTCGCGCTTGCAAATTGAAGACAATTTTGCGGCCAAACCTATTTTCTTCGACAAACCCATGCCCTCTCCCGACCATCTCCTCGCCCCCTCGGTTTCCTCCGCCAGTCCCGCTGCGCCGCCCGACGTCGAAATCATGACCATTGGCGACGAGCTGCTATACGGGCAGGTCATCGACACCAATTCGGCCTTCATGGGCCAGGAGCTGGGTAAAATAGGGCTGCGCGTGCGGCAGATTTCGTCGGTATCGGACCGCGCCGACGAGATAGTGACGGCCCTCGACCAAGCCCGGCGGCGGGCGCAGGTGGTGCTCATCACCGGCGGCCTCGGCCCCACCAAAGACGACCTCACCAAGCACGTGCTGGCCCGCTACTTCGGCTCCGAGCTGGTGCTGCACGAGCCCACGCTGCGCCACGTGGAAGAAATTTTCCAGCGCTTCCAACGCCCCATGCTCGACGTGAACCGCCAGCAGGCCTTGGTGCCGGCCAACTGCGAAGTGCTGCACAACGCCGTGGGCACGGCCCCTGGCATGTGGTTCAACGACCAGGGCACCGTGTTTGTGAGCATGCCCGGCGTGCCCTTCGAGATGAAGCGCCTGATGACCGACCACGTGCTGCCGCGCCTGCAAAGCCAGTTTCACCTCGCCCCCATCGAGCACGTCGTGGTGATGACGGCCGGCCTGGGCGAAAGCTTTCTGGCCCAGAAAATAGCCGATTGGGAAGATGCCCTGCCCGCCAACATCAAGCTGGCCTACCTGCCCAGCTTCGGGGCCGTGCGCCTGCGCCTCACCGGCACCGCCGATGGCCAACCCGACCTGCGCGGCCGCATGCTGGCCTTGCTGCCCGCCCTGCGCGAGCGCATCGGCGAGTACATTTTTGCCGAGGAAGAAACCACCATTGAAGCCGCCATCGGCCAATTACTACTGGCCAAGGGCCTCACCGTGGGCACGGCCGAAAGCTGCACCGGCGGCCTCGTAGCGCAGCGCCTCACCAGCGTGTCGGGCAGCTCGGGGTATTTCCGGGGCGCCATCGTGGCGTACCATAATGACATCAAGCAGGAAGAGCTGGGCGTAAAAACCGAAACCCTGGCCCAATACGGCGCCGTGAGCGAAGCCACCGTGCGCGAGATGGCCGAGGGCGCCCGCCGCCGCTTGGGCGTGGACGTGGCCGTGGCCACCAGCGGCATTGCCGGCCCCACCGGCGCCACGGCCACCAAAAAGGTAGGCACCGTGTGCCTGGCCTACGCCGACGCCACCCACACCATCAGCCGCGAATACGTACTGGACCGCGGCCGCGCCTTGAACGTGGAATACGCGGCCCAGTCGCTGCTCACGATGCTGCGGCAGCAGTTGGCGGGCGTGTAGCAAGGTAGCCGTATAGCAGAACAAGCCCCAGCGGGGCGACATGCAATGAGTGTCGCTCCGCTGGGGCTTGTTCTGTTTTACCTTCCCCTCGGCTTATCGCCGAAGCCCGCAGACCGAGATAACATCACCGCTTGGGAGGGCACCAAACGAGTATCGATTAGCGGGACAAGCCTTCTGGTTATAGCCAGCGCAACCGGCAGCAGGTTGGGCAATACTATTCAGCTCAAAACGCTATTCTATCACCAGCTTCTTGGAAACGACGCCCTCCCGTAAAGCGAAGCGCACCTCGTATACGCCCGGCGCAAGACCATCCAGGGGCACTGAGCCGGTGGGCGTGAGGGCGGTACGGCGCAGCAGTTGGCCGAGGGCATTGTGGACGGTGACAGCCACCGGTTGTTGGGCGTAAGCGGCAGGCAAGCCCACCATTACCTGGTGCCGGGCCGGGTTGGGGTACAGCCCCACCTGGGCGGCCACGGCCGGCTGCGTGGCCAGCGGCGCACCCGCAGTCATCTTCACCACCCAATAGTCAACGTTGCCCCAGCACCCTTGCGTTTTGTCGCCGCCAATGGGCGAGGCCGTGAATCCCCCCAGCAAAACATCGCCGCCCACGGCCAGTTGCATGGCGAGGAGGTTATCGTTGAGGGTACCGCCAAAACGCTTGTCCCACTGCTTCACGCCGGCTGCGTCGGTCTTCACGGCCCAGTAGTCGCCGTCGCCCTGGCTGGGCTCGGTTTTGTCGCCGCCCACGCCGGAGCTGGAGCTGCCCGCCAGCAGGTAGCCGCCGTCGGGCATCAGCGCTAAGCTTGTAATGCTTTCGCCCATTGCGCCGCCGTAGGTGCGGTCCCATAGCTTGGTGCCTTGGGCGTCGACCCGCAGCAGCCACATATCGCCACCGCCCTTGTGGGGCTCCGACTTGTCGTCGCCAATGTCTGATTGCGAATTACCACCGAGCAGATAGCCGCCCCCCGGCAGCACCTGAATGGCCCCGAGGCCATCGAAGCCCGCGCCGCCCAGGGCCTTGTCCCATTGTTTGGTGCCGGTGGCGTCCAGCTTCACCAGCCAAATATCCACTGACCCGTGGCTTGGCTCCGATTTATCGCCGCCCAGCCCAGAGAGAGAGGAACCGCCCAAAATGCAGCCTCCGTCGGGCGTGGCTTTCATGCCGGCAAAATATTCTTCGGCGCTGCCGCCAAAACGGTGGTCCCAGAGCTTGGCGCCCTGCGCGTCAATCTTCACCACCCACAGGTCACTGCTGCCCCGGCTGGCTTCGGTTTTATCGCCGCCGCTGCCCGACTGCGAACTGCCCCCGAGCAGGTAGCCGCCGTCGGGGGTGGGTTGGATGGCCGCGAGGTAGTCGCTGCCGGGCCCGCCGTACCGCTTGTCCCATTGCTTGACGCCCTGCGCGTTCACCTTCACCAGCCAGAAGTCGTTGCCGCCCTGGCTGGGCTGCGACTTGTCGCCGTCCTGCCCCGAATCTGAACTGCCGCCGAGCAGGTAGCCCCCGTCGGCGGTGGGCAAGATGGCTTGCAGGGTTTCTATTTGGGTGCCGCCAAAACGGGCATCCCATTGCTTGTTGCCCTGGGCATCTACCTTCACGGCCCAGAAATCGGCCCCAAACGCCCAGTTCGGCTGCGACACGTCGCCCACGGCGTCGGAGCTGGAGCGCCCGCCCAGCAGGCAGCCCCCGTCGGGTGTGGCGGCCAGGGTAAACAGGGCATCTTCCCCGCTGCAGGTGGTGGAAGTGCCGCCAAAGCGCCGGTCCCACACCTTGGTGGGCGCCGTGGGTAGTTGGGCGGCGGCTTCGGGCAACGGGCAGAGCAGGGCCAGCCCCGCACCCAAGCGCAAGGTGAGCCCGAACGAAGTAAGTAGGTTTGTTTTCATGGAAGTAGGAATGATAGATGGGTGAAAATAGGCAGTGTAATTGAAATCACTGGCAATGATTTGCTGACGCGCACCGATGCTGCCTAACCAGCTGATAGAAACCCATCTCCCCTGCCTTTTCGCATCCTATAAGCCAAAGGCATTTCCCGTACGCCACCAACAAAAAAGGCCCGCTGAACAGCGGGCCTTTTCCTCACACGAGGCAATTAAGCTTACGCCGCCGGCGTCTCGGCCGGAGCCACGCGCATGATGTCGTGGCCCAGTTTATCGCGCTTGGTGGTGAGGTAGGCTTCGTTGTGCGGGTTGGCGCTGATTTCGATGGGCAGCGTGTCCACGATTTCCAGGCCGTAGCCGATGAGGCCGGTGCGCTTGCGGGGGTTGTTGGTGAGAAGGCGCATCTGGCGCACGCCCAGGTCGCGCAGGATGCTGGCGCCCACGCCGTAGTCGCGCTCGTCGCTCTTGAAGCCCAGCTCTTCGTTGGCCTGCACGGTGTCGCGGCCCTGCTCCTGCAGCTTGTAGGCTTTCAGCTTGTTGAGCAAGCCAATGCCGCGGCCCTCCTGGTTCATGTACACGATGACGCCGCGGCCTTCGCGCTCAATCTGGCGCATGGCCTGGTGCAGCTGGGGGCCGCAGTCGCAGCGGCACGAGCCGAAGATGTCGCCGGTCACGCAGGAGCTGTGCACGCGCACCAGCACCGGCTCGGGGCCGCTGATATCACCCTTCACCAGGGCCAGGTGCTTGGCGCCGTTGGAGTTTTGGGTGAAGGCGTAGAGGTCGAAATCGCCGTGCTCGGTGGGCATCTTCACCGAGATTTCGCGGGTGATGAGGCTTTCCGTAGCAAGTCGGTACTTGATGAGGTCTTGCACCGAAATCAGCTTCAGGCCCCATTTCTTGGCCACGATTTCGAGGTCGGGCAGGCGGGCCATCTCGCCGTCTTCCTTCAGGATTTCGACCAGGACCCCGGCCGGCTCAAACCCGGCCAGGCGAGCCAGGTCCACGGCGGCTTCGGTGTGGCCGGCGCGGCGCAGCACGCCTTCTTTGCGGGCTTTGAGGGGGAAAATGTGGCCGGGCTTGCCCAGTTCTTCGGGCTTGGTGGCGGGGTCGATGAGGGCCAGGATGGTCTTGCTGCGGTCGGAGGCCGAAATGCCGGTGGTCACGCCGTTCTTCAACAGGTCGACCGATACGGTGAAGGGCGTGGCGTGCAGGGCCGTGTTGTGGCCCACCATCAGGTCGAGGCCCAGCTCTTCGCAGCGCTGCTCGGGCAGCGAAGCGCACACCAGGCCGCGGCCGTGCGTGGCCATAAAATTGATGACTTCGGGCGTGGCCGACCGGGCGGCGCAAATGAAGTCGCCTTCGTTTTCACGGTCTTCGTCGTCGACTACGATGACAACTTTGCCAGCGCGAATGTCTTCGATGGCGGATTCGATGGTATCAAGCATGGGATGGGGTATTTCGGGCCATAACAGCGGCAGCGCCCGCAAAGTTAGCCCGCAGCGCGGCGCCCTAGCCGAACAGTGCTTCCAGCTGCGCCGTGGCCCCGGCCCAGGTGTAGCGGGCTTTCACAAACGCCTGCCCGCGGCTGGCCAGAGCACTGGCCGAAGCCGGGTCGGCCAGCAGCTCCGAGACGACCTGAGCAAGGGCTGCCGCCGACTCGGCCACGCGCAATTCCTGGCCGTCGGTGCCGTTCAGGGCGTTGTTGGCCAGCGGCGTGGTCACGCACGGCAGCTGCATGGCCATGGCTTCGAGCAGCTTGTTTTGCAGGCCCGTGCCCACGCGCATGGGCGCCACAAACACCCGCGCCGATGCATAGGCCGCCCGGATGTCGGGCACCCAGCCGCTCACCTCCACATGCGCCGAGGCCAGCGCCAGCACCCGGGGCGCGGGCGTGGTGCCGGCCACCAACAGGCGCGCCCCGGGGTGCTGCGCGCGCACCAACGGCATGATTTCCTCGGCCAGGAAAACGGCCGCGTCCACGTTGGGATGGTAGCTCATGTTGCCGCAAAACAGCACCTCGTACTCCTTGGCCACCTCCGGCATGGGCTGGAAATTCTCGGTATCGATGCCGTTGAGCACCACCCGAATGTCGTTGCGGCGCGGGTGCTGAATGAGCTGCCGGTCCTGGTCGCTGATGATGGTGTGGTGGCGGAACCAGCCAAAGGCCTCGGCTTCGTAGGCCGTCAGCCGACGGGCTTCGAGGGCAAACACTGGCCGCTGCCATAGGGGTGCCTGCGTGGCCCGGCGCGCCATACCAGCCGAAAAAACGTCCATGTAGTCGAGCGTCATGGGCACAGCGCCGGCGTGGGGCCGCAGGTATTCGGCCATGCGAATGAGCTGGCAGTACACGTGGTCGGGCCGGAAGGTGCGCAGCAGCTCATCGACTTTGCGCTGGGCCTGGGCGTCGTAGAAATAGCCAACTTGCAGCGGCCGGCCCGTGGCCAGGGCCCGCGCCATGTTGGCCGCGATGCCGGGCTTGTGCAGCCGGTGCACCGTGAGGCCGCCCCAGCACAGGGGCCGCACCGCCGCGTCGGCTTCGGCCGTCACGGCCTCGTCGCTGAGGGCAAAGAGGCAGATTTCGTGGCGCTCGGCCAGGTAGCGCAATTGGTGGTAGGCGCGCAGCTTGTCGCCCTTGTCCAAGGGGTACGGGAAGCGCGAGAGGAGCACAAGCAGCTTCATGCGGGCGGCGAATGGGCGGGCGTGCCGGCCGGCGCAGGCAGAAGCAGGCGCTCGTACAAGTCAATGAAGCGCTGCACCACGCGGCCGTTGTCGTAGACGTCGGTGGCGGTGCGGGCGGCCGCGGCCCCAATGCCGCGCACGTCGATTTCGCCGCGGTACCAGGCGCGCAGGGCGTCGAGCCAGGCGGCCGCGCCATCGCGCACCAACAGGTTCTCGTCGTTGTGGGCCACAATGCCCTCGGCGCCCAGCGTGGTGCTCAAAATGGCTTTGCCCAGGGCCATGCCCTCCACAATTTTCACCCGCATGCCGCCACCACTTAGCAAGGGCACCAGCATCAGCTCGTACTGCTGCATGAAGGCGGGGGCTGATTCCACAAAGCCGTGCATGATGACATTTTCGGCTTTCCGATTGAGCAAGTGCGCGGGGGCGTTGCGTCCGGCAAGGTGCAGCTCCACGTCCGGAAATTCGGCGTGAAACGTGGGCCACACCTCGCGCAGCAGCCACTCCACCCCTTCCTGATTCGGCAGCCAGTCGAGTGAGCCAATCATAAATAAGGTGCGCGGCTTGGCCCGAAGGCTGGGGTCGGGTTGCAGACGCTCTAGGTCGGCCCCGGCTGGGATGAAGACGACAGGCTCGGGGCAACCCAAGGCCCTCAGACGTTGCGCGTCGTCTTCGGTAATGGCGGCTACGGCGTCGAAATAAGTCAGATACTCTCGCTCAAATTTTTCCAGGCGGTTGGCCATAACGCGAAGCATAAATTGCTTCAGCGGATTCGCCTCCCGCTTTGCCAGCATATGCCAGATAGTATACTCCACATTGTGGGCGCGCAACACCGTTTTGGTGCGTTCAGGGCGAAATTCTTCGTAATCAAGCCATTCATTGTACCATGCCACAAATGTCCCTTCGCACTGGATGATGTCAAATTCCTCACTCGCTAGTAAACGGCCTAGTACGTCACAGACCTCGCGCTCAATGAAACGGGCCACATTATAGGGCTTTCGGCTTAACAGGAGGTTCTTCAGCGCGCCAAATGCCGAAATATCAGTATCAACATCCACCAGCACCAGCCGCAAATTGGGCCCCAGGTGGGCCAGGGCGTCGGCCGGCTGGCGGTGCTTGGGCGTGTTGATGGCCAGCAGCGTGACCCGGTGCCCGGCGCGCACGAGGCCCGCCGCCACGTCGTACATGGCAATGGCGCCGCCGTCATGAGGCGGAAATGGCACGCGCGGACAAAGTTGCAGAATGTGCATAGCGCCGGCAAAGGTAGAAGGAGGCCGCGCTTTCGCCGGAATCACGCCGCAAGCTTTTACAGCTGCCGAAAGCGCACCTCGAAGGTTTCTATCTGCTCTTCGCTGCCCAGCACCAGCAGCACGTCGCCGGGCGCGGGCACGTAGTCCACGGGCGGGCTCACCATGAGGGAGCCCGCGGCCGTGCGCATGCCGATGATGGTGGCGCCGGTGATGGAGCGCACGTCGAGCTCGCGGATGCTGCGGCCGTGTAAATCGCGCCGGAGCTGCTCAAAGCTCATTTCCTCCAGTCGCAGCTTGTCGGCGCTGAGGCCGGAAATGAGGTCGAGGAAGCGGATGACCTCGGGGCGCACCACCAGCTTGGCCATGTGCGAGCCCCCGATTTCGTCGGGCATCACCACCGAGTCGGCGCCGGCCGAGAGCAGCTTGCTTTCCGAGGTTTTGAGCGAGGCGCGGGCGATGATTTTCAGGCGCGGGTTGAGGGCGCGGGCCGAAAGGGCCACAAACACGTTGTCGGCGTCCTTGGGCAGCGAGGTGATGAGGGCCGAGGCGCGCTCCACGCCGGCCTGCTTCAGCACGAGGTCGGTGGTGGCGTCGCCAAACACGGTGTAGATGCCGCCGCCGGGCAGGCCGTCGCCGTCGTAGTCCTCGCCGGTGCTGCCGCTGGTGATGCTTTTCATCAGCTCCTGGTCCGATTCGATGACCACCACGCGGGCGCCGTTGGCGCGCAGCTCCTGGTAGGCCCGGCGCCCGTTGCGCCCAAACCCGCATACGATGACGTGCCCGCTAAAGCGCTTGATTTCCTGGTCGGTCCGAATCATGTTGTAAATCTTGCGCAGCTCGCCGTCAAAGATAAACGAGGACATGACCGACACGAGGTAGGCCACCACGACGAGGTTGTAAAGGATGTAAAAGGAGACAAACAGCCGCCCCGCGTGCGAAAACGGGTGGATTTCGCCAAAGCCCACCGTGGCAATGGTGGTCACGGTCATGTAAAAGGCATCAACCGGGTGATAATGCTCGATGACCATGAAGCCCGTCATGCCAAAAATCAGGCTCAGTCCGGTGAGGACAATGGCCAAGAGCAGCCGGTTGATGTTGAGTTGTCGGAGCATGGGGTTGGTTGAGACATCAAAGGAACGTCATGCTTCGACAAGCTCGGCATCACGTTCAATTATTGCCAATTATGGACGGCCAACCCCTACGCCGTGCGGCCCACCACGGTGCCCAGCAGCCCGGCCAGCTCGTTGTCCAACTCCTTGAGCCGCTTGATGTCGCCGAGGATTTCGAACATCTCCACGTCATCCAGCGGGTGGCGCAGCTTTTCGAGGCACTGGTCGAGTTCGCGCTGCACGTGCACCTTGTTGAGGCGCAGCACGGCGTTGTCGCAGGCCAGCTTGGGCAGGTCCACTTCGTTGAAGACGTAGATTTCCTTGGTGCGCCAGTTGGGGCTGATTTCGTAGCGCTCGGTGGCCAGGTCGGTGATGAGCTGGCGGATGTCTTCGCGCTCGTTCTGGGCCAGCAGGCGGGCATCGGGGAAGCGGCCGGCCAGCAATTCCTGGCGGCAGATTTCCCACATTTCGGCGTAGAGCGGCTTCTGCAGCGGGTTTTCGCCGAGCTGGCCCATGAGGTAGGCCGCCACGCTGATTTCCTCTTCCACCTCGCGCCCGGCGTAGAGCACCAGCAGGCGCAGCACCTCGCGCTCGCACACCTGCAGCATGTCGGGCGTGTCGTCGTCGGCCGCGGCTTTGGCAGCCGAGGGCTGGAAGCTGGCGCCCGCGCCCAGGATTTCCACGGTGGCTTCGTGGCCGCCGTACATGAGCATTTCGGCCTCTTCCTCGTCGGTCATCGGGCGCGGGGCCGGGGCCGAACGCGGGTTGTTGCTGGGCGGAAAGCCGGTGTTGGCGCTGCCGGCGCCCTGGCCGTAGCTGCCGGCGTTGCCGCTGCCGCCGGGCGCCTTCTGCGAAGCGGTTTTGACGAGCTTGTTGTACTCGGTGATGAGCACCTGCTCGTCGATGCCGAACGTGGCCGAGGTTTGCTGCAAAAACACTTGGCGCTTGATGGCGTCGGGCACTTTGGCGATGCTGTGCAGCACGTCGCGGATGGCCTCGGCCTTCTTCACCGGGTCGTTGCTGGCCTCGCGGGCCACCAGCGTGGTTTTGAAGCTGATGAAGTCCTGGCTCTTGGTTTCGATGTACTCCGTGAAGCGCTGGTCGCCCACTTTGCGGATGTAGGAGTCGGGGTCGTCGCCGTCGGGGAAGAGCACCACGCGCACGTTCAGGCCGCCTTCGAGCAGCAAATCGGTGCCGCGCAACGACGCCTTGATGCCGGCCGCGTCGCCGTCATACAGCACCGTCACGTTATCGGAATACCGCTTGATGAGGCGAATCTGGCCTTCGGTGAGCGAGGTGCCCGACGAGGCCACCACGTTTTTAATCCCGCCCTGGTAGAGCGAAAGCACGTCGAGGTAGCCTTCCACCAAATAGCAAACTTCCTGCGTGCGAATGGCCTGCCGGGCCTGAAATAGCCCGTACAACACGTCGGACTTGTGGTAAATCTCGGATTCCGGCGAGTTGAGGTACTTCGCCATCTTGTCGTCGCGCTTCAGGGTGCGCGCCCCGAAGCCCACCACCCGACCACTGATGTTGTGAATCGGGAACATCACGCGGCCCCGGAACCGGTCGTAGCGCCGGCCGGTGTCCTTGCCCTGGTCGTCGGTTCTAATGACCGTCAGGCCGGTTTTTTCCAGGTATTTTTTGTCGTAACCAGCCGCTTCGGCGGCTTTCATCAGGTCGTCCCAGGCGTCGAGCGAGTAGCCGAGCTCGAAGGTTTGGATGGTGCTCAGGTTGAGGCCGCGCTCCTTGAGGTAGCCGTAACCGATGCTCATTCCTTCCTCGGAGTTGAGCAGCAGACGGTGGTAGTGGTTTTTGGCGAAGTCCGAAACGATGAACTGCGAGTCCCGCTCGTTCTGCTCTAGCTGCTGCTGGGGCGTTTTTTCCTCCTCCTGTATTTCAATGGCGTACTTCTTAGCCAGGTATTTGAGGGCCTCCACGTAGCTGGTGCCCTCCACGTCCATCACAAACTGCACCACGCCGCCGGCCTTGCCGCAGCCGAAGCACTTGTAAAGCGACTTGGCCGGATTTACCGAGAACGAGGGGGACTTTTCGTTGTGAAACGGGCATGGGGCCCACAGATTCTGCCCCTTGCGCTTGAGCTGCACAAAGTCGCCGACGACTTCCACGATGTCGGCGGTCTGGATGATGTGGTCAACTAATTCTTTGGGAATGCGGGCCATCGGGGGCAGTATATCAGCTTTTTGTTCTGGAACGTCATGCAGAGCGCAGCGAAGCATCTCGCGGGACACCAGTAATTAGTTGAAGCACGCGAGATGCTTCGCTGCGCTCTGCATGACGGCTTGGATGAAACGGTCGTGCGGCACAGTTCAACAAATTTCGCCCTACTTTCTCCTACGTCCTACCTTTGCCCGGAATAAACTCCGCGCAAGATGCCCGCATACCGCCCCGAAGAAATCGAAAAGAAGTGGCAGGCCCACTGGAAAGCCAACGGCACTTTCCGGGCCCAGAACCACTCCGACAAGCCCAAATACTACGTGCTCGACATGTTCCCCTACCCCTCCGGGGCGGGCCTGCACGTGGGGCACCCGCTGGGCTACATTGCCTCCGACATCGTGTCGCGCTTCAAGCGCCTGCAGGGCTTCAACGTGCTGCACCCCATGGGTTTCGACTCCTTCGGCCTGCCCGCCGAGCAGTACGCCATCCAGACCGGCCAGCACCCGGCCATCACGACGGAGAAAAACATCGACACCTACATCAAGCAGCTCAACAGCCTGGGGTTTAGCTACGACTGGAGCCGCGAGGTGCGCACCTCCGAGCCCGGCTACTACAAGTGGACGCAGTGGATTTTCCTCAAGCTGTTCAACTCCTGGTATAACCTCGATACTGACCGCGCCGAGCCGCTGACGGCCCTCACCGCCCGCTTTGCCGAGAGCGGCAGCGAAGGCATCAACGCCGCCGGCGACGCCGATGAGCGCCAGGTGTTCACGGCTGGGCAGTGGGCGCTGTTTTCGGAGCAGCAAAAGCTGGCTGCTGTGCACCCCTACCGCCTCGCCTACCAGCAAGACACCTACGTGAACTGGTGCGCCGGCCTGGGCACCGTGCTGAGCAACGACGAGGTGAAAGACGGCCTCTCGGAGCGCGGCGGCTTCCCCGTGGAGCGCCGCCTCATGCCCCAGTGGAACCTGCGCATCACGGCCTACGCCGACCGCCTGCTGCAGGGCCTCGACACCATCGACTGGCCCGACGCGGTGAAGGAGATGCAGCGCAACTGGATTGGCAAGAGCATCGGGGCCGAGGTGACGTTCCCGGTGCAGGGCCACGACAACGCGCACATCAAGGTTTACACCACCCGTGTCGACACCATTTACGGGGCCACCTTCCTGGTGCTGGCGCCGGAGCACGAATTGGTAGACACCCTCACCACGCCCGAGCAGCGCGCCGCCGTCGACGAGTACATTGCCGCCACCAAGCGCCGCTCGGAGCGCGACCGCATGGCCGACACCAAAACCGTGTCGGGCGTGTTCACGGGCGCGTATGCCCTGAACCCGGTGAACAACGAGCCCGTGCAAATCTGGCTGGCCGACTACGTGCTGGCCGGCTACGGCACCGGCGCCGTGATGGCCGTGCCCAGCGGCGACCAGCGCGACTACGTGTTTGCCAAGCACTTCGGCCTGCCCATCCCGGCCATCTCCGACGCGCAAAAGGACCTCGACCAGCAAGCCGACCCCACCAAGGAAGGCCGCTACATCAACTCCGGCATCATCAACGGCCTGGGCTACCAAGAAGCCACCGCCAAGCTCATTGCCTATCTGGAAGAGAAAGGCCTGGGCCGCGGCAAGGTGAACTACCGCCTGCGCGACGCCATTTTCGGCCGCCAGCGCTACTGGGGCGAGCCCATTCCGATTTACTACAAGGACGGCACGGCCTACGGCATCGCCGAAAGCGACTTGCCGCTGGTGCTGCCCGAAATCGACGAGTACAAGCCCACCGAAACCGGCGAGCCGCCCCTCGGCCGCGCCCAAAACTGGCTCTACCGCGGCCAGTACCCCTACGAGCTGAGCACCATGCCCGGCTGGGCCGGCTCCTCCTGGTACTACCTGCGCTACATGGACCCCACCAACGACGCCCGCTTCGTGGGCGAAGAAGCCGAGCAGTACTGGGGCACCGTGGACCTCTACATGGGCGGGGCTGAGCACGCCACCGGCCACTTGCTCTACGCCCGCTTCTGGTACCTGTTCCTGAAGGACCTGGGCCTCGTGAGCGGCAATGAGCCCTTTCAGAAACTGATTAACCAGGGTATGATTCTGGGGCGGTCGAATTTTGTGTATCGCCTGAACCTGAGCTCGGAACACGTTGGGTTGAGCGAGCCTGCTGATGAAAACGCTTCTGTTGAGGAAACGGCTAGAACAGCTGTAAAGCTGCCACCAATTTTTGTATCCAAAAGCTGGTTGGACAAGCTCAACGACTCTGACACTATGCTTGCCCTTTTGAAGGACAAGTCGGGTATTTTCGCTTGCAGACTCAAAGAGCTCACGGCTAAGTACCAGCCAGTATCGGCAGGTTCGTCGGGCACATCTACGGGCATTGTAGCTAACAATCCTTACACAGCACTTCATGTGGATGTAAGCATTGTCGACAATGATATACTTGACATTGATGCCTTTAAGAAGTTGCGCGACGAGTATGAAAATGCAGAATTTATTCTCGAAGACAACGGCACCTATGTGTGTGGCGTGGAAATCGAGAAAATGTCAAAGTCCAAATACAACGTCGTGAACCCCGACGTGCTGATTGGCCGCTACGGCGCCGACGCGCTGCGCCTCTACGAGATGTTCCTCGGCCCGCTGGAGCAGTACAAGCCCTGGAACACCAACGGCATCAGCGGCGTGGGCGGCTTCCTCAAGAAGTTCTGGCGCCTCTTCCACCCCGAAGACGGGCCCCTGGCCGTGACCGACGAGCCCGCCACCCCGGCCGAGCTGAAGGTGCTGCACCGCGCCATCCAAAAGGCGCAGGAAGACATCGAGAAGTTTAGCTTCAACACCTCCGTGAGCTTGTTCATGATTACGGTGAACGAGCTCACGGCCCTCAAGTGCCACAAGCGCGCCATTCTGGAGCCGCTGGTGCTGCTGGTGAGCCCGTTTGCCCCGCACCTGGCCGAAGAGCTGTGGCAGGAGCTGGGCCACGCGGCCGGCAGCATCTCCACGGCCAGCTACCCCGAGTTTCGCGAAGAATTCCTGGTGGAAGACACCGTGACCTACCCGCTGGCCATCAACGGCAAAGTGCGCGAGCAGATGCAGTTTGCCGCCGCCGCCACCGCCGCCGACATCGAAGCCGCCGTGCTGGCGTCAGATTTTCTGGCTAAGCACGGCGAGGGCAAAGCCGCCAAAAAGGTCATTGTGGTGCCCGGCCGCATGGTAAACGTGGTGGTGTAGCAGCGGCTTAACTGGCCATACGCGGCGCGCCGCGGAGTGATACTTTTGAGGTGTCGCTTCGCGGCGCGCTTTTTTGCTCTCCTATTTTCTTTTTATTGATGATTTCATTTCTAACCCACCCAGCGGCAGCTCTGCGCCACCGGTGGTGCTTACTGGGTTTGCTGCTGAGCATCGGCCTGAGCAGCCGCGCCCAAACATCCGATGCCGCCGGCCCGCTCCTGTCGCCCGACCAGTTCCTCGGCTATAAGCTCGGTTCGCAGTTCACGCCGCACGCCGAGATGCTGCGCTACGTGGCCCACGTGGTGGCCCACTCGCCCGGCCGCATGAAGCTGGTGCCCTACGGCAAAACCTACGAAAACCGCCCGCTGGAAGTGGTGCAGATTGCCAACGCCGACAACTTCGGCAAGCTGGAAGATGTGCGCCGCAACAACTTGCGCCTGGCCGGCCTGGAAAGCGGCAGCGCCCAGCGCCAGCAGCCAGCCGTGTGCTGGCTGAGCTACAACGTGCACGGCAATGAGGCCGTGAGCTCCGAAGCCGTGATGCAGGTGCTCTTCGACCTGGCCAACCCGCAGGACCAACAAGTGCAGGACTGGCTGAAAAACACCGTCGTCATCGTCGACCCCTGCATCAACCCCGACGGCCACGACCGGTACGTGAACTGGTACAACCGCGTGCGCAACCAGAGCCCCAACGCCAATCCCGATTCCTGGGAGCACCGCGAACCCTGGCCCGGCGGCCGCTTCAATCACTACTATTTCGACCTGAACCGCGACTGGGCCTGGCAAACCCAGCAGGAAACCCGCCAGCGCATCGCCCTCTACAACCAGTGGCTGCCGGCCGTGCACGCCGATTTCCACGAGATGGGCCCCAACAACACGTATTATTTCTCGCCCGCGGCCAAGCCCTACCACGCCGACATCACGCCGTGGCAGCGCAAGTTTCAGGGCATCCTGGGCGACTACAACAAAGTGGCCTTTGACAAGAACAACTGGCTGTATTTCACCCGCGAGGTGTACGACCTCTACGCGCCCACCTATGGCGACACGTGGCCCAGCTTCAACGGTGCCATCGGCATGACCTACGAGCAGGGCGGCGGCCCCGCCGGTGGCCTGGCTTTCGCCCGCCTCGACGGCGACACGCTGACGCTGACCCAGCGCATTGCCCACCACCACGCTGCCAGCCGCGCCACTATCCAAGCCACCGCTGAGCGGCACGACGACTTGCTGCGCGAGTTCCAGAGCTACTTCGCCACGGCCCGGAGTAAGCCGCAGGGCGACTACAAAACCTACGTGCTGTCGGCCGGCAACGACCCCGGCCAGCTCCGCGCCTTCACCCAATACCTCGACCGCAACCAGATTCAGTACGGTTTCGCCAGCAAGCGCAGCAAAGCCAAGGGCTACAACTACGCCACCGGCAAAACCGACAACGTGCAGGTGGAGCCACGCGACGTGGTCATCAGCATGTACCAGCCCAAGTCGACGCTGGTGAAAGTGCTGTTCGAGCCCACGTCGCAGCTAGAAGACTCGCTCACCTACGACATTACCTCTTGGGCCCTGCCCTACGCCTTCAATCTGAAGGCCTACGCCCTGCCCGGCCGCCTCGACGCCTCGGGCGCCGCCCCCAGCCAGGCCATGGTGAAGGGCAGCGCTGCCTCCGCCGACCGCCCTTACGCTTACCTGGCCCGCTGGAACAGCTTGCAAGACATTCGTTTCCTGAGCCGCCTGCTGCAGCAAAAAGTGAAGGTGCGCTACGCCGAAAAAGCATTTGAGTCGGAAGGCCAGCAGTACGCGCCCGGCACCCTTATCATCACCCGCACCGGCAACGAAGGCCTCGGCGCCCGCTTCGACCAGCTGGTGCGCGCCCAGGCCGACTCGGCGGGCACCGCCGTCGTGGCCGTGAAATCGGGGTTCTCCACCACGGGCCGCGACCTGGGCTCCAGCACGGTGCACTTCGTGAAGCAGCCCAACGTGGCCGTGGTGGCCGGCCCCGGCGTCGACCCCACCGCGTTTGGCGAGGTGTGGCACTTCTTTGAGCAGCAGCTCGGCTACCCGCTCACGGTGCTGGGCGCCGACTACCTCAGCCGCGTGTCGCTGCAGAAGTACGACGTGCTGATTCTGCCCAACGGCAACTACAGCGACATCTACTCAGACCGCGCCCTCGAAGGCCTCAAGGCCTGGGTGCGCGACGGCGGCCGCCTCATTGCCCTGGAAGGCGCTGCCAAATTCCTGGCCAACAAGAAGGACTTCCTGCTGAAAACCAAAGCCGTCGACTCGGTGGCCGTGCGCAAAGCCAACCAGCAAAACCCCTACCGCCTGCTGCGCCGCTACGGCGATTCGGAGCGCGAGGAAGCCGAAGAAGCCGTGCAGGGCAGCGTGTACCGCGTGCAGCTCGACAACACCCACCCGCTGGCCTTCGGCTACGGCAGCAACTACTTCGCCCTCATCCGCAACCCCTTGGGCTACCGCTTCCTCGATAAAGGCGGCTGGAATGTGGGCGTCATCAAGAAGGACAGCTACTCGGCCGGTTTCGCCGGCACCAAAGCCCGCAAGGAACTCACCGACACCTTCGTGGTGGGCACCCAGGACCTGGGCCGCGGCTCCGTGGTGTACTTGGGCGACAACCCGCTTTTCCGCGCCTTCTGGCAAGGCGGCAAGCTGATGTTCGGCAACGCCGTGTTCTTAGTAGGACAGTAGTCTACAGCCCACGAAAAAGCCCCGCCGGATTGCCGGCGGGGCTTTTTCGTGGGCTGTAAAGACGCAAATATGCGTCTCTACATTTCCAAAGCCGCCTTAACCGCCTTGGGAAGGGAGGCCCTGACCAGCTCATACGAATGGTCAATCAGCTCGCGCAACTGGCTTTCCGGAGCGCCGGTGCCGATGAGCACCGTATTCCAGTGCTTCTTGTTCATGTGGTAGCCGGGCAGCACGTAGTCGTGCGCCTCACGCAACTCCTCGGCCCGCTCGGGGTCGCACTTCAAGTTGATGCTGCCGAAAGTGTCGATGTCGGTGAGGGCAAACACTTTGCCTCCTACTTTGAACACCAGTGTTTCGGGGCCGAATGGGGTTTCCTCGGTCACGCCCGCTTTCAGCAGGCAGTAATCGCGGAAGTCTTCAATGTTCATCGGGCCGTCCGCGAGTTAGAGCACGTAGCGGAACAGCATCACCACCAAACACACCAGAAACATCGCCAAGCTGAGCTTATTGATGAAGTGCATGGTCTTCAGGTTGAAATTGGTTTTGCGGTTCGGGTCGTTGCCGCGGAAGAAATAACCGAGGGCAGGACCGAAGTTGAAGAGGTTTTTACCGTTCATAGCGGGGCAAGTTTGGGTTCGGAAAGATAACACCGGGCGGGCCAGAATGATTTGCGGCAAGTTCGGATTTGCCAGGTAAAACACATTAAACATCAACCCACTGCGCTGGCGTGCAACCTGCGCCCGGGCTCATCGCCTATACTCCCGCAACCCCAGCCATTATGACCCGATTCGCTACCTCCCTCCTGCTCGCCGCTGTGCTTTCAGTGCCAGCCCTCGTCGCCCAGGCCCAACAAGCGCCTTCCGAAACGGAGGCCGTGAAGCAAACCGTCACCACCTTTTTCGACGGCATGCGGCGCGGCGACAGCACCCTGGTACGCCGCACGCTGGCGCCTGGTGCGGTATTTCACGGCATCGGCGGCCGGCCCGGCCAGCCCGTGGCGCTGCAAACCGAAAACATCAACGGCTTTCTGAAAGCTGTGGGCACGCCGCACGCCGAAGTCTGGGACGAGCGGATAAAATTCGAGCAGGTGCTGATTGACGCCAACCTGGCCAGCGTGTGGACGCCCTACGAGTTTTACATCGGCAGCAAATTCAGCCACTGCGGCTATGACTCGTTCCAATTGGTGAAGCTGGCCGACGGTTGGAAAATCGCGCACATTATCGACACGCGGCGGAAGGAGAAGTGTAGGTAAGAACTAGACTTCTTGAATGGACAATTTCCTGCAATTGATACGCAGTGCTTCTAAATGGTCAATTTCAAGGCAAAAGGCCAAGCCAGTTTCACTTGGCAATAAATCACAATCGTTAAAATTGTCTATTCGATAATTAAGGTTGCTCCGACGCTCTTTCTGCAGGATTTTGCGAATGCGTTGGTCCATGCGCCATACGGTTTCGGCATTCATAATGCCGGAAAATATCAACTTATAGTGGATTTCAGGCTTACTGTCAATAGCGCCCTTCGTAAGGCAAACTACCAATCTAGCAGTATCCCTGACAAAGGAGAAGTCATTCACCCAAGCGTCGTGTAGAGTAGGCAAAATGACCTTTTTCATTGATTCACTCCAAGAAGCATTCACCTACGCCCCCACGGGCTCCTCAACTACCTCCTTCTCAATCCAGCGGCCGTCCTCGCGCATGAGTTCGATGAGCTCATCTACTGCGGCTTCTTCGGGCACCGATTTCTTGATGACTTCCTGGCCGCGGTAGAGGGAGATTTTGCCCTTGCCCACGCCCACGTAGCCGTAGTCGGCGTCGGCCATTTCGCCGGGGCCGTTCACGATGCAGCCCATGATGCCGATTTTGATGCCCTTGAGGTGGTCGGTGCGCTTGCGAATCATGGCCGTGGTTTCCTGCAGGTCGAACAGCGTGCGGCCGCAACTGGGGCAGCTGATGTATTCGGTCTTGCTCATGCGCGTGCGCGCCGCCTGCAGGATGCCAAACGACAGCTGATTCAGGCCCTCGATGGTGGTGAGCCATTCGGTTTTGCTGCGTTCGGGCAGCAGCTCAGTGCTCAGCACGAGGCCGTCGCCGAGGCCATCGAGCAGCAGCCCGCCGCCGTCGGTGGCGGCATACAGTTGCGTTTCTTCGGGCGTGAGGGCCGGAAACTGGCGGTTGATGATGACGGGGCAGGTCACGCCGGCATTCATCAACTCGAAGAACGCGCGCCGGATTTCCGGCATGGCGTGGGCGTTGTCGGTGTGCAGAATCACCACGGCGGTGCTGTCGGCGCGCAGTTGGTCGAGCACCGGCTGGGTCAGCGAAGCCAGGGTTTGAAACACAAAGTTCAGCTCCGGGTGGCGGGTGGGTGCCCCGGCGAATTCGGCCGGCGTGAAGACCGGAAAATGGTCGGCGCGCTGGCCGGCGTCGCGCCAGGCGGTGTAGTCCACTATTTCCTTCAGGCCGTTGGGCAGCATAAAGGGCGCCGGCCGCTGGCCGGTGTACACATAGTCCGCCCCCAGGTCCGACATCTGAAACTTGTCGAGAAACGCCGAATACAAATGCCCGGCGGCGCGCAAGTCGGCATACTCCAGGTTGGGCAGGCGCGACACATCGGTGATGACGCGCGGCACGTTCTGGCCGCCGAGGTTGGCCACCTCGCGCGTCACGCGGCGGAAATATTGGAAGGGATTGATGGGCTCCTCGCCCACTAGCGGCGCAATGGGCCTGGCCAACGCCGCCCGGCCGGTGTAGCGGTCAATCAGCGCTTTGGCCACCGGTGCCTCGGCCTCGGGCGCCTCGGTCAGGCTCACGCGCACGGTATCGCCCAGGCCGTCCTCGAGCAGCGTGCCGATGCCCACGGCGCTCTTGATGCGGCCGTCTTCGGCCTCGCCGGCCTCGGTCACGCCCAGGTGCAGCGGGTAGGGCTGCAGGCCTTCTTCGTCCAGCTTTTGCACCAGCAGGCGGTAGGCCTGCACCATCACCTGGGTGTTGCTGGCCTTCATGCTCAGCACCACGTCGTAGTAGTTTTCTTCCTCGCACAGGCGCAAAAACTCCAGCGCCGATTCCACCATGCCCAGCGGCGTGTCGCCGTAGCGGCTCAAAATCCGGTCACTCAGCGAGCCGTGGTTGGTGCCGATGCGCATGGCCGTGCCATGCTGCTTGCAAATCTTCACCAGCGGCCGAAACCGCTCGCGGATGCGCTCCACCTCGGCCGCGTACGTGGCGTCGGTGTATTCAATCTCCTCAAATTTCTTTTTGTCGGCGTAGTTTCCGGGGTTCACGCGCACTTTCTCCACGATGCGGGCGGCCAGCTCGGCCGCGTTGGGCGTGAAGTGAATGTCGGCGATGAGGGGCACGTTGCAGCCGCGCTTGCGCAGCTCCTTCTTGATTTCCAGCAGGTTTTGGGCCTCTTTCATGCTGGGCGCCGTGATGCGCACGTACTCGCAGCCGGCCTCCACCATGCGCAGCGTTTGCTCCACCGAGCCCAGGGTGTCCATGGTGTCGACGGTGGTCATGCTCTGCACCCGAATGGGATAGTCGCCGCCCATGGGCAGGCCGCCGATGTTGACTACGCGGGACACGCGGCGCTTGTACTCGGTCAGGCTGGGGCAATACGTTTTGTTCATGAAGCAAAAACTACGGTCAGAAGGCGAAAGTTGCGCCGTCGCACAAAGGTAAAGCCGGCCGCGCGCCTTAGGCTGCCGCAACTTCGCGCCAGGGTTTGCTGTCTATCAACCAATCACAGGAATCATTACACCGCCGTTTGCTTTGAAAGCTCTTCTCCTTGCTTTTGCCCTGCTCACCGCCGCCCCCGGCTTCGCCCAGCAGGTAGCCGTCATCAAGTTTCCGGACCTGCAGAAGCGGCTGGCGCGGCCCACCGACACCACGTACGTGGTCAATTTCTGGGCCACCTGGTGCGCGCCCTGCGTGAAAGAACTGCCCCACTTCGAGCAGCTGCGCGCCGCCAACACGGGCCGCAAAGTGAAAGTGCTGCTGGTGAGCATGGACTATGCCTCGCAGCTTGATAAAAAGGTGAAGCCCTTCGTGAAGCAGCGCGGGCTCAAGTCAGAAGTGGTGCTGCTGAACGAATCAGACCCGAATAGTTTCATCGACAAAGTGGACGCCAAATGGTCGGGCGCGCTGCCTTTCACGCTCATTGTCAACAACAAAACCAAGCGGCGCCTTACATTTGAAAAAGAGCTGTCGCAAGCCGAGCTCACGGCCGCCTTGCAGAAAGTCCAGCAATAATTCGTTCCCATTTCTCACTTTTTACCTGCTCAACCGCCATGAAAAAGCTCCTGCCTTTCCTCACCCTCTGCTTCGCGTTGCTGCTCAGCGGCTTCGTGAGCCGCCCCGCCGCCGACGGCTACCAAGTGGGCGACAAAGCCGCCGACTTCAAGCTGAAAAACATCGACGGCAAAATGGTGTCGCTGGCCGACAACAAAGCCGCCAAGGGTTACATCGTGGTGTTTACCTGCAACACCTGCCCTTTTGCCAAAGCCTACGAAAGCCGCATTATCGACCTGAACGCCAAGTACGCGCCCAAAGGCTATCCCGTGGTAGCCATCAACCCCAACGACCCGGCCGTGGCCCCCGGCGATTCCTACGCCGACATGCAGAAGAAGAAATACGCCTTCCCCTACCTCGTGGATGAGTCGCAGCAAGTGGCCAAAACTTACGGCGCCACCCGCACGCCGCACCTCTACGTCCTCACCCGCAAGGGGGCCGATTTTGTGGTGTCCTACATCGGCGCCATCGACGACAACTCCGAAGACCCCAGGCTGGTGAAAACGAAATACGTGGAAAACGCCATGACCGAAATCCTGGCCGGCAAGCCCGCCACCACCAATTCCACCAAAGCCATTGGCTGCACCATTAAGTGGCGCCGGGCGTAATTCTTGCTTCCCATCGCGCTAAAAAGCCCGTTCCGCATTGTGCGGAACAGGCTTTTTGCTTTTCGGCTAGTGGCCCGTTTCCAACAGTATTTTCCCAATGTGCGCGCTGCTTTCCATCAGCCGGTGGGCCGCTGCGGCTTCGGCCAGCGGGAAAGTGGCGTAAATAACCGGCCGGAACTTCCCCGCGGCGATTAGCGGCCACACGTGTTTTTCTACCTCCGCGGCCAGCGCGGCTTTGAAATCGGCCGAACGAGGCCGCAGGGTGCTGCCGGTGATGGTCAGCCTTCGGCGCATCACATCCAGCGCGCTGAACTCGCCCTTGCCGCCCTGCATGGCATTGATGAACACCAGCCGGCCGTCGTCGTTCAGCAGCCGCAGGTTCTTGGCCGTGTAGTCGCCGCCTATCATGTCGAGAATCACGTCCACGCCCTCATCGTTGAGCACCTGCTCGAAATCTTCGACCTTGTAATTAATGGCCCAGTCGGCGCCCAGCTCGCGGCAGGCGCTGCACTTGGCTTCGTCGCCGGCCGTGGCGGCCACGTGGCTGCCCAGCGCCCGCGCCAGCTGAATGGCCGTGGTGCCAATGCCACTGCTGCCGCCGTGTACCAGCAGCGTTTCGCCGGGCTGCAGCTGGCCCCGCTGAAATACGTTGTGCCACACCGTGAACACGGTTTCGGGCAAGGCGGCGGCCTCGGCCATGCTCAGGCCGGCAGGCACGGGCAAGCAGTGGCGGGCGTCTACGGCCGCGCATTCGGCGTAGCCACCGGCGGGCAGCAGCGCGCACACGGCATCGCCGGGCTGCCAGCGCGTGACGTGCGCGCCGCACGCTTCCACGACGCCGGCTATTTCCAGGCCGGGCACGAGGCCGCTTACGTCGCCGCTGCCGGCGTATTTGCCTTGGCGCATGAGCACATCGGGCCGGTTTACGCCGGCGGCGTGCACGCGCACCAGCACTTCGTGCGCGGCTGGTTGCGGCTGAGGCTGCTGCCGCATGGCAAGCACTTCCGGGCCGCCGGGCTGCTGAATCACAATGGCATTCATCAAAAGGGCAAAGAACTGGTGGTGAAACAAGGAGGCTAGTCCTGACATAAACGCAAAACGGCTCCGAAGAGCCGTTTTGAAGAAGGTCAATGCTTGAGTGACCTATTTTTGGCCTAGCTGCTGGCGCAACGACTGCACTTCGCGCTCCAGGTCCAGCGTGCGGAACATCACTTTGGCTTCGAGGTCGGAATAAGCGGCTTCCAGTTGCTCGCGCATCTGGCGCTGCTCCTGGATGTCGGTGCAGGTACCGAACCAAGCGACGATTTCGCCATCGGCCCCGCGACGCGGCAAGGCCTGGCCCAAAAACCACCGGTACGAGCCGTCTTTGGCCTTGAAGCGGTATTCGATGCGGTAGTAGTCGCCGGTGGCCAGCGAATGGCCCCACACCTCACGGGCGCGGGCGCGGTCGTCGGGGTGCAGCAGGTTGTTCCACATGTCGGGGCCCACGCTGTCGGCCAAGTCGTAACCAGTGAAATCAATCCAACGCTGGTTGAAATAGGTATGAAAGCCGGTATTATCGGTAATCCACACCAGTTGCGGAATCATATCGGCCAGAAACGTGAACTGTTCGGGCCCCACCAACCCTTGGGCGGCGGCAGCAGAAGAGGAAGCAGCGGGCGAAGTACTCACGAACGAGAGAAATGAGGGTTCGAAAAGGGAAGCAATCAAGCGCGGTCGAGCTGCATTTCCATGCCCGACGCGAAGTATAGGTTCAACTGGCTGCGCAGGCCGTCGGCCGAGCGACGCAAGCGCGTCACCAGGGCCCGGGTGGCCTCTTCGGGCAGCTCAAAGCTCAGATAGGGCCGGTTCAGAATTTCATCGCGCATCACGGCCCAATGGCCGGTTTGCGGCTCACCGGGCGGTATGGGCTTGGCTTCCAGTTGCCCAGGGGCCAGCACCAGGCGCACGGCCTGCGCCAGGGGACTGCGCGGGTCGTTGTGGTTCAGCACGCGGTTGGCAACCTGCCATTCCCCTCCGAAATAGTCGTCGGGTAGTTGTTGTAAGTTTATATCCAGCAGCAAATCAGACATACAAGAGAGAAAACGCGGCCCTGGGCCGTAGTCTAACAAGCAACTAGTGTCGAGGTTTTAACTGCCGGCTGCGAAGCCTGGGATTATTTCACCTGCGCGCACTTTTGCTTACTGTGCGGCTTAACCACAATTTGCGGGCCAGCGTTCCTTACCCAAGCAACTATTCCGGACCGGTCTCGTTTCGCACTCAACCATGTTAAAACCCCGTTTTCTGCCGGCGCTGCTGGGCGCCGCTCGTTTCACCGGCCTGGCCGCCTGGCAAACCGGTCGCCTGTTTCGCCAGCTCGCCGCCCGCGCCCTCGACAGCGTGCAGGACGTGCTGCGCGCCGAAGTCGAAAAAGGCAACCTCAAACTGGTGGCCGATTTCCTGGCCGATAAGGCCCTGCCTGCTGCCCGCGTGCTGCTGCTGGAGCAGATGACCGTGCGCCTGCTCGTGCGCCTGGGCCTGCGCGGCGCCCTGGCGTCGAATGTGGTGGGCTGGGTGCTGCCCTTCGTGATTGAGAAACTGATTGCCGTGGGCCGCAGCAGCGGCCTGTTCGACAAGCTGCTGGCCAACGCTACCGTGAGCGAGGCGGTGGACAAGCTCGATGAGCTGCGCCGCGCCACCTGGAAAATGCTCGTGCCCGACCCCGGCAGCAGCGCCGAAGTGCTCGACGAAGAAGCAGACGCCTTGGCGCCCCGGCTCCCCCTCCTGCTGGCCGCCCCGGCCAACGAACCAACAAGCGCCAAATCAGTTCGGAAATCCACGAACAAGGCTCAAAAAGAAGCCTGACTTTACCGCAATCGTTTGCGGCGAGTTCCCAAAAAAAGGCACCCCACGGAGGTACCTCTTTCCCAATCGGGGCGCGGCGAGAATTCCCACCCAACACCGGACCCGATTCCGTCCCGAGCTGAATTACCGGCTGAACAACAGTTCGCGGTACTTCACCAAGGGCCAGTCCTCGTCGGCCACCATTTGCTCGAGCTTGTCTACGGCGCGGCGAATGGGGTCGAATTTCGGTTTTACTTCTTCGCAGTACGCCACGGCTAGCTCGCGGGCGTCTGCGATTTTATTGGCTTGTTTGCGGGCCTCCGTCATGGCGTCGGCCGTGGTTTTGATGGTGGCCACGTGGCGCGAGATGGCTTTAATCATCTCTACGGTTACTTGGCTGTGCTCGTCGTCGAGGCCCAGCTCGCGCAGGCCGCGCACGTTGTTGATGAGTTTGGTCTGGTATTGTAACGCAGTCGGGATGATATGGTTGATGGCCAAGTCGCCCAACACGCGGCTTTCAATCTGAATTTTCTTCATGTACTCCTCCAGCAGGATTTCGTGGCGGGCATGAAGTTCGACTTGGGAGAAGATGCCGTGGCGGGCAAAAAGTTCCTCCGCGTCTTCGCGAATGAAGGCATCAAGCGCTTGCGGGGTGGTGGCAATGTTGTTGAGGCCGCGGCGGGCGGCTTCTGCCTTCCATTCGTCGGAGTAGCCATTGCCCTCGAAACGAATGTTTTTGGAGGAAATGACGTATTCGCGCAGCACTTCCACAATGGCCACTTCCTTTTTCTTGCCCTGGTCAATCAGCGCATCTACCGATTCCTTAAAGTCGATGAGTTGGTCGGCAACGATGGTGTTGAGCACCGTCATGGCCGACGAGCAGTTGGCCGACGAGCCCACGGCGCGCAGCTCAAACTTGTTGCCGGTGAAGGCAAACGGCGAGGTGCGGTTGCGGTCGGTGTTGTCGAGCAGGATGGCCGGAATCTTGTCGATGCCCAGCTTCAGGTAAATGTTGTCGCCTTTGTCGAGCGGCAGTTTGGCGGTGCGTTCCAGCTCGTCAAGCACCGAGTCCAGCATCGACCCCACAAACACCGACATGATGGCCGGCGGGGCCTCGTTGGCGCCCAGGCGGTGGTCGTTCGAAGCCGAGGCAATGCTGGCGCGCAGCAAGTCGGCATGGCGGTGCACGGCCTTGATGGTGGTGATGAAGAAGGCCAGGAATTGCAGGTTCTCCTTGGGACGGCGGCCGGGGGCGAGCAGGTTCACGCCGGTGTCGGTGCTCATTGCCCAGTTGTTGTGCTTGCCGCTGCCGTTCACGCCGGCGAAGGGCTTCTCGTGCAGCAGCACTTTGAAGTTGTGCCGCTCGGCCACGCGGTCCATCACGTCCATTAGCAGCTGGTTGTGGTCCACAGCCAGGTTGGCGTCCTCAAAGGTGGGGGCGCACTCAAACTGGTTGGGGGCTACTTCGTTGTGGCGCGTGCGCAGCGGAATGCCGAGCAGGTTGGCCTCCTCTTCAAACTCCAGCATGAAGCCGTGCACGCGGGCCGGAATCGAGCCGAAGTAATGGTCGTCGAGCTGCTGACCTTTGGCCGGGGTGTGGCCAAACAGCGTGCGGCCGGTCATCACGAGGTCGGGGCGGGCGTCGTACAGCGCCTTGTCAACCAGGAAGTATTCCTGCTCGATGCCGAGCGTGGTGTTCACGCGGCTCACGTCTTTGTCGAAGTACTGGCAAACCTCCACGGCGGCCTTTTCCAGCACGCCTAGCGACTTCAGCAGCGGTGCTTTAAAGTCGAGTGCCTCGCCGGTGTACGCCACGAAAATGGTGGGGATGCACAGCGTCTTGGCGCCTACCGTTTCGATGATGAAAGCGGGCGAGGTGGGGTCCCAGGCGGTGTAGCCGCGGGCCTCGAAGGTGTTGCGGATGCCGCCGTTGGGGAACGACGAAGCATCGGGCTCCTGCTGCACAAGGGCCGAACCCTTGAAGTTTTCAATCGGACGACCGTCGGAATTCAGGTCGAAAAACGAATCATGCTTTTCGGCGGTGGCGCCGGTGAGGGGCTGAAACCAGTGGGTGTAGTGGGTAGCGCCCTTGGCCATGGCCCAGGTTTTCATGGCCGAAGCCACGGCGTCGGCCACGTTGCGCTCCACAGTAGCGCCCTGCTTGATGGCCGCCTGCAGCTTTTTGAAATAGTCGCCCGGCATGGTGGCGCGCATGGCCTCCAGGTTGAACACGTTCTGGCCGTAGCTGTCGGAGCGACGGGCGGCAGCGGGCACCACCGTGATGGGGCGGCGCTGGTTAACGAGTTCGAGGGCTTTAAAGCGAAGGGTGGCCATATGCGAAAGTACCGACGGGAGAATTGAAAGGTTAGTAACGAATCTGAAGTCAAAGGTAAAACATGAAACCTTTTCTTGGCTACTTACCCCCTAATTTTTGAGACACCTTTTCTAAAATTGCACTGATTTTTATTTTTAGACCCTGTTTTTTCACACCTATTTACTCATTTATCCACTTGATGTGCTCGAGCTGTCAATCTGCAACCGTTCTGCATCCCTTTAGCGGCTGGGCTATCTTTGCGGGGTGAAAAACCGCTTTGCGTTTCAGCCGCGCTACTTTTTGTTTTGGCTGCTGTTTTTTGGGGTGGGTCGGGCCTTGTTTTTGGGCTACCAACATGGGGCGACAGCGCAGTTGTCCATCGGCACGCTGCTGGCCACGTTTGGGTACGGCCTGCGGCTTGATGCTTCGGCGGCGGCCTATGTGTCGGTGCTGCCCTTTTTGCTATTTGTGATGGCAAGTGTGCTGCCGCAACTGCCCATTGGGCGCATTATCGGGGCTTATTCGATGGCGATTGGCGCGTTTCTGGCCTTTTTGATGGTGGCCGACCTGGAACTGTACCGCGCCTGGGGCTTTCGACTCGACGACACGCCCTTGCAATACCTGAACTCGCCCGGCGAAATGGCGGCCTCGGCGGGCAGCGCACCCCTGGCGCTGCTGCTGGCGCTGCTGGCGCTGCTGCTGGTAGGCGGGCGGTGGTTGTATAAGAAGGTGGTGGGGCCGGTGGCGCCGCAGCCGGCGTGGTTTGGGCGCGGGCGAGCGGTGCTGGCCAGCCTACTTTACGCTGCGCTGCTGGTGGTGCCCCTGCGCGGCGGCACCCAGCAAATTCCCGTTAACCAGAGCGACGTGTACTTCTCGCGCATCCCGTTTGCCAACCACGCCGCCCTGAACGCGCCCTGGAACCTGATGAGCGCGCTGGTGCTGCGGGCCGAGGAAAAGCCGCTGGCCCCGTTTATGCCCGACAGCACGGCGCGCCGGCTGGTGGCCGGGCTGTACCCGGCTGCGGTGGGCCAGCCAGTGCCCGCCGATTCGACGGCTTCCATTTTACAGGAGCCGCGGCCCAATGTGTTGTTCATCATCCTCGAAAGCTTTACCGGTAAGCTGGTGGGCAGCGTGGGCGGCGAAAAGGGCGTGACGCCGACCCTCGACAGCCTGGCCCGCACGGGGGTACTGTTCAACAATATTTTCGCGGCCGGCGACCGCAGCCAGAAGGGCTTGGTGTCGCTGCTGTCGGGCTATCCCAACCAGCCCACCACCAGCATCATCAAGTTTCCGCGCAAAACCGAGCACCTGCCCCACCTCTGCCGCTCACTCATGGCGGCCGGCTACCACTCCAGCTATTACTACGGCGGCGAGCTGGCGTTTGCCAACATGAAAAGCTACCTGCAAACGGCCGGCTACGAGCACCTCACCGAGCGGGCCGACTTTGCCGCCGCGCAGCAGAACTCCAAATGGGGCGCCCACGACGGCGCGCTGTTCGACCGCATGCTGGGCGACCTGCCCACGCTGCCGCAGCCGTTTTTCGTCACCGCCTTCACCCTGAGCAGCCACGAGCCGTTCGACGTGCCCATGAAACCCACGTTTCCGGGCGCGTCCGAAACGGACCTGTTTCGCAATTCGGTGTACTACACCGATTACACCCTTGGGCAGTTCCTGCGCGCGGCCCGGCAGCAGCCCTGGTACGCCCACACCCTGCTGGTGCTCGTGGCCGACCACGGCCACCCGCTGCCCGGCCACTCCGCCAACCAAAGCCCGGCCAAGTTTCATATTCCGCTGCTGCTGGCCGGGGGCGCCCTCCGGCCCGAAAGCCGCGGGCAGGTTATCACCACCCTGGGCTCGCAGACCGATGTGGCGGCCACGCTGTTGCAGCAGCTTGGGCTGCCGGCCACTCCGTATGTATGGAGCCGTAACCTGCTGGCGGTGCGTCCCACGCCGTTTGCCTTCTACACGTTTAACAACGGATTTGGCGCGGTTTCGCCGGCCGGTGCGGTCACGTTCGACAACGTGAGCCGGCACACCTGGGAGCGCGACGTAAACGTGACCGACGCGCAGGTAAAACTGGGCCAGGCCCTTGAACAAGTGTCGCTCGAAGACTTTGCCCGCCGCTAGCCACGGCCGGCGGCGCATTCTGGCCCCCGGCCGTACCTTTGCGGCGCTATGCCTACCCCCCAATCCGTTGCCTTTTATACCCTCGGCTGCAAGCTGAACTTCTCCGAAACGTCGGCCATCGGCCGGCAGTTTGAAGAGAAGGGCTTCCAAAAAGTAGCCTTTGAGACCGGGGCTGACTTATACGTTATCAACACCTGCTCCGTCACGGACCACGCCGACCGCAAGTGCCGGAAAGTGGTGCAGCAGGCCCTCAAGCACAATCCGGAAGCCTTCGTGGCCATCGTGGGCTGCTACGCGCAGCTCAAGCCCCAGGAGATTTCGGAGATTCCCGGCGTAAGCGCCGTGCTGGGCGCCGCCGAGAAGTTTCAGCTCGTCGACATCCTGGCCGATTTCAAGAAGCCTGCCGCTGGCCAGCCGGGCGCGGTGCACGCCTCCCCCATTTCGGAAGCCACCGAATTCGTGGCCGCGCATTCGTTTGGCGACCGCACCCGCACGTTTCTCAAAGTGCAGGACGGCTGCGACTACTCCTGCTCGTTTTGCACCATTCCGCTGGCGCGGGGCGGCAGCCGCTCGGGCAGCGTGGCCAGCGTGGTGGAACGCGTGGAAAAATTGGCTGAAACCGGCGTAAAGGAAATCGTGCTCACCGGCGTGAATCTCGGCGATTTTGGCCTGCAAGGCCCCGAGCGCGAGCGCCGCGAAGACTTTACCCAGCTGGTGAAGGCCCTTGACGGGGTAACCGGCATCCGCCGCTTCCGCATCAGCAGCTGCGAGCCCAACCTGCTTACCGACGACATTTTGACCACGGTGGCGGCGTCGGAGCGGTTCATGCCGCACTTCCACATCCCGCTGCAAAGCGGCTCGGACAAGATTCTGGGCCTGATGCGCCGCCGCTACCGCCGGGCCCTCTACGCCGGCCGCGTGGCCCGCATCAAGGAACTGATGCCGCACGCCTGCATTGGTGTCGACGTGATTGTGGGCTTTCCGGGCGAAACCGATGCCGACTTCCTCGATACCTACCAGTTCCTGAACGAGCTGCCCATCAGCTACCTGCACGTGTTTCCTTACTCGGAACGGCCCGATACGCTGGCGCCTTCCCTGCCCGGCCGCGTGCAGGACCGGGTGCGCCACGAGCGCACCACGCAGCTGCGCAGCCTGTCGGAAAAGAAAAAGCGCCACTTCTACGAGCAGCACCTGGGCCTCGAAACCGACGTGCTGTTTGAAGACGACGTGACCGATGGCCGCATGGAAGGCTTTACGCCCAACTACATCCGCGTGGCGGCCAAATACGACCCTCTGCTGGTGGGCGAAATGAAGAAGCTACGCCTCACGGCGGTAAATGCCTTGGGGCTGATGGAAGCCGAGGAAGTAGGCATTCTCGTCTGAACCACGGATTCGGGCGGATTTATCGGATTGCGCGGATTTTGTGGACGGCACATTTTCTTGGAGCAATTCGTGTTAACGAAAAAGCAAAAGGCCACTCGAATGAGTGGCCTTTTGCTTGGGTATAGCTCCGTGCACAAAATCCGTGCAATCCGACAAATCCGCCCGAATTCGTGGTTCAGACCATGGCCTGCCTTGCCATGGCCAGCATCTCGCGTAGCATTTGCTGCTGCTCCAGCAGGTGCTGGTTGCGCATCTCGGCCATTGCCAGTTGGTGCTGCAGGTGCTGGGCGTGCAGGGCCGCCGCAACGAAAGCCTCGGGATTGGTAGCGGGAGCAGCCGCGGGGGCCGCAACCGGATTGACTTGCGGCTCCGCGATGGGTTGCGGGGAGGCGCTTGCGGCCCGCCGCTCCGGTTGGGAACTGATTTCGGCTGCGGGGGCTGCCTGGGGAGCTGGTGCGGCCGGATGCTCGGCAGCTGCTGCGGGTGCATTCTGGTGAGAGTGAATTGCCTCGTTCAGGGCCGGCGCGGCGACACGGACGGGCTGCTGGGCTGCCGACGCCAGCGCCAGGGTGGCGGCAATTTCGGCGGGCTGCAGGCGGCTGCCGGCCACGCCGGGCCCAGCGCGGCGGCTGGCCGGTGCTTCAATGTCGGTCAGGTCGATGGGCTCAAGGGGCGCTTCGACCGTGGGAGATACGGCCTGGGGGGTCGGCTTTGGAATGGGCTCGCCGCCCACCAGCATGGGGCCGCGGCCCAGCAGGAGCCAGTCTCTTGAGACATTTGGGTAGACCTCGAATACCTTGCACAGCAGGTCGTAGCCGGGTTTGTTGCGGCCGTCGATGAGGTGCTGCACCACGCTGGCGGTTTTGCCCAGCGAGATGGCAAAGCTGTTTTTGGTGAGCCCGAACTGCTGAATGAGCTGGGCGAAGCGCTGGTCAATGGTTTCGGAAGCGGGAATGGCCACCATGTTGCACAAATGAGGTTTGTGCAAATGTATAACATTCACCCAACCTCACTTCGCTTTCGGCGGCCGGGCCCTGGCAGCCACGGGCAGCAGCGCTCCTCGCGGTTGCACCCTCGAATAGGGAAAGCGGTAGGTATTGTCGGCCTCTAAGTTCAGGAGGACGTGCGGTAGCATGCGCTCGTAGTAGAGCCGCAATTCGGTCGGGGTGAGGGCGAAGCTTTCCAAATCGGGCTCGGAGGCCCGGGCTTCTTCGGCGGGTCCGGGGTCGGACTGGAACCGCACGCGCTTCGCCGTCTCATCCCAATGGAAATTTTCGGCCACGATTTCGAAATCAGTGGAGTCCCCTGCATCGCGCAGTTCGGCCATGGTTTCGCCCAAGCGGCGGCTGATGGCTCCGTGCATGCGGCGCGTCAATTGCGCGGGCGGGTCGGCCACCAGGTCGGCCAGGGCCAGCTGGCGGCCCGTGCGCAAGTCGAAGGTGGCGTGCCGGGCCTGCTCCCAGGTATAGGCGCCCGTGAATTCCTGCGAATACTCGATGGACAGCAAGCCCTGCTGATTCAGCAACACGGTGTAGTCGCAGCCCGTGAGGCCCTGCCCGGCCGTGTTCCAGCCCAGCCCGTTCTCGCCGTCGTAGCAACAGGTCCGCTCGGCTTGCCGCAGCTGCTGGCGCACGCTCAGCGCGGGGTTGGTTTCGCCGCCCAGCACCAACGCCACCAAGCGGCGGTTGATGCGCGCGGCCACCGCGGCATCGCCCAGCTGCACCTGCGGCACGTTGAACCGGTTGGCCGGCCGGCCTTCCGTGACCGTGGCAATGCGTGCCTGCGCGGCCCCCGCCA
Organism: Hymenobacter miniatus; assembly: GCF_016427455.1. Taxonomy (NCBI): domain Bacteria; kingdom Pseudomonadati; phylum Bacteroidota; class Cytophagia; order Cytophagales; family Hymenobacteraceae; genus Hymenobacter; species Hymenobacter miniatus. The sequence goes on from NZ_JAELXR010000005.1 coordinate 278,785, forward strand.
CGGCTTGCGCCCAGCCGGGAGCGGCCACGGCCCAAAGCCACGCGACTAGCAGCCATTTCTTCAGCATGTTGCCCCTGCCCTATTCGTAGCGCAGCGAATCGATGGGGTCGAGCGCCGCGGCTTTGCTGGCGGGGTAATAGCCCGAGGCCAGCCCCACGCCCACGCAGATAACCAGGCCCAGAAACATCCAGAACCACGGCACGAAGAACGAGCCGGCCCCGATGAGCTTGGCCACGCCGTTGCCGCCCAGCACCCCCAGGATGATGCCCAGCGTGCCGCCCAGCAGGCATATCACAATGGCTTCGATGAGGAATTGCTGCCGAATCTGCACAGCGGTGGCCCCCAGCGCTTTGCGGATGCCGATTTCGCGCGTGCGCTCCGTCACCGACACCAGCATGATGTTCATGAGGGCAATGCTGGCCCCCAGCAGCGTGATGAAAGCCATGATGCTGCCCCCCACCTTCACCTTGCCCGAAATGGAATCAAGCGTAGACGCCAGCGACTCGCTGCTTTCCACCGTGAAGCTGTCTTCCTGGCCCAGCTTGTCGTGGCGCACGGCGCGCATCTTGCCGGTGGCCTGGCCCATGAGGAAGGACAGCGTGCCGGGCTTGTCGGTGGCGGTTTTGATGTCGTATGTAAGGGCGCGCTGGCGCGGCATCTGGTTGCCGGTTTCGAGGGGCAGCAGGGCCAGGCGGTCGGCGCCGCCCCCGCCCATGCTGCCGCCGCTTTTTTCGAGCAGGCCCACTATCAGGAAGCGCCGGCCCAGGGCCGACACGTACTGGCCGATGGGGCTTTGCTTGGGAAACAGCTTTTGCTTGATTTCGTCGCCCACAATCAGCACGTTGGCGCCGGTGTTGAGCTCGGTTTGGGAGAAGGTGCGCCCTTCGGCGAGGTTGTAGCCCTGAATTTTGAGGTAGTTTTCGTCGCCGGCGGTCACCTGCATGTTGGGGTTGGTCTTCACGCCGTTGGCCTTCATTTCGGCGGCACCGGAGATGAAGGCCGACACGCCCACCTGGGCCTCGTCGCCCATGGCTTTTTTGTAGAGTTTGGCTTGCAAAAAGTCGATGGGCGGGTACTGCTTGCCCTGCACGCCGCCACGCCGGGAGCGGTTGGTGTAGCCCTTGGCGTGCAGCTCAAAGGAATTGGCACCCAGGCTGGCGAAGGTTTCGGACAGCGAGCTTTTCATGGCGTCGATGCTGGTGAGGATGCCCACCAGCGCAAACAGCCCGATGCTGAGGATGAGGGCCGTGAGGACGGTGCGCAGCAGATTGGCGCGGATGGAACGGAAAGCTTCGCGAACGTTTTCGAAAGGGCTCATGGCAAGGGTGTTGTAGCACATGCTTCGGCTTGTGCCTTTCTTCAAGCGCAAGCGAAAGCATGCGCTGCAAGCCCAAAGTTCGGCGGCCGGCGCCTAACTTGAACCACAGGCGCCGCAACCTCGTTGCGGACATGCGTTTCTTTTGCTAAAATCTTATGCTGCTCAAGCGTTTTTTCTTGTTTTGGCTGATGGCGGCGGCCGGCGTGGCCGCCCCGCTGGCCGCGCGCGCCAACCACGTGTTCATCCCCATGGACAACACCCAAAAAGAGGCCCTCAAGGCCTACGGGGTGGCGTTTTGGCTGCTGCAGCGCGAGGTGCCCGTCGACTGGCTGCTCAACTACCGCGGCGGCTCGTTTGCCTTCGAAACCAGCTCGGCGGCTGAGAATGAGCTGGCCGTGCGCGGCGTCACGTTTCAGGTCATCAGCGAAGCGCAGTACACCGGCATCCTGCAGGAAATAGCCGACCCCAACGCCAACATGGACGTGATGAAGCTGGAGAAGGTGCCCAAAATTGCGGTGTACACGCCCAAAGGCAAGCAGCCCTGGGACGACGCCGTGACCATGGTGCTCACCTACGCCGAAATTCCTTACACCCAGATTTACGACGACGAAGTGCTGAAGGGCGAGCTGCCCAAGTACGACTGGCTGCACCTGCACCACGAAGACTTCACGGGCGAATACGGCAAGTTCTACGCCACCTACCGCAATTACCCCTGGTACCAGCAGCAGGTGCGCGACGCCGAAGCCGCCGCCAAGCGCAACGGCTTTGCCAAGGTGAGCGTGATGAAGGGCGCCGTGGCCACCAAAATGCAGGAATTCATTGCCGGCGGCGGCTTTTTGTTTGCCATGTGCTCGGCCACCGACAGCTACGACATCGCCTTGGCCGGCCTGGGCATCGACATGGTGGAAAGCATGTACGACGGCGACCCCGCCGACCCCAGCGCCCAATCCAAGCTCAACTTTAACCGCTGCCTGGCTTTCCAGAACTTCCAGCTCAAAACCAACCCGTTTGAGTACGAGTACTCCAACATCGACATGCAGCCCGGCGAGCGGGGCTTGGGCGAGCAGAACGACTATTTCCAGCTCTTCACCTTCTCGGCCAAGTACGACCCGGTGCCCACCATGCTGTGCCAGAACCACGAAAAAACCATTCACGGCTTCATGGGCCAGACCACGGCCTTCCGCAAAAGCCTCGTGAAACCCGATGTGGTGATAATGGGCGACACCAAACAAACCGGCGAGGCGCGCTACGTGCACGGCTCGCTCGGCAAAGGCACCTGGACGTTCTACGGCGGCCACGACCCCGAAGACTACCAGCACCTGGTGGGCGAGGAGCCCACCGACCTGGCCCTGCACCCCAACTCCCCCGGCTACCGCCTCATCCTGAACAACATCCTTTTCCCGGCGGCCAAGAAAAAGAAGCAAAAGACCTGAGCCGCGCCCGAAAGCAGTCCAAAGCCTCTGCCCCGTCAGGCAGAGGCTTTTTTGTGCCCGGCGGGTGGCCGCGTCAGACCGGCTGCTCAAGGGGAAAAGCCTTCCACTCACCGGTTTTTGTTTCGTTTCGGGCGCGGCCGTGTGTAGATTTAAAATCCACATCCAGGTCCTGCTTTTATGTTGATTCGGTTGCGCTTGCTTTTGCTGCTGGCCGGGTGGCCGTGCATCCAGGTCGCCGCCCAGGCTCCCACCCGCCCATTGCCCGATTCGGTAACGGCCCGGCCCGCCGGGCACCTGCGCGCGGCTCTGTTGCGCGTGGCCGTGCCGTCGGTGGCCATTGGCGTGGGCGTGCTGGCCCACAAGCCCACCTTCAACCAAACCCTGTGCAAGGCCAAGCAGGACCTGCAGGAAGAAACGCAGGAGGTTTTCAGCGGCTTCGACGCGCATGGCCTCGACGACTACACGCGCCACGCGCCCCTGGCTCTGGCCTACGGGCTGATGGCCACCGGCCACCAAGGCGTGCGCACGCCGCTGGGCTTCACGCTCATCTACCTGGTGGCGCACGAGCTGGACCAGGGCGTGGTCAACCACCTCAAGCGCATCACCGCCGAGCCCCGGCCCTACAACGCCCAGGACCTGAGTTCGTTTCCGTCGTCGCACACCTCGCAGGCCTTCCTCACGGCCACGCTGCTGCACGAGCAATACGGCCGCCAATACCCCTGGGTGAGCGTGACCGGCTACGCCGTGGCCACTGCTACCGGCACCATGCGCGTGCTCGGCAACAAGCACTGGGCCACCGACGTGCTGGCCGGCGCCGCCATCGGCTTCCTCTCGGCCGAAACGGTGTGGCACGCCTACCCGGCGCTCACCAAACTGCTGCCGCAGCGGCTGGCCCACAAGCTGCTGCTGGTGCCCACCTACGCCCCCGGCGGCGGGGCCGGGCTGGCCATGGGCGTGCAGCTGTAGCCGCAGCGCGACGGCCGACTTGCAAGCCGCCAATGCCGCAGGCGGTTTGTCATTCGATGGGTTGGTGTGCATCATTCTGATGAGTATGCCCGTTAGCAGGGGTATGTCAGGCACAGCTTATCTCGCTGCGCCCCTACCCTTGCCCGCATGGAGGACCTGAACCCATCCAACTATTCACTCTCGGCCAGCCGGCCCGAAGAGGAAACACCCGAGGATTTTACCAATCCCCTACCCCGCGCCGTGCTGCGCATGAGCAGCCACGTGCTGCTCGACGGCCAATGGAAATTTGCCCACGATGCGGAAGACGTGGGCCTGCGCGACGACTGGGCCCTGGGCCACAACTACGAGCACCTGGCCCAGTGGCCCGGCTCGGTCGAAGCTCATTTGGCCGAAGTGCGGGGCCAGCAGGACGGCGCCGCCTGGCACGACAAAATTGTGGTGTGGTACGAGCGCGAGTTCAACCTGCCCGAAGTAGCCGAACCCCAGGCGCGCTCCCTCATTCAACTCACGTTTGGGGCCTGCGGCTACGAAACGCGGGTGTGGCTCAACGGCCAGCCTCTGAGCACCATTGAGGGCGAAGACGTGCACTACGGCGAGTACACTTCCTTCAGCTACGAGCTGAATGAGGAAAACCTGCACCTCGTGAACCGCCTCACCGTGCGCATCGTGGACACGATGGACGCCGAGACGCCCCGCGGTAAGCAGGAATCGCACGTGTACAAGCGCGGCGGCATTTGGTACCAAACGTATACCGGCGCCGTGCGCAGCGTGTGGCTCGAAACCGTGGAGCGCAACCGCCTGCGCTCGCGCGTGGGCGTGGTGAGCGTGGTGGAAGACCAGCTGGTGCGCTTCAACCTGACGCTGCGCATTCACGATGCCGGCGACTACCTCATCCGCCTGCAGGTCTTCGACCCGCTCACGTCCGACCGCACGGCCCCGCTCGCCTCCTCCGACTTTCCGCTGCACCTAGAACCCGGGCAGTGGCAGCAGCGCGTGGTGCTGGAGGTGCCCGGCGCCGAGCTCTGGAGCCCCGAGGCGCCCAACCGCTACCGCTTGGTGGCCTGCCTAATCGACGCCGATGGCTACGCCGCCCAGATTGAAACGCTGTTTGGGCTGCGCAAGATTGAGGCGCGCGGCCGCTACGTGTACCTCAACAACCAGCCCACCTACCTCGACGGCATTCTCTACCAGCCCGGCCAGGCCACGCTGGAAGAAATGCAACGCCACATGCACGCCATGAAAGCCCTGGGCTGCAACCTGGTCCGTGTGCACATCGCCGGCATCGACCCGCGCATCTACAATCTGGCCGATGAGCTGGGCCTGCTGCTGTGGGTGGAAGTGCCCAGCCCGCACAGCTCCACCCCGCGCAGCCGCGAAAACCACCGCGCCGAGCTGCTGCGCCTCGTCACGCTGAGCGAAACCCACCCCAGCATCATCATCTGGAGCCTCTACAACGAGGACTGGGGCGCCCAGGACATTGCCACCAACCCCGAAACGCGCGAGTACATCGTCGACACCTACCACTTCATGCAGATTGCCTATCCGCAGTTTCTGGTGGTCGACAACGACGGCTGGCACCACATTTCCTACACCGGCCGCCTGAAATCGGACCTGCTCACGGCCCACCTCTACACCCCCGACCTGGCCCGCTGGCAGGAGCTGCTCGACCGCTTGGTGGGCGGCCAGATGGACGGCACGGCCGCTTTCCCCCTGGTGGTGGGCGACCCGTTCTTCTACCGCCGCCAGGTGCCGCTGATTGTGAGCGAGTGGGGCGGCTTTGGCTTTTCGGATTACGGCGGCCCGGCCGACGCCGAATCCCGCACCAACAGCATCAAGGCCTTTAAGCAGGAGCTGCGCACCCGCCCCATTGCGGGCGACGTGTACACCCAGGCCACCAACATCGAAGACGAGCGCAACGGCCTCATCGACCCACACACCGGCGCGCTCAGCGTGCCCGAAGGCTTGCTGGCCTCGCGCCAGCTGGAGTTTTTGCAATAAGCAGCTACGGCCGCCCGGAGCCGCTAGTGGCGCCGGGCCTGCGCGGGGGGCGCCGTCAGCGTGGCCGTCACTTTCCAGGTGAGGCGGCGGGCGGTGTCGCTCACGCGCAAATCGGTGACGATGGTGCTGGGCACGGTGCTGCTCACCGACGACGGCAACACCACCAGCGAGGCAACTTCGAGGTACTGGCGCTGGGGCGGCACTTTGGCGGCGCCCGGCACCAAGAGCTCAAACACGACTACCTCCTCGGCCTCGGGCTGGCCGTCGGGAAACGCCCGGGCATCGGCAAGGAGTGAACGGTTCGCAGAGTCGAGGTTTTGCATATAGATAAGGTAAACAGTGTAAAATCTTTAGATTACTGCCAGGGGCATGCCTGTAAATATGTGGGAAAAATGTCGAATAATTGCAAGCCGAAAAAGCAGATTTTTTGATAGTTAGACCTGCATTTTTGCATCTTCCGAACCGCTCCGGCGCTTCCGGGGTTATCTTTGCGGCCCGCCCTTCCGGCGCCTAGCCCACCCCCATGATGATTACCAAAGAAGCCGTTCTCAAAGCCCTGAGCTACGTGGAAGAGCCCGACCTGGGCCAGGACCTCGTGACGCTCAACATGATTGAGAACATTGAGATTGACGGCCTTACCGTCGCCTTCACCGTGGTGCTTACCACGCCCGCCTGCCCCCTCAAGCAGCTCATTCACGACGCCTGCGAGCGCGCCATCCACACCATGGTGGCCAAAGACGCCAACGTGGTGATTACGATGACCTCGCGCGTGACCACCGGCCGCCACAACCGCGGCGACCTGCTGCCCGGCGTGAAAAATATTATTGCCATCGCCTCCGGCAAGGGCGGCGTGGGCAAAAGCACCGTGACGGCCAACCTGGCCGTGGCCCTGGCCGCCACCGGCGCCAAGGTGGGCTTGGTCGACGCCGACATTTCGGGCCCCAGCATGCCGGTCATGTTTGGGGTGGAGAACGAAGCCCCGCACGTGTTCCAAGGCCCCAACGGCAAAAACCTCATTCAGCCCATCATCAAGTACGGCGTGAAGCTGATGAGCATCGGCTTCCTGGCCCCGGCCGAAAGCGCCATTGTGTGGCGCGGGCCCATGGCCTCGTCGGCGCTCAAGCAGTTCATCACCGAAGTGGATTGGGGCGAGCTCGACTACCTGCTGCTCGACCTGCCGCCCGGCACCTCCGACATTCACCTCACGCTGGTGCAAACCGTGCCCGTGACGGGCGCCGTCATCGTGACCACGCCGCAGAAAGTGGCCCTGGCCGATGCCCAGAAAGGCCTGCAGATGTTCCGCCAGCCGCAAATCAACGTGCCCGTGCTGGGCGTGGTGGAAAACATGGCGTGGTTCACGCCGGCCGAGCTGCCCGAGAACAAGTACTTTATTTTTGGCGAAGGCGGCGGCCAGCGTCTCGCCGCGCAGCACGACATCCCGCTGCTGGGCCAGCTGCCGCTGGTGCAAACCATCCGCGAAAACGGCGACCAGGGCCAGCCCGCCGTGCTCGACCCCAAATCCGAAGTTGGCCAGCGCTTTGCCGAGTTGGCCGAAGCCGTGGCCCGACAAGTAAGTATCCGCAACAACGTGGCCCCCAAAACGGCCGTCGTGCAGATGAATTCCTAATAATGTCCGTGGAAATGTCAACCGTCGCCCCAGCTTTCGAGCACCCCCTCATGCCCCGGATTGAAGCGGCTCTGGACACCCTGCGCCCCTACCTGGCCACCGACGGCGGCAACGTGCGCGTGGCCAACATCACGCCCGACGGCGTGCTCCAGCTGGAGTGGCAGGGCGCTTGTGGCGCCTGCCCCATGTCGCCAATGACCCGCGCCGGCCTGGAAGACACGGTGAAAAAAGCCGTGCCCGAAATCACCGCCGTCGAGGCCAAATAAGCCAACTGCTTACGCAACGCGGCCGTTGTAGCCCGCGTCCTCACGCCGTGTAGCACGTGCGGGGACGCGGGCTACGACGGCCGCGCTGCTTTTTCCTGGTAATAGCAGTTCAATATGGACGCCATTGGGCGCTGGCCGTTGGCCACGGCCAGCACCTCACGCCGCTGCTCTGGCGCTAAAAGCGCCAAAAGCGGCTGGGCTACCCCGTTGAATGCCGTAAAGGCCGAGAGCAGCTGCGCGTCCCAGTCGGCGTGGAAACGGAGCAAGTCGTCGGGCAGGGCTTGGGTGCGCGGGCTGCCGGGCTCGGGCAGGCAGTCGAAGGGCTCGGTGAGGTTGAGGTAGCCGTAATCGTCGGTGAGTTCCTCGCCGGGATGGATGTCGCGCACGGCCAGTTCGCAGTTGTAGGCCGTGCTGATGCAGCTAGACCGAAAGCTGTGGTTGACGAAGCGCGAATGGTCGCCGCACAGCACGTAATCGCCGTGATGGTCGCGGTAGCAGTATTTTTCCAGAAAGGCCTGCTGCAGCGGGTGCATCAGGGCCAGGGCCGCGGGTGAGATAATCTGGTCAAGGGAATCGAACACCCAGGTGATGGTGCCTTTGGGAATCAGCGCGGTGGCCACCACGCCGAAGCCAACTTCGGGGCTGATGAAACGCAGTTCGGTATCGGGGTGAATCATGCAGGAAGCAGCGGGAAAAGGAGGAGACGCAATGTTTGCAAAAAACGGCAGCCAATCAAGCTGAACAGCCCGAAAGCACGGCCTTGCCCTACTTTTGCGCCGTACCCTTTCTCCCGTCATGGCCACTTCGCCCAACTCGCCTGCCCTCCGCTCCTGGATTGACATTGCCCCCGGCTCCGATTTTCCCATTCAAAACCTGCCTTTTGGCGTGTTCGAAACCGAGGAGCGGGGCACGCGCCTGGCCGTGGCCATCGGGCGCTACGTGCTCGATTTGTACGCGGCCAGCCAGCACGGCTTTTTTGAGGACCTGACCGAATTGGGCGACGCCCAGCCCAAGGTGTTTCGCCGCCGTTCACTCAACGGGTTTCTGAAGCTGGGCCGGCCGGCGTGGCGGGCCGTGCGCCAGCGCGTGAGCGAGCTGCTGCGCCACGATGAGCCCCGCCTGCGCGACCACGAAGAGGCCGTGCGCGCCTGCCTGCTGCGCCAGTCCGAGGTGCGCATGCTGCGCCCGGTGAAGCCCAGCAACTACACCGACTTTTACAGCAGCATCGAGCACGCCACCAACGTGGGCACCATGTTTCGGGACCCGGCCAATGCCCTGCTGCCCAACTGGCGCCACCTGCCCATCGGCTACCACGGCCGCACCAGCAGCATCGTGGTGTCGGGCACTAATATCCGCCGGCCCAACGGCCAGCGCAAAGCCCCCGACGAAGCCGCGCCCACCTTCGGCCCCAGCCGCCAGCTCGACTTTGAGCTCGAAATGGCCTTCGTGGTGGGCACCGGCACCGAACTGGGCAGCACCGTGCCGCTGGCCGAAGCCGAAGAGCACATCTTCGGCCTGTGCCTGTTCAACGACTGGAGCGCCCGCGACCTGCAAAGCTGGGAATACGTGCCGCTGGGCCCGTTTCTGGGCAAAAACTTTGGCAGCAGCGTGGCGCCTTGGGTGGTGACGCTGGATGCGCTGGAGCCCTTCCGCACGCCCGGCCCGGTGCAGGAGCCCACGCCCCTGCCCTACCTGCAGCAAAGCGGCGCGCACAACTTCGACGTGCACCTCGAAGTGGCCCTCACGCCCGCTGGCGGGCCCGAAACCACCATCAGCCGCACCAATTTTGGCCTCATGTACTGGAGCATGGCCCAGCAGCTCGCCCACCACGCCTCCAACGGCTGTAACCTCGAAGCCGGCGACCTCTACGCCTCCGGCACCATCTCGGGCCCCACGCCCGACTCGCTGGGCTCGATGCTGGAGCTGGCCTGGCGCGGCACCCGCCCCGTGCCCCTGGCCAATGGCTCAGAGCGCAAATTCCTGCTCGACGGCGACACGGTGACCATGCGTGGCTTTGCTGAAAAGGATGGCGTGCGAATTGGCTTTGGCGAGGTGCGCGGGACCGTGCTGCCGGCACTATAGTGCAAAATGAAACGGCGAAGAAAAGACGGGTATTGGTATGATGTCCTGATGGGCGGCTTTCAGGCCGCAATCGTACTAACCCTCCTCATCATAGTTTTCTGCGCTTCACTGGGCTTCGGATTTACCCCACTGCCTGCTGCAATAATAGCCACACTAATTGTGGCATATTATCAGTGGAAAGACGACAACTTCTGTTCTGTTACAACAGGGCTTACGAGCGAGGAAAACAACCAATTAATCAGCACAGCCCTTGACTCCGTGAATTGGGGCTACAATTCCAATACAACAATTAAAGAGCCTACTTTAAACCAGTATCTCTTTAAATTTCTGAGTCCGGAAATCATTTCCCAACCCAATATTATTTTTCTAAATTTTCAGTATCGTTCTACGTCTCGCACCGGCAGACTGCCTTTCTTTTTCGGCATTAGCTCTTATTACAAGAATAGATTTATTAAAGCCCTCAAGAGGCAACTGACACGGTGCAGCTAAGGCATTTCTCAACTACCAGGAATCAAACTAACTAATAATTAAGCTGTAAGCCGGTGTCGATTCTATTGTAATGCCTAGTGCATCCGGTCATCGCGCACGGGCAGATTGGTGATGATTTCGCCTTCGATTTTCAGCAATTCCTGTAGCCGTTCGTCCACCTGTTTCGGGTCGCAGTATTCCTTGGCCAAGTCTACATAGCTCACGAAGTGCGCGGCTTCGGACACCATCAGCTCGTAGTAGAATTTACTAAGCTCCTGGTCGGCGATGTTTTGCCAGAGCAGCTTAAACCGCTCGCAGCTGCGCGCTTCGATGAGGGCCGACACCAGAAGTTGGTCCATGAGCTGACGCTCGCGGGCGCCGCCTTTGCGCACGTGGGCCAGCAGCTGCACCACGTATTCGTCTTTGCGGGGGCGGCCCAGGGCGTAGCCGCGCTTGCGCAGCTCCAGCAGCACCCGCTCGAAGTGGCTCCACTCCTCGGCCACGAGGTCGGTCAGCTCGTCCACCAGCCGCGTTTTCTCGGGGTAGTGGATAATCATGCTGATGCCGGTGCTGGCGGCTTTTTGCTCGCACCAGGCGTGGTCTACCAGGATGTCCTCGATGTTTTTCTCGGCGATATCGACCCAGCGCGGGTCGGTGTTCAGTTTCAATTTCAGGATGGTTTTCTCTTTCATTTCCTGATTCCTAGTTAAAGAAATTCCATTTCACGCCGAACTGAAAGCGGCGCGGGTACCCGGTGTAGTACGGGGTGGTGAAATAGCCGTCGCCCAACAGGCCCTGGTTGATGTAGGCCATTTTGAGGAACACCGACACGGCTTTGATGTCGGCGGTAAGAAACACGTTGGCCACGGCGTAGTTGCGGATGGTGAACGTGTTTTGCTGGTAGAACTGCTGCGTGCTGGGGCTGTAGTCGAAGGCCCGGTAGCGCGACTGATAGTACACCTCGGCGCCAATCTGGCTGAACAGCGCCCGGCGGAAAATGTAGCTTTCGTAGTACACCCGCGAGTTGCTCACCAGCGCGGGAATGCGCAGGCCGTTCACGTCGCCGCCGCGGGTGTAGGTGGCCTGGTTGTCGAAGGCCACCCGGCCCAGGTGCACTTGGTGCCGGGCCGCCAGCACCTGCAGGTTGCGGGCGGTGGTTTCCTGCGTGGGCATGGCGGTGGTGTCGTAATACACCAGATTGCCGATGTTGACCAGGCTGGCGCTGGCTTCGAAGTGCTGCTGGTTGAGCAGGCCGAGGTCGGGCAGTTTCACCCGCAGGCGGCCGGTGAGCTGGGTGGTGTTGGTGTTGCTGAATTCGGTGGCCGAGCCGGGCAGGTGGTGCCACTCGTAGTTGTTGCCCACCAGCTCCTGCTGCGTGAGCGTGGGCGCGTACGACGTGCTTAAGGCTTCAGCCGACAGCGGCCCGGTGCGCACCGAGGCCCGGGCCCAATACTCAGGCCCGTTCTGGGCAGGCCCGAAGGACACGGGGTGCAGCTCGCCCGCCGCCTCCACGGCGTAGATGGTGCGGTAGTTGAAAGCCGCCGTGCCCCCAAAAAACACCTCGTTGAACGTGCGGCGCGGCGCGGCCTGCTCCAGGCGCAGCCCGGTATTGATTGCCCCGCCGAAGTCCTGGTTGTTGACCAGCGCCCGCGACACTAGGCTGGCGGTGCGGTAGCGGCCGTAGAGGCGGTACTCCACCGCCTTGGTGCGGCCCAGCACGCCGGCCGTGTTTTCCACCTGCGCAAATTCCACGCGGTCGAGAATGGCGGCCGTGTTGCGCAGCACCCGGGGGTAGTACAGCACGCGGGGGTAGAAGTTTTCGGCGGTGTTAAGCCGCTGGAGGGCCAAATCGGAAAAGCTGTTGTACTGGCGCTTGGCGTCGAAGGTGTGGTACACGGTGAGGCCGCGGCCCAGCAGCCGGTAGGTGTGCGTGAAGTAGAATTCGTCGCGGTCCTCGTTGTTGGCAGCTTGGGTGAGGTACACGCGCTGTTGGGCGTATTTGAACAGGTCGGCAGGTGTTTCTTCGCTGCCCGGGCCGGGAATGCTGTCGTTGATGCCCGCTCCCTCCGGACGTATGCGCGTTTTTAGCGGCCAGACGCCGCCCTGCTCAGCGGCGCGGTGGCGGGCGTTGCTGAAATTGAACAGCAGGTGGTAACGCTCGTCTTCGGTTTGGTAACGGCCGAAAAACAGCAGGTTGGAATGTTCCACCAAGCCGGCCCGCGGGCTAGTAGTGGCCAGAATCTTGTTCGAGGCAATGCGTTCGTAGGCAATGCCCACGCTGAAGTTTTTCCTCAGGCTGCGGCTGTAGCTGAACTCAAACACCTGCTCGCCGGCGCCCGACTGGATGTAGCGGAAAAACGAATACGGCGAGCGGGAGTCGTAGTACGGCACCTTGCTGGCGTCGCGGGCGTATTTGTCGAACACGTTGCGGCCCAGGCGGGCCCCCAGCTGCAGGTTGGGCTGGTAGAGCAGCGGCCGCGTGGCGGTGCCCACGGCACCCAGGTCCTGCTGAAACGTGGTGTCGTGGGTCCAGAACCGCTCCTGCGGAAAGTGCGTGAGCGTGGTGTCGAGCAGCGTGCCGGCGGTGGAGTCGCGCAGCACCTCGGCCTCGTAAATGACGCGGGTGGTTTTGGGGCCATACACCACCTTGGTGGAGTCGTCGAGCACTTGGGCGCGGGCGGCGGGCGCGGCCAGCCGCACCAGCAGCACCAGCAGCGCGCCCATCGACCGCGGCCAATTAATCAAAAATCCTCGTTGCGGGGCCTTCAAACAGGTATCGGATGCGCCGGAGCCCGGCAGGGTTAAAATCATTTCAGCAGGGCGAAGCGCTTCGGCCGGGCAGCAGCGCCCGCAACACGTCGGCGCCGTTGCCCAAAAACGCTACCTGCACCGGAATGGTATAGGTGTGAAGGGCCAGCGCCGGCCGGCCGGCCCACAATTCGGGGCGCTGCAGGCGCGTCGCGTCCTTTTCGGTGGTAAAAATAGGCCAGCCCAGCTGCCAATGCGCTTGCAGCGCGTCGAGGTCGGCCGGCTGGAAAGCGTGGTGGTCCGGCAAGTTCGCGTGGTGAGCAATGATATACCCCTGACCTTCAAGATGCTCCTGCAGCGGCTGTGGCTGCGCAATGCCCGTGAGCAGTAGCGCCGGGCCCGCGGCCGGGGCCGCCAGCTTCTCCGCGTGGCTCAGCGGCCGGGGCGCGCCATACGCGTACGCCGAAAACAGCACCGGCACCGCCGGCCGCGCATACGGCCGGATGCGCTGCGCCACCGCGGCCTGTGCGGCTTCGCTCAAATCGGGCGGGCATTTCGTGACGATGACCACATCGGCCCGCGCGGCACCGCGGCGGCTTTCGCGCAGGCGGCCGGCGGGCAGCACATGGTCTTCGTAGAAAGGGCGGGCGTATTCGGTGAGCAGCACGTTCAGGGCCGGGCGCACGGCGCGGTGCTGGTAGGCGTCGTCGAGCACAATGACCGTGACTTCGGGGTGCGCTTCCAGCAACAGCGCCACGCCCAGGCCGCGCTTTTCGGCCACGGCCACGGGCACTGCCTGCGCCGCAAACTGCGTGTGGTACTGCCAGGGCTCGTCGCCGACGGTAAGGGCCGAATCGGCGGCCCCGGCCAGGCGGGGGCCGGTGGTTTGGCGGCCGTAGCCCCGGCTGAGAATGGCCGGGCGGTGGCCCTGGCGCAACAGCTCTTCGACCAGCCAGATGACGTGGGGCGTTTTGCCGGTGCCGCCCACCCGCAGGTTGCCCACGCCCAGCAGCGGCACCGCAAAAGCTTCCGATTTCTTCCAGCCCGCGTCGTACAGCCAGTTGCGCACGGCCATGACGCCGGCATAAAGCCAGGAAAACGGCAGCAGCAACAACAGCAGCAAACGGGCCATACGCCCTCAAAAGTACGGCGGGTTTGGCCGGCACCCGGCGCGTACTTTTGGGCCATGACCACGCTGGCCGACCGTTTGCTGCACTTTCTCACCACATTTCCGCTGCCCCAGGCCTTGCCCGCGGGCGTCGAAGCCCAGAGTCCTTTTAGGGAAGCGTCGGTGCGGGAACTGCTCAGCCGGTTTGCCCAGAAATTTTACGCCGACAACCAGCCCCGCGTGGCCCTGCTGGGCATCAACCCCGGCCGGCTGGGCATGGGCCGCACCGGCGTGGCTTTCACCGACCCCACCGCCCTGGCCGAGCACTGCGGCATTGCCAACGACCTGCCGCGCGGCCGCCCCGAGACCTCCACGCAGTTCGTCTACAAAGTCGTTTCGGCCATGGGCGGGCCAGCGGAGTTCTACCAGCATTTCTACGTGAGTTCCCTCTACCCGCTGGTGCTGCTGAAAAACGGACTGAACTACAATTACTACGACGCTCCGGCGCTCGTCAAAGCCCTGTGGCCGGACATCCGGCTTTCGCTGCGCCAGCAGGTGGAGGAACTGGGCCTGCGCCGCGATGTGGCCGTGAGCCTGGGCAAGCGCAATGGCGACTTTTTTAAGCGCCTGAACGCGGAGCTGGACCTGTTCAAAGAAGTCATCGTGCTCGACCACCCGCGCTACCTCATGCAGTATAAAAGTCGTAACGAAGCCGCCAACGTGGCGAACTACGTGGCCACGCTGGGCAACTTGATTAATGAAGAATAAGGGCACGCCTCAACTGCTCTCGCCATCCTCCTCGTCATTCCCTCTTTCTCTTTTTGAAAAATGCCCACCGTTCAAGACCTCGCCCGCCTGCTCGAAGCCGCCGCGCCCCTCGCCTATCAGGAAAGCTACGACAACGCCGGCCTGCAATGCGGCAACCCGCAGGCCGAAATCACCGGCGTGCTCATCACCCTCGATTGCACGCCCGCCGTGGTGGCCGAGGCCGTGCGGCGGGGCTGCAACGTGGTGGTGGCGCACCACCCGGTCATTTTTCGGCCCCTCAAGCGGCTCACCGGAGCTAATGAAGTGGAGCAAACCATCATTGCCGCGCTTAAAAACGACGTGGCCATTTACGCCGCCCACACCAACCTCGACAACGTGCGCGGCGGCGTCAACGACAAGCTGGCCGAGAAGCTGGGCCTGTTGAAAACCCGTATTTTGGCCCCGCAGAGCGGTATCCTGGCCCGTCTCATCACCTACGTGCCCAACCGGCCCGACGACCAGCAAGCCGACGTGGCCGGCCGCGTGCTGGCCGCGCTGTACGCCGCCGGCGCGGGCCAGGTCGGCCGTTATGCAGCTTGTAGCTTCCAGACCGAAGGCACCGGCACGTTCACGCCTGGCGCGGGCACCCAGCCCGCCATCGGGGCTGCAAATCAGCCCGAAACCGTGGCCGAAAAGCGCCTGGAAGTGCTGCTGCCGCTGCACCGGCAGGCGGCGGTGCTGCGCGCTTTGCGTGCCGCGCACCCCTACGAGGAAGTGGCCTACGAGCTCATTAAGCTGGAAAACGTGCACCAGGACGTAGGCGCTGGCCTGGTGGGCGAATTGGCCGAGCCGCTGGCGCCGGCCGCATTCCGGCAGCTGCTGAAGCGGCAGCTGCTGGTGCCGGTGGTGCGCCACACGGCGTTCGAGAAACCGATTAAAACCGTGGCGCTATGCGGCGGGGCGGGCGCGTTCCTCATCGGCGCGGCGCGGGCGGCGGGGGCCGATGCCTACGTGACCGGCGACGTGAAATACCACGAGTTTTTCGGGGCGGAAGGCCGGCTCATGCTCTGCGACGTGGGCCATTTCGAGAGCGAACAGTTCACCGGCGAGGTGTTTCGGGATTTGCTAACGGCCGGATTTGGACGTACTTTTGCGGTCTTAATCGCTGAAACCCCTACGAACCCCGTTCAATATGACTGCTAAAAGTGCCGCCGTGGCTCCCGCCGACGTTCCCGTAGCCGCCAAGCTCGAAGCCCTGCTCACCCTGCAGCACCTCGACTCGCAGCTCGACGAAATCCGGCGCGTGCGGGGCGATTTGCCCGAAGAAGTGCGGGATTTGGAAGACGAAATTGCGGGCTACGAAGTGCGCGTGAAGAAATTTGACGAAGAAATTCAGGGTCTGAACGACTTCATCAAGAGCCGCAAGCAAGCCAGCAAAGACGCCGAAAGCCTCATCAAGAAGTACGACGAGCAGCAGCAGAACGTGCGCAACAACCGCGAGTTCGAAGCCATTGCCAAGGAAATTGAGCTGCAGCGCCTGGAAATCCAGATTGCCGACAAGAAAATCAAAGAGGCGCAGTACCAGATTGACGTGAAGAATGCCGAAATCAGCGGCACCAAGTCGAAGCTGGACGAGCGCCGCAAGGACCTCGACAACAAGAAATCGGAGCTCGACACCATCGTGGGCGAGAACGAGGAAGAGGAGCGCACCATCATGGCCCAGCGCGAGGAAGCCACCAAGCCGGTGGAAGACCGCCTGCTGACGGCCTACACCCGCATCCGCGGCAACGTGCGCAACGGCCTGGCCGTGGTGTTGGTGCGCCGCGACGCCTGCGGCGGCTGCTTCAACACGGTGCCGCCCCAGCGCCAGGCCGACATCATCTCGCACAAGAAAATCATCGTGTGCGAGCACTGCGGCCGCATTCTGGCCGACGTGGAAGCCCGCGCGGTTTAAGCTCGACTAATGAGCAACTCACGAATCTGACTTGCTGATTGAAATCGTAAAAAGGAACGGCCGCGCGTCGTTCCTTTTTTTGTTAAGTTACCCTATGGCATTGTTGGCCGGTATTTCTGTATGCGCTGCTTTTTTCCGGCGCTGGGTGGGCGTGCGGCGGCTGGGCGGGGTGGCGGGCTGGCTGCTGGTTTCAGGCTTTGCGATGCCACCGCAGGCCAGTACGCCCGCCGAACAGCCCAGCACTGCCGCGGCGGCTGGCGAACTCACGCCCGCCAGCCGCCGGGCCTATGCCGAGGTGCTGAAACTGCGCCTGGGGCCCGCCCGCGAACTGCTCCGGTCCGAGCTGGCCGGTGCCCCCAAGGCGGCCTCGCCCCTGCTGGTGGCCAACTGCATCGACTTTGCCGAACTTATTCTAAGCCAGGACCCCAGCCGCTTCGATGCATCGGAAGAGGCGCAGGAAGCCCGTTTGGAGGTGCTCGATAAACAACCGGCCAGCGCCCTGCGCGACTACGCCCGGGCCGAAATCACGCTGCACCTGGGGCTGAGCCAGCTGCTGTTCAAGCACGTGGTGATGGGCGGCTACCACCTACGCAGCGGCTACCGCCAGATGCAGGACGTAGTGAAGCATTACCCAAGTTTTCTGCCGGCGCGCAAGACGCTGGGCATTTCGCAGTTTGCCGTGGGCTCCCTGCCCGAGGGCTACCACTGGCTGCTGAGTTTGCTGGGCCTGACGGCCGACTCGAACGAAGGCCTCCGCAACTTGGCGCTGGCTGCCACCCAGGCCCACGACTTTCAGACGGAAAGCCAGATTTACCTGAGCTTAATTCGGGAAGGCTACTACAAAAAGCCCGAGGAAGCCTTGCGCCTGGCCGAGCGCCTGCACGCCCAGCAGCCCGACAACCTGCTGTTTTCTTACCTACTCATCAGCATCAACAAGCGCCAGCACCACGGCGAGGCGGCGCTGGCCGCCTACCGCGCCCGGCCTACCGGCCCGGGCTACCAGCCGGTGCCCTACCTGCGCCACATGGCCGCCGACCTGCTGCTGTACCAGGGCGACTACGCGGCTTCGGAACGCGAGAACCTGACGTTTTTGCGGGAATACAAGGGCGTGCATTACCGCAAGGATGCGGCCTTTAAGCTCTACCTGGCGGCGTGGCTGGGCGGGGCGCCGCCGGCTGCGGTGGCCCGCTACCGCGCCCAAATCAACGAGCCCGGCCCTACCGACGTGGAGGAGGACAACTACGCCCAGCACTACTACCACGAGGCCCAAGCCCTGAACCCCATACTGACCCGCGCTCGCCTGCAAACCGACGGCGGCTACAACCAGCAGGCCCTGGCCACGCTGCGCTCCTTCCGCGTGACGCCCGCCACGCTCTGGCGCGACCGCATCGAGGAGCCCTACCGTCGGGCCCGCGCCTTTCAGGGCCTGGGCCGGCTCGATTCGGCCTGGTTTTACTTTGAGCGCACGCAAACGGTGGCCGGCCCGAAAGCGCCGTATTATTTTGCGCCCCAGGCCGCGCTCCAACAAGGCTACATGGCCAAAGACGCCGGCAAAAAAGCCCAGGCCCGCTTTTATTTTGAGAAGGCCCTGCGCTACCCCTGGCACGAATACAAAAACAGCACCGACGCCAAAGCCACGCTGGCGCTGCGCGAGCTGAAATAACCCCGGCCGCTGGGGGCTTGTTGGCATGGCGCTGTCCCTCTGGCTCCTACTTGAACCGCTTTCCCGTGTCTGTTTCCGCGGCTGCTCCTGTGCTTGTTTCTTTGGCCGATTTGCCCGCCGATTTTCGGTGGCGGGCCGTGCAGTGGGCCGCGCAGTTTCCGCATTGCGCCTACTTTGAATCCAACGACGCGGCTTACCCGGAAGGGCCTTTTCGCCGCATCCTGGCCGTGGCGTCGGCGCAGGCGCAGGCGCAGGCAGTAGAGTCGTTGGCGGCACTTGAAGCAGATACCTCCCCGGCCGTATTTCGGTGCGGGTTCATCACCTACGACGTCAAAAACAATATCGAAGCCCTTTCCAGCCACAACGCCGACGGCATGGGCTGGCCGCGGCTGCATTTCTTCGCGCCGGAAACCTGGCTGTGCTGGCGAGAAGACGCCGTGGAAGTCCACGGCGCAACCGCCGGGGTGCTAGCCCAAATTCTGGCCCAGCTGCTGCCCGCCACTCCCGCACCGCACGTGCCCGTGCTACGGCCCCGCCTGCCCAGGGCGGAATACCTGCGCGCCGTGGAAGCCATTAGAACGGATATTCTGAATGGCGAGGTTTACGAGTTGAATCTGTGCCAGGAATTCTACGCCGAGCAAGTCTCGCTGAATCCCGTCGACGTGTTTTGGCGGCTGATGGCGGCGTCGCCCGCTCCCTTCGCGGGCTTCGTGCGCTGGCACGACCGGTTTTTGCTGTGCGCCTCGCCCGAACGGTTTGTGGCCCGGCGGGGCCAGCGCCTTTTGTCGCAGCCCATCAAGGGCACCATCCGGCGCGGGGCCACGCCGGCGGAAGACGAGCAGCAGCGCAATGCCTTATTACACGACGAAAAAGAGCGCGCCGAAAACCTGATGATAGTGGACTTGGTGCGCAACGACCTCGCCCGCGTGGCCCAAACCGGCACCGTGCGCGTGCCCGAGCTCTTCGGCCTCTACCCCTTCCGCCACCTCTGGCAAATGATTTCGACCGTGGAAGCCACCGCCAGGCCCGACGCCACGCTGGTCGACGTGCTGCGCGCCGCCTTCCCCATGGGCTCAATGACGGGCGCGCCCAAAATCCGGGCCATGCAGCTCATCGAGCACTACGAAAACGCCCGGCGCGGCCTCTACAGCGGCAGCATCGGCTACGTGTGGCCCAACGGCGACTGTGATTTCAACGTCGTCATTCGCTCGCTGCAATACCGGCAGGACACGGGCTACCTCAGCTTCCAGGTCGGCTCCGCCATTACGTTCGACTCGGACCCCGAGCGGGAGTACGAAGAGTGCCTGTTGAAGGCAAAAGCCCTGCTGGAGGTGCTGGGCGCAACTATCAATGAGCAATAAACAGTGAACGGTTAGCAGTGAACAATTTGTAACGATTTCTGCTAACTGTTCCCGGCTTCCGTCTCTGCCATTCTGTCATTTTACCAAGCGAAGCTGTATCTTTGTCGTCCGCCGAAACGCGCTATAATTATGCCCCAGCCCCTCTTAACTCTTGATTTTTTAGATACTGCCGCCCCCGCTGCCGAGGCTACGCCCAGCGGCGAGGTGCGCATCACGGCCGCTACCCGCACGGGTCGGCAGCGCAAGCTCTACATCGAGAGCTACGGCTGCCAGATGAATTTCTCGGATTCCGAAATCGTGTCGAGCATCCTCTTCGATGAAGGCTTCGATACTACCGACGACCTCGCCAACGCCGACTTGGTGTTGCTCAACACCTGCTCCATTCGGGAGAAGGCCGAGCAAACGGTGCGCATGCGCCTCAAGCAAATCAACTCGCACAAAAAGCGCAAGCCCGGCATGCTGGTAGGCGTGCTCGGCTGCATGGCCGAGCGCCTGAAAAGCAAGTTTCTGGAAGAAGAAAAGATAGTGGACCTCGTGGTGGGCCCCGACGCCTACCGCGACCTACCCGGCCTCATCAGCCAGGTCGACGGCGGCCAAAAAGGCGTGAACGTGTTGCTGAGCCGCGAAGAAACCTACGCCGACATCACGCCGGTGCGCCTGAACTCGAACGGCATCACGGCCTTCATCAGCATCATGCGCGGCTGCGACAACATGTGCTCCTTCTGCGTGGTGCCTTTCACCCGCGGCCGTGAGCGCAGCCGCGACGCGCACAGCATTGTGCAGGAAGCCCAGGCCCTGGTGGCCGCCGGCTACAAGGAAGTGACGCTGCTGGGCCAGAACGTGGACTCCTACAAATGGGCCAGCGCCGACGGCTTGGAGCACGTCAACTTTGCCCAGCTGCTGGAACGCGTGGCCCTCATCAGCCCTGCGTTGCGCGTGCGCTTCTCCACCTCGCACCCCAAGGACATCACCGACGAGGTGCTGCACACCATGGCGCGCCATGACAACATCTGCAAGTACATCCACCTGCCCGCCCAGAGCGGCAACTCCCGCGTGCTCGCCCTGATGAACCGCACCTACGACCGGCCCTGGTACGAGGAGCGGGTACAAGCCATCCGCCGCATTTTGGGCGACGACTGCGCCATCTCGACGGACATGATTTCGGGCTTCTGCTCCGAAACCGAGGAAGAGCACCAGGACACGCTGAGCCTCATCGACTTCGCGCAGTACGACATGGGCTACAACTTCTTCTACTCGGAGCGCCCCGGCACGCTGGCCGCCCGCAAGCTGGAAGACGACATTCCGCTGGAAGTGAAGAAGCGCCGCCTGCAGGAGGTCATCGACCGGCAGCAGGTGCACGCCCGCGCCCGCTACGCCCGCATGGTGGGCAAAGTGCACCAGGTGCTGGTAGAAGGCCCGTCCAAACGCTCGGCCGAGCACCTGAGCGGCCGCAACAGCCAGAACCAAGTCGTCATCTTCCCAAAGCAAAACTTTCAGAAAGGCGACTACGTGAACGTACTGGCCACGAGCACCACCGGCGCGGCTTTGCTTGGCGAGGCTGTTTAGTTGTCAGTTGCTCGTTGTCAGTTGTTAGATTGTTCTATCGGATGGAAAGGTCTTATACCGAATTGAGTGTTTGGCTGCAAAGTCGGCAACTGATTAAACGAGTTTATGAATTGACCAAACAGTTTCCGAAGGAAGAGCTGTTTGGCTTGACCAATCAAATGCGCCGGGCAGCGGTTTCTACTCCTTCGAACATCGCCGAAGGCTGCGGACGGCAGCATACCCGCGACACACTGCAGTTTCTGTTTGTTGCCAGGGGCTCCTTGTTTGAAGTAGAGACCCAATCCTATCTAGCTCGCGATTTAGCCTATTTAGCTGAAATAGAACTTCAGGAATTGCTGGCTGCAGTGACGGATTGCAAAAAGCTACTGCAGGGCTTTATCCGCTACTACCGCTCCCTGCTACCAGCATCACAAGTTGCCGAAGATGCCCCCAGGTACTTCTCTGACAACGGACAACTAACAACTGACAACGGACAACTAGCTAGCTTTGACACCTTCTGAAATCCAATCCATTAAGCTCCGGTTCGGCATCATCGGCAACGCGCCGGCGCTGAACTACGCCATTCAGGTGGCCGCCCAGGTGGCGCCCACCGATATGACGGTGCTCATCACCGGCGAAAGCGGGTCGGGCAAGGAGTCGTTTTCCAAGATTATCCACGCCTTGTCGCCGCGCAAGCACGGGCAGTTCATCGCCATTAACTGCGGCGCCATTCCCGAAGGCACCATCGACTCCGAGCTGTTCGGCCACGAAAAAGGCTCCTTCACCGGCGCCAATGAGGCCCGCAAAGGCTATTTCGAGGTTACCAACGGCGGCACCATCTTCCTGGACGAAATCGGCGAGATGCCGCTCGGCACGCAGGCCCGCCTGCTGCGCGTGCTGGAAAATGGTGAGTTTATTCGCGTGGGCTCCAGCAAGGTGCAGAAAACCGACGTGCGCGTGGTGGCCGCCACCAACGTCAACCTGCTTGACCGCGTGCAGGCCGGCACCTTCCGCGAAGACCTATACTACCGCCTGAACACGGTGCCCATCACGGTCCCACCGTTGCGTGAGCGGGGCGAGGACATCTACCTGCTTTTCCGCAAGTTTGCTTCCGATTCGGCCGAACGGTACCGCACCCGCCCCATCACCCTGACGCCCGATGCGGTGCAGGCGCTGACTCGCTTCCGCTTCCCTGGCAACATCCGCCAGCTCAAGAATATTGCCGAGCAGATTTCGGTGCTGGAAACCGAGCGCGAGCTCGACGCCCGGCGGCTGGCGCCCTACCTGCCGCAGGACCAGACCAGCCGCCTGCCCATGCTGCTGGGCCCCGGCGCCCCCGAAGGGTCGGCGGCCGGCTATTCGGAGCGGGACCTGCTCTACAAAATCCTGTTCGACATGCGCCGCGACATGACGGACCTCAAGAAAATGGTGCTGGAGCTGGCCACCGGCCAACGCCCCCACGAGGCCCAGGAATTGCTGCGGCAAAACAGTCACCTCTTCAGCAATACCGGCGCCGCCGGCGCGTTTGACGGCAACGCCGGGGCCGAATACTTCCTGCCGCCTGCGCCGAACACCTACAACACCGAGCCTACCACCGGCTACGACGACGAGGCTCCGGTAGAGGATATTCCGCACGAAACCGAGGAAGAAACCCTGTCTCTCGACGTGAAGGAACGCGAGATGATACTCAAGGCGTTGAAAAAGCACAACAACAAGCGCAAGTACGCTGCTCACGACTTGGGCATCTCGGAGCGCACGCTGTACCGCAAACTGAAGCAATATGACCTGGAGCAAGTTTGAATCGGCACTGCAAGCTATTAGTCACAAGTCACTTGCTTTTAGCAAGTTGAACAACTGGTGTCGCGTACTGGCTTGCGGCTTGTGGCTGGTAGTTTGCAGCGTGCTGACCAGCTGCGGCATCTACTCATTCAATGGCACCAACATCGACCCAGCGGTGCGCACCATCTCCATCTCCACCATTCAGAACAACGCGCCGATGGGCCCGGCCTTTCTGACGCAGCGCTTCACCGAGGATTTGAAGGACTATTTCCAGCGCAACACCAACCTCAAGCTGGTGCCGCGCGACGGCGACCTGCAGTTCGACGGCAACATCATTGCCTATGATTTTGCTCCGGCAGCCATTCAGCAAGTGGGCGGCGTGAGCCAGGCCGGCTCCAACCGCCTCACCATCCAGGTCAAGATTCGCTTCACCAATTCTAAAGACGACAAGCAGAGCTTCGAGCAGGTGTTTCAGAACTTCGATGACTTTGCGGCCGACCGCAACATCGCCACGATTAACAACGACCCCAACGCCGTGCGCACCACGACGAACAAAATCATCACCGATATTTTCAATAAATCGGTGGCCAACTGGTAGGCAGATGCAAGCCGCGGTTCGATAAGCCTCAACCGGTGAGGCAATTGCCACAGGCGAGGTTGGCTCGTCCCCATTTTGTTGTGGCGCAAGCGCGCGGGTATTTGCGTAAATTGACGTAATGTTGCGGCCCCATTCTTGCGCCGATACAGCGAATTTCAGGAATTTGCCTGTTCGCTTCTGCTCTATTAACGCCCGTTTAGCCCCGTGACCCGCGCCACGCTTTTGCAAGTTCTTGCCCGTCCCACGGCCCTCGGCCAGGCGGAAGTGCGCGAGTTGGAGCAGCTGGCCCAGGCGTTTCCGTATTGCCAAACGGCCCACCTGCTGCTGGCCAAAGCCGCGCACGACCAGGGCACCATGCTGGCCGGCCAGCGCCTGCGCCGCGCCGCTACCTACGCCGCCGACCGGGCCTTGCTCCGCCGCCTGATTGAGGAAGTAGAGCCGGCCCCCGCGCCGGAAACAATGCCGGAAATAGCGGTGCCCACTACCGAACCAGTCACCGCCGAGCCGCCCGTTGCCCAGGAGCCGGCCGAGCGGGTTACGGCCGCACCCGTTGCCATCGCGCCGCTGCCAGTCGTCGAAACTGCTGCTATTGAGACGCCGGCCGCGCCCATTCCAATTACCGCCCCTGCTGCAGAGGTAGCACCTGCTGCCGAAGCGCAGCCCGCGGAGGCTACCCCGACGGTACCGGCAGCCGAGCCCGCTAAGGTTGCTCCAGAACCGGTGCTGGAACCGGTGACGGAGTCAGTCCCGGAGCTCATTGCCGACGTTCCGATTGCCGAGGAACCTGCCTCGCCGCCCGTTGCAGAGGCACTGGCCGAGCCTGAGCCGGATGCTGCGCCAGAGGAAAACCCCACGCCTTCTGTGGCTGTTGAGGCCGCCCTGACGCCGGTTCTGGTTGACCAGGAAGGCGTAGATATTTCGGCTGCCTCGCCAACGCCGGAGATGGAAACTCCCACCGAGCTAGCCGAAGAGCCCGACCTGCCCGCGCAGGCTCCCGCCATTCGGCCCCCGGTCGAAGTAGGCGAGGCCCGCTTTGAATTCGGGCTGGCCGAGCCGCCCCCGCCCCCGCCGGCCTATGAGCTGCCGGGCCTGGTAGACGAATGGGCCGCCGCTGCCGTCACCCTGAGCCTGGCCGGCCCGGCTGCTCCGGCCGACTTCCTGTCGGTGGGCAGCGGGGCTACCCCAGAGGCCCCTGCACTCACCCCGGCCGCCTTCACCGGCGACGAGGCCGTTGGCTACGGCTACGGCGAAAGCAGCCGCCTGGGCTTCTCCTTGCAACTACTCAACCTGCTGACTGACAAAGTCGGGGCCAACGAGAATACCTCGCCCGCCGGGGCCGACGGCCAGCCCCCGGCGACGCCGCTACCGCCCGCCGGGGCCTTCTTCGAACCCGACCCGCTGCTACTCGACCATTGGGCGACGCACCGTCCGCCGACCCCGGCGCTGCCCTCGTCGCTCGACCTCATCAACAACTTCCTGAAGCGCCAGCCGCGCCTCACGCGGCCGGCCATGCTGCCGCCCTCGCCCACCACGCAGGCCGACCTGAGCGTGCGCAGTACCCGCGCCGAGCCCGACCTGGTGTCTGAAAGCCTCGCCCGCATCTTTGTGCGCCAGGGCAAAACCGCTCGAGCCATTGAGATTTATGAGAAGCTGATGGTGAAACAGCCGGAAAAAATGGCGTACTTTGCGGCCCAAATACAATCTTTGCAACCTTCGGCGTAAATCGCCTCTTTGTTTTATTTCTCTACATGTACATCGCACTCATCGTTCTCATTCTTCTCGTGTGCTTCCTGCTGGCCTTGGTGGTGCTGGCCCAAAACCCCAAAGGAGGCGGAATTTCGAGCCAGTTTAGCGCCGGCGGCGCCGCCAGCATGATGGGCGTGAAGCGCACCGGCGACCTGCTGGAGAAACTGACTTGGGGCTTTGCCATTGGTTTGGTGGTGCTGTCGCTCGGCTCGCACATGCTGACGTCGACCGGCGGCGGCCCCGCTCGCAGCATCAACCAGCAGCGTGCCCTCGAAACCAAGCTGCCGGCGCCTTCAGCCCCCGCTCCCGGCGCCCCGGCCCCCGCAGGTGCGCAGGCTCCGGCCGGCACCACGACCGCGCCCACAACGGCTCCGGCTCAGCCCGCCACGCCGGCTCCGGCCAACCAGCAATAAGCCAGCGCGCACTTCGCGCTTCCGATGCAAAAGCCGGTGCTTCCCCCGCGGAGCGCCGGCTTTTTCGTTTGCGGCTTGGCTAAGCTGTCGCATTCTTGTCAAGTTTGCTTCACGCAAGGCGTGTTTGTCCTGGGGCCCTGCCACGAAAGTTCCTAAAAACTGCCCATTTTGTCAGGTTTCCGGGGCTGGCACGGGAAATGACGAGGGGGCCTAGACCCTGATTTTACATCTTACCTAACCCAAACACACACAGAATGGCACTTAGCATGAAACCGCTGGCCGACCGCGTCATTGTTCGCGCCGCCGCCGCCGAGGAAAAAACCAAATCCGGCATCATCATCCCCGATACGGCCAAGGAGAAGCCCCAGCGCGGTGAAGTGGTGGCCGTAGGCGAAGGCAAAACCGCTGACAGCGGCTCGCTCATCAAGCCCCAGGTGAAGGTGGGCGACCAGGTGCTGTACGGCAAATACGCCGGCACCGAAATCACCGTCGACGGCGAAGACCTGCTCATCATGCGCGAGTCGGACATTTTCGCCGTGCTCTAAGCCGTCAGGCCTAGCCCGCGAAGATTCCAAAACACCTATTAACCTTACTTACTTCAGTTCCCAGAAATGGCTAAGAACATCCAATTTGACGTGGAGGGCCGCGCCCGCCTACAAGCCGGCGTGAATAAACTCGCCAACGCCGTGAAAGTGACCCTCGGTCCGAAAGGCCGCAACGTCATCATTGACAAGAAATTCGGCGCCCCCTCCATCACCAAGGACGGCGTGACCGTGGCCAAGGAGATTGAGCTGCGCGACCCCATCGAGAACATGGGCGCCCAGCTCGTGAAAGAAGTGGCCTCGAAAACGGCCGACCAGGCCGGTGACGGCACCACGACGGCTACGGTACTGGCCCAGGCCATCTACACGGCCGGCTCGAAAAACGTGGCCGCCGGTGCCAACCCCATGGACTTGAAGCGCGGCATCGACAAGGCCGTGCTGGCCGTGGTGGCCAACCTGAAGTCGCAGTCGAAGAAGATTGAAAACTCGGCGGAAATTGCCCAGGTGGGCACCATTTCGGCCAACAACGACGCCGAAATCGGGAAGATGATTGCCGACGCCATGGAGAAAGTGGGCAAGGAAGGCGTCATCACCGTGGAAGAAGCCCGTGGCACCGAAACCGAAGTAAAAACGGTGGAAGGCATGCAGTTCGACCGCGGCTACCTCTCCCCCTACTTCGTAACCAACCCCGAGAAAATGGAGGTTGAGTTCGACTCGCCCTTCGTCCTCATCTACGACAAGAAGGTGAGCACCATGAAGGAGCTGCTGCCCGTGTTGGAGCAAGTGCTGCAAACCGGCAAGCCCCTCGTCATTATTTCGGAAGACGTGGACGGCGAAGCCCTCGCCACCCTGGTGGTGAACAAGCTGCGCGGCTCGCTGAAAATTGCCGCCGTGAAGGCTCCTGGCTTCGGCGACCGCCGCAAGGCCATGCTCGAAGACATTGCCACCCTCACGGGCGGTACCGTTATCAGCGAAGAGCAGGGCTACAAGCTCGAAAACGCCACCCTGGAATACCTCGGTACGGCGGAGAAAATCATCATCGACAAGGACAACACGACCATCGTGAACGGCAAGGGCTCGAAAGACGCCATCAGCGGCCGCGTGGCCCAGATTAAGGCCCAGATGGAAACCACCACGTCGGACTACGACAAGGAGAAGCTGCAAGAGCGCCTGGCCAAACTGAGCGGCGGTGTGGCCATTCTCTACATCGGTGCCAGCACCGAGGTGGAAATGAAAGAGAAGAAAGACCGGGTGGACGACGCCCTGCATGCCACCCGCGCCGCCGTTGAGGAAGGCGTGGTGCCCGGCGGCGGCGTGGCCCTGGTGCGCGCCCTGGAGGCGCTGGCCGGTGTCGACACCATCAACGCCGACGAGCGGACCGGTGTGAACATCATCCGCACGGCCCTGGAGGCTCCCCTGCGCACCATCGTGCAGAACGCCGGTGGCGAAGGCTCGGTAGTGGTGCAGAAGGTTATCGAAGGCAAAGGCGACTACGGCTACAACGCCCGCGAAGACCGGTACGAAAACCTGGTGGCCGCTGGCATCATCGACCCCACCAAGGTGACCCGTCTGGCCCTCGAAAACGCTGCTTCCATCGCCGGCCTGCTGCTGACGACCGAAGCCGTGATTTCGGATGAGCCCGAGCCCAAAGAAAGCGGCCATAGCCACGGCGATGGCGGCATGGGCGGCATGGGTGGTATGGGCGGCATGATGTAAGTCGAGCCGCTGGCAGCCTCCCGCTGTTAGGAATAGAAAAGCCCCGCTGGCATTGCCGGCGGGGCTTTTTTGTTGGTTTGGAGCACGGAGTGGCACGGCGCGAGTGGGGCCATTAACTACGCTAACTCCCGCTACTCAATAACGACGCGCTTCGTCACCACGCCTTCGGGCAGGGCCACGTGGAGGGTGTACACGCCGGGCGCCGCATGGCCCACGGCCAGGGCTTGCGCACCGGCACCACGCGCTACGGGCAGTTCCTGGCGCAGCACCAGCTGGCCCAGCGCATTGACCAATCTTACACTGACGGCCTGCGCGCTGCCGGGCACGACCAGCCACAGCTGCTGATGGGCCGGGTTGGGGAACACCGAAACCTGGGCGCTCAGCTGGGCCGAGGCAGTGGCCAGGGCCGGGCCGCGCTGGAAAATGAGCGAGAAACGCGGCCCGGCCAGCGAGGCATCGGCGGTGAAGGTGTAGGTGGCCTGGAGCGTCAGCGGCGTGACGGTGCCAGTCAGGGCGTCGCGCAGCTGCACGGTGGCGCCGGCGGGCAGGTTCAGCAGCTCGTCGGCGCGTAGCGTGTAGATGCCGGCCTGGGCTACGCGCACGGCCAGCGGCACCGTCAGCGGCGCGTTGCCGAGCAGCGGCCGGCCGCTGATGGCCAGGGGGCCGGCCACATCGTCGAGGGCCAGCTGCACGGGGTGGCCGGCCGTGAGCTTGGGCGCATCGAAAGCGGCATCGAAACCCGCAGTAGCACCGGTTTCGAAGTATAGGGCGGCTTGGTCGGTGGCCCCGGCCCCGCTTAGGCTTAGCTGGAGCAGCAGGCGGGTTTCGACGGTACCACGCTGCGGGGCGGCTGAGGTGTAGGTGCTGAGGCGGGCAGCGTTGCTCAGGTTGAGGCTGGCGGTGGCGCCGGGCGTGCTGGCGCGCACGAAGAAGCCCTGCCCCAAGCCGATAATGTTAGTGCCCCCGTTGGTGCCCACGCCGTTGACGTAGCTGGCGTAGGTACCGGCGTATGGCCCGCTCGATTTGTAGACGTGCACGGCATTATCGAGCCCCGAGGCCCCGGCAAAGGCCTGCGTCCAGTTGATGGGCGCCGGGTACGGGTTGCCAAGCAAGTGCCAACCGGCCTGGGCCGGCACGCCGCGGCCGAGGGCGCCAATCGTAACGGACCCGTTGCCCAGGGTGCCCACGAAATCGATGGTTTGGCCGGCGGCTAGGTTTACGGTGTAGCCCCGGCCGGGCGTCAGGGCCTCGGTGGTGGCGGCCGGCGACACCCAGCCCTTGTCGAAGTCGGCCGTGGCACCGTTGCCGGTGGCGGCCACCAGGGCTTGGTTATAGGAGAAAATATTGGGGAAGGGCGTCACCTGGCCGGGGTTCGCGGCGCCGTTGTAGGCCGGGTTTACCACGGGCGCGAAGCCGGCAGTGGTCAGGTCGGCCAGCGTGGTATTGGCCACGGGCGCGGCCAGGTGGCGATAGCCCAGGCCCGGGTTTAGCGCAGGGTCGAGGTAGCACTGTACCGTGGCGGTGCCCAGCACCGCGGCCGCGCCGTTGTTTACCGCCATGGCCGTGCCGCTGGCGTCGGCCGCCAAGGTCAGGTTACCGTTGGACGTCAGGTTGCCGTTCAGCGTCAGCAGGCGCGTCACGACCAGCGGGCGGCCAAGCTGCACGCCCGCGGTGCCCACTGTTAGGTTGGCAATGCGCAGGCCATTGGAGCCCCCAAAGCTCTGGGCGGCGCTGCCGGCGGTGAGCAAGGTGCCCGCCCCGCCGATGGTGCCGTTGTTGGTGAGGGCACCGCTCAGGCTGAGGGCGCCGCCGCTGGCCACCGTGAGCGAGGCCCCGGTGGCCACGGTCAGGCTGCCCACGGCGGCGCTGGTACTCAGCACGGGCATGTTGGGCACGCCGGCCGGGATGGTCACGTTGTCGGTGGCGGCGGGCACGGTGTTGTTGTTCCAGTTCGCCGGGTTGGTGTAGGCGGTGTTTGCGGCGCCAGTCCATTGCCCGTTGGCCGGGTTCACCACCACGGTGAGGGCAAAGGTGGCCTGCGCGGGCGCGGGCAGGCCGTTGTCGGTGGCCGTAAAATTGATGGTGCGGGTGCCCACGTTGCAGGGCGCGCCGGTTACTGAGAACGTCAGCGTGGGGTTGGTGCCGCCGTTGCCCGCCACGCCCACCGTAGCGTTGCAAAACGTCGCGCTGTTGAAATTGGACGACACGGAAACCGTCTCGTCGGTCTCCGGGCCCGAAAACTGGAGGGGCAGCACCACGGTCTGCCCCTGGTTCACGGTGAGCAGGTTGCCAGCCGGCAACCCGGCCACGGCGGGCGGCACGTTGCCGGCGTCGCGCACGCGGTAGCCCAGGCATTGCCCGTCCAGCCAGTCGACGCCGCCGGGATTGCCCGAAAAAGAAGTGTTCGGTGCCAAGCTGCCGCTAAGGTTAAATCTCCCGGTCTGGATGTAGTCGACGCTATTGCCTTTGTTGACGCCCACAGACGCCGGAATGCCACCGAAACCGCCCGTGCCGCTTGAGGCATCGCTGGTGGTCCACTGCATGTCGTCGTAGGCAAACAGCACGTCGTTGCCGGAAAAGCTGGGCGCCGTGTTGGCCTTCATGACCAGTTGGAAGGTGTTTTTCTTATCGGCTTTGCGATTGAAGTAGCCCACCTTGTTCCATACCACCACCAGCCGGTCCGGAAATACCTTGTACCACACGGTGCCGCTGGCGGGGTTTTGGGTATCCACATCCGCCCAAAACGGCGCAATCATGGGCCTAGCTAAAGGAAAGTCCTGGGCGTTGAAGGAACCGTATGGCGCATCGAAGGTGATGTTGCCGTTGTTGTTGATGTACACCTCGCTGTACAAAGCGCCGAAAAGCGAGAAATTCCAGCCTAAGGAAACGGGCCCAAAAGAAGTGTCGTCGTTGCGGCCCAGGCTGCTCCAGCCCCCGGCGGCCGTGGTGTCGAAAGGCTCAAAGCAAGCCGGGCGGGCCACGGTGGACGCGGCGCTTTGTTGTATGCCCGCGGAAGGCAGCGCCGCTGGGGTAGTAGCCGGAGTGCTTAGCTGACGCTTGAGGGCTTCGTAATGGGAGTTGGTACTGGCGGGGTCCCAGAAGCGTGGCGCTTGGCCTTGGGCGCACAGCACGCTCAGCCACAGGCAGTAGAATAGAAATTGTTTCATAGAAAAAGAGGTCAGTTGAAAGGCCCTGCAAAATAAAAAATCGGCAGTATTCCTCTCACGGCCTGCTCATAAACGTTGCCCATCCAAAGCCACGAGTCTCGCCAATATGAACGCCCCACCCCAAACAAGAAGCCCCCGACGCAGCAGGGCCGGGGGCTTCTTGGTGGAAAATTGAAAACAACGCTGCCTTACGCCTGTGCAGCGGGCGCAGGGTAGTTGCGGGCGTCCATCATCTTGGCCAGCTTGCCGCTGATGAGGAACAAAATGCCAGCGGCCACCGCGGCCGAAACCACGAAGACCATGAAGAAGTCGTAGAGGTTGGTGATGTGGTAGCCGAGGATTTCCGGCGTGGCGTTCGATTTCGGGTCCGGGTAGAGGCTGCTCATGTAGCCGGCCAGGTAGTTGGCGGCAGCGTTGGCCAGGAACCACACGGCCATCAGCAGCGAGGCAAATTTCACCGGGGCCAGCTTGTTCACCAGCGAGAGGCCGATGGGCGACAAGCACAGCTCGCCCACCGAGTGCAGGAAATACAGCGCCACCAGGAAGAACATGCTCACCTTCACGCCGGGCTGCAGGTTGTGCACGCCAAAGCACATCACCAAGTAGCCGGCGGCCAACAGGGCCAGGCCAATGGCCATTTTGAGGGGGGACGGCGGCTCGGCGCCGCGGCGGCCCAGGGCCGTCCAGACGGCGGCCATGATGGGGGCTCCCACCACTACGAAAATGGCGTTGAGGTTCTGGAAAATGCTGGCCGGCAGGGTGTAGCCGAAGATGGTGCGGTTCATCTGCTCATCGGCGAAGAACGTGAGCGAGGCCGGAGCCTGCTCGAACGCCGCCCAGAAGAACACTACAAAAAACGACACGATGAAAATCACCATGATGCCCTTGACATCGGCCCCGCTCAGGGATTTGTCGCTGAAAATCATGAAGGCGATGCCCAGCACGGCCACGCCCAGCAGCGGCGCAATGGTGGGGAATTTGGCCGAATCGAGCCACAGAATGCCCAGGATGATGGCCAGCAGCACGGGCAGCAAAGCGTACACGCCCATCACGCCGCCCGAAATGGCGGGCGTCTGGCCCACTTGGGTGCCATCCGGCGTGTGCAGGTACTTCTCCTTGCCCCAGTTGAAAATCACCGTGCCCAGCAGCATGGCGACGCCGCAGGCCAGGAACGCCCAGCGGAAATCGGCGGGGTTGCCGGTGTCGCCGATGAGGCTGGTGATGGTGTTGCCGATGAACGAGCCCAGGTTGATGCCCATGTAGAAGATGGTGTAGGCGGCGTCCTTGCGCTTGTCGGCCGGCGCGTAGAGCGAGCCCACCATCGAAGAAATATTGGGCTTGAAGAAGCCGTTTCCCACAATCATCACGCCCAGGCCCAGGTACAGCAGCCAGTGGCTGAGGGCGTGGCTTTCGGCCGCGCCATAGTTGGAAGCCGAGAAAAACAGCGTAAACTGCCCCAGCGCCATCAGCAAACCACCCGTGAGGATGGAACGCCGGTTGCCCCAGTACCGGTCCGAGATGAAGCCGCCGATGAGCGGCGTGAGGTACACCAAACTGGTGTAGCCGCCGTAGAACTTGGACGCAAAGGCCTTGTCCATCATCATGGCCTTGGTGAGGAACAGCACGAGCACGGCGCGCATGCCGTAGTAGCTGAACCGCTCCCACATTTCGGTGGCGAACAGCAGGTACAGGCCCTTGGGGTGGCTCGTTGATTCCGCGGCGAGCGGCTGCTCGGTCTGAGCGGGGATGGTTTGCATAGGGGGAAACAAGGGGTGAGAAATGAGATGCGAAAAGGCCAGAACCTCAATCATTGCAACAGTAGTGCAATGCGGGCACGGTAAATCTAGGAAAGTTTCGGCATTAATGGGGCTGGCCCGGCCCGGCAAGGCGGCGGCCTGATTGCCCGGCTACCCTTCGCTCAGCTCGGCCTTGCCGGGCTTGGCGGCATCGCTCCGGTAGGCTTTGGCCCGGTAGGCGGCCGGCGCCAGCCCGGTTTGCTTGCGGAAAAAACGGGTGAAATACCCCGGGTCGACAAACTGCAGCTCGTAGGCAATTTCGGCCACCGAAAGCGAGGTGTAGAGCAGGTAGTTGTGCGCCCGCCGAATGGTGTGCGCCTGCACTATCTGCTGGGCCGTTTTGCCTTTCACGGCCTGGCAAATGCGGTTCAGGTGCACTTGCGTAATCTTCAGCTCGCGGGCAAACTCAGATATTTTTTTCTCGAAGGGCGCGGTGCGCTCCACGGCCTTCTGAAACTCGCGGAAGTAGTGCAACGCGCGGTTGGGGCTCTCCTGCTGGCGGCGGTTGTGCTGCAGCAGGCGGTAAATCTTCACAAAAAGCAGCTTGAAATAGCCGTTCAGGGCCAGTTGCTTGCCGGGCAGGTCGGAGTTGATTTCTTCGTGAATCTGCTGCTCCAGGTCTTGCAAGTCGGCAAAGCGGACTTCGGAGTTGAAATCGGACAGGATGTGCACCGAGTTTAGCTCGACCAGCACGCCCGGCGTGGCTTGCAGAATGGTGTCGAGCAAGGCCTCCGATAAGGTGAGGGTGCGGCCCTTCACCTGCGGGCTGAACGTGAAGCCGTGCACCGTATTGGCCGGGATGATGACCAGGCACGGCGTGCGCAGCTCCACCGGCTCGGGCGCGCCAAAAGAAGCCCGCCCGGCCTCCAGAAAGAATAATTGAAAGAGATTTTCGTGCAGGTGCGGCTTCAGGCCCCAGTCGGTGACGCGCTGGCGGGGCACAATGAGCTGGCTCTGCAGGTAATCGTGCGAAATCTGGGCCTTGTGGTCACCGTAGATTCCGTTGTAGCGGGCAATTTCCGTGGCCATGACGCGACAAAAAACAGGGACAAAGAAAACCTTAGGCGAGCAAGGCGTTAAATTATTCCCATCCCTACGGCCCCGTTTAGCCGTATGTGGTGCACAAATGTAAGGCCCACCGATGGCATGGTTTAATTTGTCCCGTTAAAGAAATGAATTGTTTCAGTGCCCTTGGGCCCGGCAATTCTACCTTTGTATCCTCTTTCGCAAGAACCTCCCCCTAACCCCTTTATAGCCATGCAACAAGCTCCCACCCTTGCCGCCACGGCCCACAATCGTTTGCAGCCTCTGGGCTTCACCGAAACCGCCACCGTTCACCTCAATTTGACGCCCGCTGCGCTCGTGGAGCACGCCCTGCGCAACGGCGAAGGCCACCTCACCGATACCGGCGCGCTGATGGCCGACACCGGCAAGTTCACCGGCCGCTCGCCCAAAGACCGGTTTGTGGTGAAAGACGAAAACACCGCCGAGAGCGTGTGGTGGGGCGACATCAACATCCCCTTCGCCCCCGAGAAATTCGACCAGCTGCACCAGAAAATGGTGGCCTACCTGGCCGACAAAGAGCTTTACGTGCGCGAAGCTTACGCCGGCGCCAACCCCGACTACCAGCTCAAGCTGCGCGTGGTGAACGAGCAGGCCTGGCACAACCTGTTTTGCTATAACATGTTCCTACGCCCTGAAGAAGGCGCTGACACCTCCTGGACGCCTGATTTCAGCATCATCTGCGCGCCCGGGTTCGAGGCCGACCCGGCTGTGGACGGCACCCGCCAGCCCAACTTCGCCATCATCAACTTCACCAAGAAGATGATTCTGATTGGCGGCACGGGCTACGCCGGCGAGATGAAAAAAGGCATCTTCGGCGTGCTGAACTACCTGCTGCCCCACGAGCACAACACGCTGAGCATGCACTGCTCGGCCAACGTGGGCAAGGACGGCGACACGGCCATCTTCTTCGGTCTGTCGGGCACGGGCAAAACGACGCTCTCGGCCGACCCCAACCGCGGCCTCATCGGCGACGACGAGCACGGCTGGACGCCCGACGAAGGCATCTTCAACTTCGAAGGCGGCTGCTACGCCAAAGTAATCGACCTGAGCAAGGAGAAGGAGCCCGAGATTTACGACGCCATCCGCTTCGGCGCCATCGTGGAGAACACGCGCTTCATCCCCGGCACCCACACCGTGGATTACGCCAACAAGTCGGTGACCGAAAACACGCGCACCGCCTACCCCATCAACTTCATCCCGAACGCCATCGAGCCCGGCGTGGCCGATGCCCCGAAGAACATTTTCTTCCTCACGGCCGATGCCTTCGGCGTGATTCCGCCCATCAGCAAGCTCGATAAGAGCCACGCCATGTACCTGTTCATGAGCGGCTACACGGCCAAGGTGGCCGGCACCGAAATGGGCGTGACCGAGCCGCAGACTACGTTCTCGGCCTGCTTCGGCGCCGTGTTCCTGCCGCTGCATCCCACCAAGTACGCCGAGATGCTGGGCCAGAAAATGGACGAAAACCCCGACATCAACGTGTGGCTCATCAACACCGGCTGGACCGGCGGCAGCTACGGCACCGGCTCGCGCATGAAGCTGCCCTACACCCGCGCCATGATTACGGCCGCGCTGAATGGCCAGCTCGACGACGTGAAGTTCACCAAGCACCCCGTCTTCGGCATGATGGTGCCCGGCGCCGTGCCCGGCGTGCCCTCCGAAATTCTGGACCCGCGCAACACCTGGGCCGACAAAGAAGCCTACGACAAAACCGCCTCGGACCTGGCCGAGAAGTTCGTCGAAAACTTTAAGAAGTACGCCGAGTTTGCCAACGAGGAAATCCTGGCCGGGGCCCCCCGCGTGGCAGTAGAGGCGTAAGCTTCCGCAGTAGTTCACTCACCAAAAAGCCCCGTCGGTTGCAGCCGACGGGGCTTTTGCCATGTATCCAGTATCTCTAGCCGCTACTTGACATTCTCACTTAGCGTCTGCTGCGACTATTGCCGCCGCTTATCCAGTTGTTTCTTGATGGTGCTGCGGTTCAGCCAGGCGGCCAGGGCCACGCCGGCCCCGGCCAGCAGGGCCGTGCGCAGGGCCGGGCTGCCGGCCGTCACGGCTTCGGTGTAGAAGCTGGTTTCGCGGGTGTAGCCGGGGTAGTTGCCCCGCTCGCGGAGCGCGCCGGCGGCGCGGTCGAGGCCGTTTTGGGCCAGGGGGCGCGGGGCGTCGTCGGCCTTTTCTTGCTTGGCGAAGGCTTTTTCCATGTACTGGTCGAAGAGCGTGGGCGTCCAGCGCTGCAGGCCGATGAAGGCACGGCCGCCGCCGCCCACCACGATGTCGCGCTCCGGCGTGGCGGCGGCGTGCAGAATGGCACGGGCCACGGTGTCGGGGGCGTAGGCGGGCGGGCCGTGCTTGGCTTCGCGGTCCATGTAGTTTTTGGCGTGCACCGTGTAGGGCGTGTCGATGGACGAGGGCTGGATGAGCGTGACGGCCACCGGAGCACCGTCCATTTCCAGCTCCATGCGCAGGCCGTCGTTGAAGCCCTTCACGGCGTGCTTGCTGGCCGAGTAGATGGTTTGGAGAATGGCGGTGACGTCGGACAAGATGCTGCCCACGTTGATGATGGCCCCGCCTTTTTTCTTGAGGTGCTGCGCCGCTTCCAGCGAGCCGTAGACGACGCCCCAGAAATTGGTCTCGAACAGCTTGCGCATGTCCTCAATGGGCACCTGCTCCAGCTTGCCGTAGATGCTCACGCCGGCGTTGTTCACCCAGGTGTCGTAGCCGCCGTAGCGCTGCTCGGCGGCCTGGGCAATGCGCTGCACGTCGGCCTGCTGGCTCACGTCGGCCACTTCGTAAATGGCCTGGCCACCGGTTTGGGTTATTTCCTCGCATAAGCGGCGCAGCGCGTCCTGGCTGCGGGCGGCGAGCACCAGCCGGGCACCCTGCCGGGCGGCCATGCGGGCCGTCACCAGGCCGATGCCCGACGTGGCGCCCGTGATGACGATGACTTGCTCGTTTAATTTTTTCAGGTTGGTTTTCATGAAGCAATTGTAGGTGGAAAGGCAGAATAAAACGGGGGTAGAGTCGCGTACTCACGTCTCGGCGTTGACCGGGGGCGGTGGCCTATGAGAAATCAGAACGAAGCCGCCAGAACGGCGCACGCTAAGACGCAGGTACGCCTCCTTACTCCTCAGCGGCAAGCGGCATTTCTTCGGCATCGCCCAAAACGCCCGAGAGCAGTCCGGCCGCGACGCTGATGGCCCCGATGGTTAGAAACGTGTTGCGAGCTGCACGGTTGCGGGAAAAGCCCGCCAGCCAAGGCAGCGCCATGGCCCCCAGGCCAGACACGAAGTCCAGAAGCAAATGGGTTTTGTAGGGCATGGCCTTCACCACGCCCCATTCGGCGCGGGTAACGAGCGTGGAGGCCAGCACCCCGCCGCTGATGAGCCGGGCCAGCCGGGCGGGGGTGCGGGCGTGCGCAAAGCCAAACAGCGCCGGCGCGGCCGCCACCGTGGGCACGTAGAGGTAGTCGGCCACCCCGTGCAGGGGGCGGGGAATCAGGGGAGTATTCATGTTGGAAGGAGCTGGAAAGGTGGAGCTTTTGCGTACGCCAAGCCCAAACGCCGCGTTATGGCCGAGCTTTGCTCGCCAAGGCCGCACATCGGCTTTTGGGACCGGCTGCCGTTCTTTGCGGCCATGCACACCTTCTTCGCCCCCGACCTCGACGGCCCCACCTACACCCTGCCGGAAGACGAAAGCAAACACGCCGTGCGCGTGCTGCGCCTGAGCACCGGCGACGCCGTGGAGCTGCTCGACGGCCGCGGCGGGCGCTACCAGGCCGCCGTGGCCGACGCCAACCCCAAGCGCTGCCAGCTGCGCATCACCGGCCACGAAACGGTGCCACCCCGCCCCTACTTCACCCACGTGGCCGTGGCCCCCACCAAGAACCTCGACCGCATGGAATGGTTCGTGGAAAAAGCCGTGGAAGTGGGCGTCGAGCGCATCAGCTTTCTGCGCTGCGCCCGCTCCGAGCGCCGCGCATTGAAACTGGAGCGGCTGGAGAAAATTGCCGTCAGCGCCATGAAACAGTCGGGCCAGGCTTGGCTGCCGCAGCTGGATGAGCTGACCGACTTCGCTGCTTTTGTGGCAACGGTGGCCCCGGCAACCACTTTCATTGCGCACCTAGAGGAGGGCGAGCGCACAGCCCTGACCCAGGTGGTAGGCACCGGGCCCGGCTGCTGCGTGCTCATCGGGCCGGAGGGAGATTTTACGCCGCAGGAAATTGCGCTGGCGCAGGAAAAAGGCATCCGGCCGGTAACGTTGGGCGCCTCGCGGCTGCGCACCGAAACGGCAGCGCTGGCGGTGGTATTCACGGCGCAGCTGCAGCGCCCACAGGCGTAAGCCATCAGTCCACGCCGCGTTTCTGCTTAGCCACGCAAGCTAAACCGTTTCTGCGCCCACGGCTTGAGGCGAGGCCGAGCGGGGCCGCGCGCCGCAGGTGGCGCAAAAAGGCAGGTGGCTGAAGTTTTTGCTGCCGCAATTGTGGCAGTTTGAGAACAGCTCCAACCCGCAGTGCCGGCAGAAATCCGTCACCAGCTTGTAGGTGGCGCTGGCATCGCCCGACGGGGGAAACTCCCATTTCTTCAAGATGAATTCTTTGCCGCAGGACGGGCAAAAATGGTTTTCCAACGCTTTTTCGGCGGCTTCCAGCTGCACGTGCTTGGCCCGCTCCTGGCTGGACGCTTGCAATTCTTGCTGCTTGCGCTCCAGGTAGGTCCGGAAGGTTTTGATGGCGTAGTAGCCCAGCCCAACCGACAGCGCCACGCCCACCGCTGAGCGCACGTAGCCGCCGTAGCTGGGCAGATACGGCACCAAGCCAACGAAGAAGGCATAAAGCGAAAACAGGGTGAACCCCATGTACAGCGGCCAAAACTTGTGCCGCCGGTAGCGAATGAAAAAGAAGATGCCCACGCCCAGCACCGGCCCCACAAACAGCAGCCGAATCAGGAACACCTTCAGGTCGTAGCGCTTCAGCGCGGCCTCATATTTCTCGCCGGCTCGCTCATTTTCCCGCTCCAGCTGCGATTCCAGCCGTGCCTGTTGGCGCGCTTTGGCGTCGATGGCCGCCTGCCGGGCCGCCAGTTGCGCCCGCCACGCTTGCTCCACCTTATAAAACTCATCGAGCCGCGTGGCCCGGCTCACCACTTCCGCGTCTTTGTCGGGCGAGCCCAGGGTTTTCCGGGTTTTCACCCAGTTCTCGAACGACTGCTTTTCGTTGGCGTAGTTCTGCTGGGCCGTGAGCATGGTGCGCTCCACCACCGCGTTGCGGTCGCGCAGGCGTTGCACCTCGGCTTGCAGGCTGGCTTGGCGGCGGTGCAGGCCCGCCACGGCGTCAGCGTTCAGAAAACCATCGAACTCCGGGCGGGTGGTGGCCGTGTCCAGGTCGCCGATGAGCTGATTGGACAGCAAAATCAGGAAAGCGCACAGAATGAGTGAAATGGCATAATACACCACGCGCGAGGTGCGCTCCAACTTCTTGCTGTTGAATTCCATAGGGCTGTTTTCGTGGCGGCCGGCAGCGGCGTAAATATTGCAGGCTACAATACTAAGCAGAACGGCCCAAGCGCATTGCGTTCAGCGTGGCACGGTAAGGAAGCCTGCTCTGCAAACACCGCGTGCCACCTTGCTGAATCGAAAGAACGTGATATGCTAACCAGCGTGCGTCACCTTATTGGAAAACCCTTACTCCTGTGGTTCGATGTGAATGAGCACGTGGCCGAGCTGTGGCAACTCGCGGCGCAGCGCATCCTGCAGCCGGTGAGCAATTTCGTGGCCCTGGCGCACGGTGATGTCGCCGCTCACGGTGGCGTGGAGGTCGACGTGGTATTGCATGCCGGCTTTGCGCACAAAGCATTTTTCGGTGCCCAGCACGCCGTCCACGGTCAGGGCCACCTGGCGGATGTCGGCCACCAGGTCGTCGTGCACGTGTTCGTCGAGGATTTCGCCGAGAGCGGGGCGAAAAATGTGGTAGCTGTTGTAAAAAATCAACCCGGCGGCCAGCAGGGCGGCCCAGTCGTCGGCGGCCTCGTAGCCCGGGCCCATGAGCAGCGCAAACGAGATGCCCAGAAACGCGGCCACCGACGTGAGGGCGTCGCTGCGGTGATGCCAGGCGTCGGCTTTCAGCGAGGAGCTGTTGGTTAGCTCCGCCTTTTTCATCACCGCCCGAAACGATAGTTCTTTCCAGCAAATGATGCCGCCCAGCACCAGCAGCGTCCACGCCTTGGGCAGGGCGTGCGGGGTGCCAATGTTTTGGATGCTTTCGTAGGCAATTACCGTGGCTGAGGTCATCAGAAACCCCACCACCAAAAAGGTTACCAGCGGCTCGATGCGGCCGTGGCCGTAGGGGTGGTTGTCGTCGGCGGGCCGGTTGGCGTATTTGATGCCCAGCAGCACCAGAAACGACGAAAATATGTCGGCCGTCGATTCGATGGCGTCGGCCACGAGGGCGTAGGAATTGCCGAAATAGCCGGCCAGGCCCTTGAGCAAGGCCAGCCCGGTGTTGCCGGCAATGCTGAAATACGTGGCTTTGACGGCGGTCTCTTCGTTGGTCATAGTTAGCTGGACGGGCGGCCACACAGCGCAAATACAGCCGCCACAACCTGAGACTTCAGGCAAGGGGCGCGCCTACTTGAGGTAATACGCGCGCAATAGCTGCATGGCTTCTTTAGGGCTGGCGGCGCACTCCCGGCAGAACGTCCCGACGCCGTTCACGGGGCCTTCGTATTTCCAGACGAAGGTTTTGGGGGCGTCGTTGGCCGAGCTGGCCACTTTCAACGCGGTGCCACTGGGAATGATGCTGAACAGGCGGTCATCGCCCGTGCGGATGGCGAAGCTGGAGCCGTTGGTCATGCCCGTTTTGGGCAAGTAGTTGGCCTGCTGCTCGCTGCGCTCTTTGCCCCGCACGTAGTACACATCGCCCCGCTTGCCGGCTTTTACCCAGAAGCTTAACTCTTCATACTGGTCGGTGCCGGGCTTGCCAGCGGCGTAGGTGGCCACTTTGGTTTGCGCGTACGCGGCCGTGCTGAGCAGCAGCGCAAGGGCCAAGGTTGCGGTTTGCAGAAGAAAGTGACAGTGCCGATGCATGGGCCAAGCGTGAAGTTCAACGTGATTCCGCTTACTAATTCGGACGCGTTAAAGTTGCTGCGGCCCGCTTCGATTCGACCACGCGGCTCTTTATGGAGCCCACAGTTCAACTGCTTCTGCTGTTTGGCACCGGCCAAACCGGCGCAGCCAGCCGCACGCCTCCGGAGCAACAGTTGCCGTGAATTCCCGCCTTTTCGGCGCCACGGAGCCTGAACTTTCCCATTCGGCCGTTACTTTATAGGGCTGTCAGGGCTAGCCTGGCGCCGACTCCTATGCTGAAACACCTGCTGCTCACCGCTGCGCTGCTGCTCACGCTCACCGCGGCCGGCCCTTCGTCCTACAGCTTCCGCATTGCCAAGCTGCACTACGGCGGCGGCGGCGACTGGTACGCCAACAAAACCTCTTTGCCCAACCTCATCAGCTTCTGCAACCAGACGCTGAAAACCAACATCGCGCCCGACGAGGCCACCGTGGAGCTCGACGCGCCCGAGCTCCTCACCTACCCCTTCGTGCACATGACCGGGCACGGCAACGTGAGCTTCACGGCCGCCGAGGCCCGCAACCTGCGCCGCTACCTCACCGGCGGCGGCTTCCTGCACATCGACGACAACTACGGCCTCGATAAATTCATCCGCCCCGAGATGAAGAAGGTATTTCCCGAACTGGAATTTGTCGAGCTGCCTTACTCCCACCCGGTTTACCACCAGAAATACCAGTTCCCGAAGGGCCTGCCCAAGGTGCACGAGCACGACGGCAAGCGTGCCCAGGGCTTTGGCCTGCTCTACAAGGGCCGCTTGGTGTGCTTCTACAGCTACGAATGCGACCTCGGCAACGGCTGGGAAGACGTGGGCACTTACCCCGAAGATTCCCCCGCCACCCACGAAGCCGCCCTGCGCATGGGCGCCAACCTCGTGGCCTACGCCCTGACGCAAGACTGATAAGCGGCAGGTGAGAAAAAGGGCTTAACGGGGGCGTGACGCAACATTGGCGGCTTTATCCTTGCCCCAGGGCTCAGCGTCTATTCGTATTTGCGGGCAAATATTTCGCTCAGCACAAAGGCGGCCCGCACACTCTCGGGCCGGCGCAGCATTTCGCGCACGGCTTCGGCGGTGGCCACGGGCGCAGGCGCCTCTGCTTTTGCCAAAAGCGGCTGCCGGGCCGATGCCCGCGGAAGGCCCGAAGAGCGTTGGGCCGGCGGCGCGGGCGCATTGTGCGGCCGCGCCGTGGCCGGGGCCTCCAGCGAGCGTTGGGGCACCGCGGTGCGCTCCTGCGAGCGCGCCGGCCGCGCCACTTCCCGCGGCATGGGCCGCCCGGCCAGCGTGTGGGGCGCCGCCGGCTGGGGCACGGGAGGCACCACCACGGGCCGGGGCGTGTCGGGCTCGGCGGCGTTGCGCGCCTGCATTTGCCGCAGCATTTCCTGAAAAGTGGCGGTGGGCAGCGCGGGCGGGTCGTGCGGCGCGCGGCGCGGCCGCTCCTGCATTTCGCGGGCGGTGGTTTCCTGGGCTTTTTTTATCAGCCGAAACACGAAGGCGCCGAGGCCGAAGAGTATCCAGAGCAGCGTTGCCAGCTTTTCCATGGCCAAAAGGTACGGGCGAAAGCCCAATTCGCCATTGGCCTACCGCACGCCCTTTTCCGGAAAGCGGCCGGTGATGGTGCGGTAGAAGGCTTTGATTTTGGCTTCATCGGCTTCGTAGTCGCCGGTGGGCCACACGGCCTCGCCGATGCCGGCCTCCTTCTTTTTATAGTCCAGATAACCCAGGCGGATGGGCACGTGGGCGCCCAGGGCGGCAAAATAGTAGCCCTTGCGCCAGCGCGGCTGGTAGGCGCGCGTGCCCTCCGGCGTGATGAGGATGACCAGCTCGTCGCGCTCATCAAACAGCTTCACCATGCCGTCGACGAGGCTGTTGTTTTTGCTGCGGTCCACGGCCAGTCCGCCAATGGCCTTCACTAGCCAGCCGAGGGCCCAGTTGTCGGTCCACTCCTTTTTCACGGTGAAGCGCACGGGCACGCCCATCAGGTAGAAGGCCGCCCGGGCCAGAATGATGTCCCAGTTGCTGGTGTGGGGCGCCGCAATCATCATGCTCTTCTTGATTTCCGGGTTGTGAATCTCGCCCAGGTGCCAGCCCGCTACTTTGAAAACGAGCGTGGCCATGGTGTACCAAAAGGGGGATTTTTCGCGGGGAGTCATGCGGGGCAACATAAGGGTGAGAAACGGCGCCCAGGAAATACCGGAAGCCGCCGACGGTTTACAGCTGCAAAGATGGGCCGCCGGGCACAATGCTGCGCCACGCCCGCGGCTAGGGCCGCTGCAGCAGCGCCGCCAAGGCATCGGCCTGCGCCAGCGTGTAGCGGTAGCCGATGTCGAACAGCTCGGTGCCGCGCTTGTAGCTCAGGGGGCGGTAGTGGCGCAGGTCGGGCGGCTCCAGCAGCAGGTCGCACTGGGCTTTGCGGCTGGTGGTGTTGGCGTTGATGGCCAGGTGCAACGTCCGCTCGATGAGCCGGCGGAAGTTGGGAATGCGGGCTTCGGAGTTGATGGGGTTGCAGTTGACGCCCACCACCCGCAGGCCCGTCTGGCCCAGCAGCGGCTCCACGGGCAAGTTGTTGAGCAGGCCGCCGTCCACCAGCTGGCGGCCCTGATATTCTACCGGCCGGTACACAATTGGCACCGCCGACGAAGCCAGCAGCGGCGGCAGCAAGGGCCCGGAGTTGAAATACACCGACTCGCCGGCCATCAAATCCGTCGCCACCAGCGTGAGCGGCAGGCGCAAATCCTCGAAGTTGGCCGTGGCGCCCAGGTGCCGGGCCAGCAGCTGCGACACGGCATCTAAGTGCAACAGGCCAAACCGGCTGAAGGCCGGCCGCGTCAGCCGCACCACGTTGGTTTCCTGCAGCAGCCGCAGTATTTCCCTGGGCGGAAAGCCCGCCGCGTAAAAAACACTCGCAATGGCCCCCGAGCTCACACCCGCCAGCTGCGCCACCGGCAGTTGCAGCTCATCCAGCGCCGCCAGCACCCCCAGATGCGCAATGCCGCGCGCTCCCCCGCCGGACAAGGCCAAACCCAACTGGTGGGCAGGCAGATTGGCGGAGTGCTGGGGCGCTGGGGTGGTGGCGTGGTGGGTGGGCTGCACGTTCGATTGTACCAAGGTTTGTCCTTGTACGAGTTTTACAACAACCCGCTACTTCTCCCCCCTTCCAGCCGCTCCACCGGGCTTACAGGTCCGCCAGTCGCAGGGTTTCGGCCAGGCGTACGCCTTTGTCGGTGTGCTGCACGGTGCAGGCCTCGTGGGTGGGGTCGTGCTCCAGCAGCAGCACCCAGTTTTCATCGGCAGCCCGGCGCAGCACGGCTTCCTTCTCGGGCATGGTGAGGAGCGGGCGCACGTCGTAGCTCATCACATACGGCAGCGGAATGTGGCCCGCGCTGGGCAGCAAATCGGCCATGAAAGCCAGCGTGCGGCCCTTGTACTCCATCACCGGCACCATCATCTTCTCGGTGTGCCCATCGGCCAGAATGATTTCGCGGAACTGCGGCAGCGCATCGGGCACGCCCGCGCCCAGGTCGACAAACTTCAAATGCCCGCTTTCCTGAATGGGCAGGATGTTCTCCCGCAGGAAGCTGGCCTTTTCGCGCGGGTTGGGCGTCACGGCCCAATTCCAATGCGCTTCGTTGCTCCAATACGTCGCGTTCGGAAAGGCCAGCTGCAGGGCGCCGTCGGGCCGGCGCAGCACCGAGCCGCCGCAGTGGTCGAAATGCAGATGCGTCAGAAAGACATCGGTGATGTCGCTGCTGCTAAAGCCCAGCTTG
The DNA here is from genome assembly GCF_016427455.1 of Hymenobacter miniatus. Classification (NCBI taxonomy): domain Bacteria; kingdom Pseudomonadati; phylum Bacteroidota; class Cytophagia; order Cytophagales; family Hymenobacteraceae; genus Hymenobacter; species Hymenobacter miniatus. The sequence goes on from NZ_JAELXR010000005.1 coordinate 323,770, forward strand.
CGCAAAGACTTTTCCAGCGTGTCGTCGCCGTGCAGGTAAAAATGCCCGCGAAACTTCTCGTCCTGCTTGTCGCCGATGCCATTGTCAATCAGCAGCAGCCGGCCGCCGTCCTCAATCAGCAGGCAGCGCATGGCCCAGGTGCACATGTTGTTGGCGTCGGCGGGGTTCAGCTTGTGCCACATGCTTTTGGGCACCACGCCAAACATGGCGCCGCCATCAAGTTTGAACAGGCCGGTATCGAGGGTATGGATTTTCATACAATGCAGTAAAAAGTTATTAGTGAGCGGTGAGCAGTTGTCAGGAGATTACCGAACGACACTGTTCACTGCTCACTGATAACTGTTTACTGATTTCACTCCACCACCACGCCCATGGCCGAAAACTTGTCGATGCGCTGCGAGATGCGCTCTTCGGCCGGGATGGCGGCCAGCTCCTTCAGCGTCTTGAGCAGCGTGTTTTTCAAGGTGTCAATCATTTGCTCGGGAGCGGTGTGGGCGCCGCCCAGGGGCTCTTTCACAATGCCGTCGACCAGGCCGGCTTTCTGCATGTCGGTAGCCGTAAGCTTGAGGGCCTCGGCGGCTTGCTCTTTATAGTCCCAGGAACGCCACAGAATGCTGCTGCACGATTCCGGCGAAATCACCGAATACCACGTGTTTTCCAGCATCAGCACCCGGTCGCCGATGGCAATGCCCAGGGCGCCGCCGCTGGCTCCTTCGCCGATGATGACGCACACCACCGGCACTTTCAGCATGAACATCTCCTTGAGGTTGCGGGCAATGGCTTCGCCCTGCCCCCGCTCCTCGGCCTCCAGGCCCGGAAACGCGCCGGGCGTGTCGATGAGCGTCACCACGGGCACGTTGAATTTCTCGGCCAGCTTCATCAGGCGCAGGGCCTTGCGGTAGCCCTCGGGGTTGGGCATGCCGAAGTTGCGGTACTGGCGCTGTTTGGTGTTGTGCCCCTTTTGCTGGCCGATGAACATGACCGTTTGCCCGTTAATCTCGCCGAAGCCGCCCACCATGGCCTTGTCGTCGCCCACGGTACGGTCGCCGTGCAGCTCCACAAACTTCTCGGCCATGCCCTCAATATAATCGAGGGTGTAGGGCCGGTCGGGGTGCCGCGAGAGCTGCACGCGCTGCCAGCGGGTGAGGTTGGCGTACGTTTCTTTCTTAAGGTCTTTGATGCGCTTTTCCAGCGCCGCCACGGCTGCGCCTACTTCCACGTCGCTGTCGGCAGCGAGCTTTTGCATTTCGAGGAGCTTGCCTTCGAGGGCAGCAATGGGTTGTTCAAAGTCAAGGAGCATGAGGCGCGAAAAAGATTGCGGGGAGTGGGAAGGCGAAAATAACGGGCGGCGCGGGCAAAACGGGGCTTATACCTGCCCACGCCACCCCAAACTGCCGCCACGTGAGCGGGCGGCAAAGGTAAAACATCCTTTGTTGCAGCAGCACGCAAAAATTAATGTTCCTGAGAAACAACCCCAAAGCCCCAAAATCGAATTCTTTTTGAAGAAATATTGGCCCCAGGTTTGCAGGGCGCGGTTTTCTTGCCCTACCTTTGTAACACCAAAGCGGAAAAGCACACGGCTTCTCCACCAAGGCAAACGGTTTGGTAGTTCAGTTGGTTAGAATGCCGCCCTGTCACGGCGGAGGTCGCGGGTTCGAGTCCCGTCCAGACCGCGAATTGTTTGCAAAAAGGCCATTTCCAGTACGGAAATGGCCTTTTTTATTGCCCAAACAAAAAAGGGTGGCAAAAAGGGTGGCAGTCGCTCCCGCACTTTTCAAGCGTCTCGGCGGTCGAAGTCCTATCTTTAGGTAAACAATCCCCCCACCCGTGACCCTTTCCGCTCGCGCCCTGGCGCTCTGTTTTCTCACCAGCGCCCTGCTCTGGGCCCCTGGCTGCGCCAACCAGGACGGCGACCCCACCCCGCAGCCTCCGGTGCAGCCTACCCCAACGACGGGCACCGTCACGGGCAACTTCTCCCCCGCCGGCGCGCTGACCAGCGTGACGGCCACGCCCACGGCGGGCGGTGCGGCTATCAACGCCACCTTGCTCACGGGCGCCTACTCCTTTGCGGCCCTGCCGCCCGGCACGTATACGCTCACTTATGGGCCGGCCGTCGGCTACGCGGCTCCTGCTCCGCAAACCGTGACGGTCACGGCGGGCGCCACCACGCTGGCCCCGCCCCTCACGGTGGGCCCGGCGGGTTCGGCCTTGCCCGAGCACCTGACCCTGGGCAACCCCAGCGGCGCGACTACCGACGTGACTCAGCCGAGCAACTACCTGCTTGACCGGCTGCAGTATGCCGTGAGCTACAACCGCGACCAGGGCAAGCCTAACTGGGTGAGTTGGCACCTGAGCACAAGCTGGATTGGCTCGGCCGCCCGGCAAGACGACTTCCGCGCCGACCCCGACCTACCCGCCGGCTGGTACGCCCCCGGCGCCACCAGCTATACCGGCTCGGGCTTTGACCGCGGCCACAACTGCCCCTCGGCCGACCGCACCGCTACCGTGGCAGACAACTCGGCCACGTTCTTCATGAGCAACATGATGCCCCAGGCCCCGCGCAACAACCAGCAGACCTGGGCCAACCTGGAGGACTACTGCCGCACCTTCCTCACCTCCGGCAACGAGGTGTACGTCATCTGCGGCAGCTACGGGCAGAGCGGCACCGGCGCCAACGGCTTCGCCACCACCCTCGACCAGGGCCGCATCCGCGTGCCCGCCCGCTGCTGGAAAGTCGTGGTCATCCTGCCGGTGGGCACCAACGACGCCGCCCGGGTGAGTGCCGGCACCCGCGTCATCGCCATTGACACGCCCAACGACAACTCCATCAGCACCACCTGGGGCACCTACCGCACCAGCGTCGACGCCATTGAGGCGGCCACGGGGCTGGACTTGTTGTCGGCCGTACCCACCGCCGTACAGCAAGTGGTCGAGTCCCGAGTCGACAATGGGCCAACTAGTTAATAGTTTTACTTATTATTGGAAAGCTGACTCCTTATGCGACCACAAAAAAGGCCCTCACGATAACGTGAGGGCCTTTTTTATTTGTTCCGTGTCAGTTTCCGTGTCAGACGAGGGGTCTATCGGCCCGGGTCGACGTGGGGCATAATTGTTTCCTTCTCGATGTTGCTGAGCAAGCTGACCAGCTTTCGTTGTCGGTCGGCGGGCACCGTCATGGCGCGAATCAGCGCCAGGTACTCGATGCCGCCGTCGACGGCCACCAGCGCGGCCGGTGCCACCGGGCCCAGGGCGGGCTTCAGCACCACGGCGTGAACGGTGGCCACCGTATCGATGACGCACGTGGCCATGGTGGACGCGTGCATCACGTACTCGGTGGCGTGGACCTTGCGGTCGGGGGCGGATGTGCTTGCGTAGGTACCACTCATGGTGGCCAGGCAGAGCATGATGCTGTAGGCCAGCATCGCAAATAGTTTTCTCATGCTGTTGGGCATTTTGATTGGGTTGAAAAAAGTTGGACCCAAAGGTTTGCCGCCGGCAACACCGAGAAAAAGGACAACAAAAAGCCCCGCAAGCGGGGCCTTTTTTACTTATGCTTGGTTTTATCTCGGACATAATCCATGACTATTCGCCTAATTTCCGGATGAGCCACAAAGAAATCGCCAATCAGAAGCACCGCGTCTTCCGAACTCATGTGTAAATGCAATTGCTTTTTCTCTTGGCGGAAGGCCACCCAGGCTTCGGAATCTAATATCATGGTACCCAGTTCCTCTGGGTTGCTTCTCATTAGGTACGGGTCGTTAGGGTCCATTTGTGTTTGATTTAAAAAATTAGGGACTTTAAGCTGCTGTTTGATTTTTGTATTTGCCCACTACCCCTTTGCTCACTCCCAAGGCAATTGAAATGGCGCGTTCACTTTTCCCTTCTGCGCCCAAGGCACGAATCTGACTGATGACTCCGACGTCCACCGACCTACGACCTAGTATAGTGCCCTTTGCTTTGGTGCGGGCCAGGCCGGCTTTAGTTCGCTCGCTCAGGCGAACCCGCTCCTGCTTTGCCACCACGGCCAGAATGGAAATGACGGCATCCTTGAAAATACCTGTGGAGTCCAAGTACTGCTCGGTATAGGACTTAAAGCCCACCCCGTAACTCTCCAATAGATTCAAGTGCTGCAGCGTAGGCAGCACGCCCTCGCGGCTGAAGCGGTCAAGGCTCCAAAACAGGACTATGTCAAACTTGCGCTGGTGAGCATCTGCGAATAGCTGCTGAAACTTGGAGCGGTTGGCCGTGCCGCCGGACTCTTCCTCGGCATACTCCTTATATATAGACCAGCCCTGCACCTCAGCGTAGCGCCGCAAGTCCGGCAGCTGGTTGTCGGTGCTCTGGCCTTTGTCGCGGGTGGACACGCGGGCGTAGATGGCTACACGCATATTTAAATCGTTTCTTGCCGCACAGCACGTCCCATGGTCGGGTTTTGCATGTAGTGCTCGATGGTTTCCGAGCTTTCAAAGTATCTACCGTCGTTGCTGTTGATAAACGTGTAAATTAAGGTGCTGGGCAAGCTGTTCATTTTGCCCTTTAATTGCCCGCCTAGCTTTATCCAGGCAAGGCCTTCCTCTACATATTTCATCCGGTGAATGCCAAGCGGAAAATTCTCCTTGTATTCCCGTAGCAGAACCTTTATATAATCATGGACACCAGTACCGAAGGCTAGCGTTTCGGCGTGGGTTTTGATTTCCCCTTGGTGGATGGCTTTATTTCTAACGCTTATCTGTGACTCAGGAAATGCTTTGGTAAATACCCCATTTACGGCATAATACATTCCGTGAAATGCACCAACTCGCTTTTCCGACGATTTCAGTATGTCGAGCCCTTTCGCAAAATCACGCAACGATTTTTCATCTAGCTCCTCTTCTTTTTCATCCCACAGCTTCGGCATGGCAAGAACACCAAGAGAAAATTCATAGAACCGCTCTAAGGCCACATAAAAGCTGGTAATGGCTTCCCGGTAATAGCCATCGTGCATCGCCCGAATTCCGGATTCAAACAACATCTCAAATTTGAAATTGTGAATCTTGACCATTGAAGTGTGACCACAAGGCCCTTCCACGGTGTAAATGCAGTCATTACCTAATGGCACATTTGGAATCAACCCCCATCCCTCGGTCATTGGGGGTTTTTGCTTGTTAGGCTTACCACCCGGATACAAACATTCAGAACAAGGCAATTCAAGTTTCATACAAGTGCGTTAGATTGAAACAAAGCTACAACCCTGCCCACAAAACGGATGATTAATGGGCATGAAAACGCCCCTTCGTAAATGCCCCGTTAAGGGCCTTTTCGAAGGGGCTTTTCGCCACCATTAAATGGGCACTACTAGTCCCGTTTATTTCGCGGCGCTGAGTTCATATATGGTTTTAGCCTCGAGCTACGCCCGGATGCCGTTTTCGAACTGCACCTGCTTGCGCTCCTCGCTCACGCGCTGGTGCCCGTTCACGTCGAGCACCACTTCGAAGCGGCTCTGCCAGTTCTCTACGCCCGCCAGGCGCCCGTTCATGGTGCGCAGCTCGCCGAGCATGGCGCCGAGCAGCTCCGCGGTGCTGGCCCCGTCCGAGCCCAGCCCCCCAAACACCTCGTCGACGCTGGCCCGGGCCATGGGGCCGCCGGTGGGGCCACCCTCGTAGAAGCCGCGCAGGCGCTTGGCCTCCACCCAATTTTCGAAAGCCGCCACCTGCGGGTCCTGCCGCAGCCAGGCCGGGATGACGTATTCGTTCTCGTGCACCACGCCGGCCACGGCAAAGCCCGAGCCGTCGTCGAGTTTGCCGTTGGCCCCGATGCGCATGCCCGACAGCTCCAGCAGCTGGCCCATGGGCGACACGGCCAGGCCCTCGCCCCCACCGGTGCGGCCGCCCTTGGCGAAGCTGAACTCCTGCAGGCGCGTCAACCCGTAGGCCGTGCGCGCCACGGCCAGCGCCGTCTGGATGCCGCCGATGACGGCGCCGGCCACGCCGCCGGTGAGGCCGTTGGCGGGGTTCTCGGCCGCGTAGCGCCAGATGGCGGCCACTTCCTGCACCCCGTCCATGATGATTTTGGCCCCGCTCAGGGCCGTGTACACGTTGTGGTGCTTCTTGCGGGCGGCCTCGTCCTGAAACAGCAGGTCGATGGTGGTCTGCACCACGTCGCCGGCGGTCTTCACGCTGAGCTGGGCCAGGTCCCACTTAGCCTTCTGCATCCGCTTGGCTTCGGCCAGGTCCTCTCGGTTCTTGTCGCGCTCCAGCTTTTCCAGCTCCTTGAACGTGGCGCGGTAGAGCTGGCTGGTTTTGTCGGCATACTGCTCCTCCAGCGCCAGCTTGGCCTCCAGCGAAGCGTGCTTCGCTTCGTACAGCAACTGGTCGCGCTGCTGCTGGCTAAGGAGCGCGTCCTCAAACTTGGCCTGCAGGTCGGCTTCGCGCTCCACCTCGGCCGCCTCTTCGTCGGCCAGCAAATCGGCCAGGTGCTGCTCGGCTTGTTTGCGGTCCTCGTCGTCGAATTTGGCTTGCAGCTCCTGCTTTTTGAGCTGCGCTTCCTGGTAGATGATTTGCGTGGCGGCTGCCTGCTCCTGGGCGGTGCCGGTCACCTTCAGGGCCCTGCGCTTGGCGTCGAGGTCGATGGCCCCCAGTTCCCGCTCCCGCTGCGTGCCCCGGGCAATGAGGGCCGCCTCTTCGAGGTTGAGCAGCATTTCTTCGTGTTTGATGGCGGCCTCCACCTCGGCTTTGTGCTGCTTGGCCAGGGCGGCCAGCCGCTTCTTTTCCTTGGCTTCGCGGGCTGCCTTTTCTTTGGCCGATTCCCCACCCGACGACTCGCCGGCGCCGGCAGCCGTGCCGCCGGCGTCGGCGCTGCTGTCCTCGGCTTCCACGCGCACGGTGCGGGTGATGTGGTTGCCTTTGTTGGCCTCGTAGCCGTCCAGGAAGGCCTTGGCGGCCTTCTGTCCGCTCTCCAGCGCCAGGTCGGCGGTGCCGGCCAGCGCCGACCGGAAGCCGGCAATAATCTTGTTTTTGTCGAGGCTGAAGATGCCAATCAGGATGTCGCCCACGCCGCCCAGAATCTTGAGCGCGTCGTCTTTGATGGTGGTGAACACGCTCACGACCATGGCCCCGAGGCCGCCGAGCACGCCTCGCAGCATCTCCGACTTGTTGTACCAGTCGACGAAGCCGTCGATGATGGCGTGCATCACCGCGGCGCAGACCCGCAGCGGCGCCACCAGCAGCGTGATGGCGCCCTTCAGCAGGCCGGCCACGAACGCGGCCGAGCCCCCTTTTTCATCGAACAGGCCCAGCCCCTCCACCAGGTCGCTCACGTCGTGCCACAAGCTGGCCACCTCAGCGCCTAGTTCGACGAAGAGGTCGACGATGGGCTCCGAGTTATCGAGCACCTTGCCCAACCACTGGCTGAGCGTGGTCAGGCCCTCGTTCACGAAGCCGCCCACGGTTTCCTTCATCTCGGCCCAGCGCATGCTCAGCGTGGCCATGCCCCCGCCGGCTTTGCGCGCGGCTTCCGCTGAGCCCCCGAACTCCTTGTTCAGCTCGGCCAGAATCAGCTTCTGGGCGCCGGCGGTGTTGCCGGCCTTCACCATCTGGGTGATTTGCTCCTTCTGCTGCTCGGAGAACGTGATGCCCACCCGCGTGAGGGCCGTGATGCCCTTGATGGGGTCGTTCAGGGCCTTGCCCAGTTGAATCGAGGCGCCTTTCATGTCGGCCGGCCCGTCGCCGCCCATCTTGGTGGCCAGGTCCTGAATGGCCGGAATGGCGTCCTCGAACACCCCCTTCTTGATGTTGGTGAAAGTGAGCAGCATGGCGCTGGCCCGGTTGGTTTCGTCGTCGTCGAAGAGCGTGACCTTGGCCCGCTCCTCCCCAATTTTGCGAATCTGGTCGGCCGTGAGCCCGGCGGCCTGGCCGGTGCTGCGCAGCGTGGCCTCCAGGTCGGCCGACGACTTGGCGCTGGCCAGGGCCTCTTCCTTCGAGGCCATGAAGAAGCCCCACACCTGCTGCACCACGCCCAGGATGCCGCCCCCGGTGAAAAGGGCAAACGCGTTGGCGAAGGCCTGCTTCATGATGCCGGCATTCTGGCTCACGCCGGTGAGTTCGGTTTTGACCTCCGCGATGCGGTCCTTCATCGCCCGGTAATCGGCCACGAGTTTGGCCCGCCCGGGGTCGTCTTTCGACATTTTCTGAAACTGGGAATAGAGCACGGCCGCGGCCGCGTTCATTTCCTTCAGGCTCGCGTTGGCCTGCTGCCCGTTGACGATGATTTCAATCGTCCGCTTTTCTTTATTCTCCGCCATGTTCCTTCAGCACTAATCCAGTGCGAAGGTGCGGTGGTCATTCAACAGCAAAAAGGACAGTGCGATTACGGCGTCATTAAGCCATCAATGACGCCGTAATCGCACTGTCCCCTATCTGCCCCAATTTTATCAATCAGGCTCAATCGATTATCCAGAGCACCCAATGAACCAGCTCCATAAGTACTGGCACCACGCATGAGTGGCAAATCAATTATTTGGCTTTTCGCAACGACTTCTCGATTTTTGAAAGTTTGGTTTCCGCCAACTTTTTGTACGTCTCGAAGTATTTTCTTCTATACGATGCCAATCCTGGACGCGCCAGCACTTCCGTGCAATAGCTGCGCAACTTTTCAAACCACTCTTTCCCCTTTTCTAGCCTGGCGTTTTTTTGAGTAGACGCCCCATGCTCGGCCAACAACATATAATTGCTTGCGATAGAGAAGTCACAGTCAGCTGGAACATCCTCAATGTAATAATTATTGTATCTGTAGCATCTTCTTTCCGCCCCTTGATTTGCTTCAAAAACAAACTCATCGGCGTCATCATAGATTTTATACTCGAAGGCAGCAACATCATGGAGGTACCCCAACGACTTCTTCATCGCAATGGTATCGACGCCATACAGGTTGAAATAAAATCTACCCAAATGGAAGAGTGAATACACGTCATACTTCGCTGCGCCCTTCTCATACCATTGCAATGACTGCGGGTCCCTGGGGCTTCGCACTGCTTTAGCATAGTAATCGCCTAAGCGGCCCATGGCCACTCTGTTTCCGCTTTCAGCAGCTAACGTCAGCCATTTTAACGCTGCGGCGTCGTCTAGCAAGTAGAATTTGTTATACAAGCCCAGTTGAAGCATGGCAGCATCATCACCCGACGTGGCTTTATCGGTTAGGGTTTGCACATAGGCAATAAGGGTTTGTCTTCGGCTTTCTTTAGCCAATTCCTTGGCCTTAGCGGCTTCTTGTTGCCTCAACCGAAACTCGGCGTCGAGTCGAGCGTTCCGAACGGCATTCTCTCGCTCCATTTCTTGTTGCAAAGGCAGCTTGGAATTGGCTGCTTTGACGAGGTTGGATACATTGGTCGCAAAGTCCGCTCCGCTTTTATTGCTGGCAAACTGCCGTTCAACCCCCTGCCGTGTTTGCTGCACTTGTGCCATGAGGGCGGCATGCTTTGCGGCCTCTTCTTCACGTCGCTGCTGCGCGGCCCTTTGCTCACGGGCTTGCCGGTCGTAAGCGCTTTCCTCCAGGTCGCGCGCCCCCGAACCGGTGCTTGGCGAGGCGCCACCCGACGCAACGCTTCCCGCAGTCGACGGGCGGTTCAAGCTAGGCGAAGACTTTGTTGGTTCATCTTCCACTTCCTCTTGTGCAGTTGCATTTTGTCGCTTTCGTTCGGCCTCGCTTTGCCCATTAATGAGCAAGCGGCTAGTGTGGGAGGCACGGTCAACGGTGAGCTCGTACAGGTCTTTTCCCACGTAATATTTAGCAGTGATGCTAATGACACGAGTCACCTTTGTAAAGAAGTGCCAATTTCCAGGATTCTTATATTGCACTTGGGGGTTTATGCGGGCAGATTCTGTGGAGAAGTCATCTTGCATCGTTGTCCCATCACAGAGAATGCCTTCCAATCGCACTTCCAGCGAAGTGGGTTGCCGAAAGGTGTGTTGGAGAGCAATAATGGGGTCTCCGCACATGCCACCTGACGCGCAGCGTGATGCCTGTCGGGAGTATAATATAGTGCCTTGGGGGCTGCTGTATACCGTTTGCCAAGGCTCCCACTTGTAGCCACAGTTCTCTTGGTTTGATTGTGCCAGAAGGATGCTAGGCAACGCCATCGCCCACGCCCAGATGAACAGAAACCGTCTCATGAAGCAACGCTTTTTATCTGAATATTGATTTACAATGTAAATATAATTCAATGCTTTCTATATCTTAACGGCTGTCCAATGCTGAATATTATATCGCCCTGATTCATTTACAGCCCTTGTAGCCATTGCCTAAAGCCTTGGGCCAATTCCACTTTAACGAAGCGGAAAAGCCCTACTGTACAGGCGGACGCTTTACTTAAAACTCCATTCCAACGCCTTCCGCCGGCAGCGCGCTGCCCACGCTGGCCAGCATGACGCTGCCCCACAACTCGCTCACGAGCTCGCTCAGGCGGTGGGTTTCGCGGCCCATCTGCCGGCTGTACCAGCGCTTGGCCTTGCGCTCGTGCCGATGCAGCTGGCCCCGGGCGTTGCGCAGGCGGGCGAAGTCTTCGCCCTGGGCCTTGGTGACGCCGGCGCCCATGCCGCGGCCCACGCCCATGTCCACGAACATGCCGTAGACCGCGTAGCTCAGGCGCAGGCGCAGCTCGTCGCCGCCGGCGGCGCTCACGAGCTCGCCGGCCAGGCTGTTGTACAGCTCCTGGGTCGAGCCGATGCGCAGCTTCTTCAGGTTGGCCCGAAACTTCTCGATGCTGAACGTCAGCCAGGCCTCGGCCAGGTCGCGCTCGTTTTGGGCGAAGGTTTCGGCGATTTCCGGGCCAGCGGCCTGGCGCGGCTGGCTCATAGCAGTTCCTGGTAGGTAATGGTGGCCGTGCGCAGGGGGCTACCGGCACTCACCCGCAGGCTCACCTTCTGCCAGAGCAGCAAGTGGTAGTCCACCAGCTCGTGGGTGGCGGGGTCAAGGGTAAGCAGGTCGGCGAGGCGAAACGGCACGGTGTACTCGCGCGGCACGGCCCGGCTCCGGAAGTCGAGCCAAGGCCGGTGCCACTGCGCGTACAGGCCCTGCGGCCCGTCCCAGTGCAGCGAGTAGGCGCCCACCGAGGCGCCGGCGTAGTCCACGGTGCCGCTGCTGAGCAGCCGGTACGGGTGGCCATGGCTGTCGGGGCACAGACCCCGGTCGAAGAGCAGGCGCAGGCCCGTGCGCGAGTCGTCGCCCAGGCCGTACTCGGCCGAGGCACCCTTGGCGCTGATGGCCGGCACGAGCCACTCGCGGCCGGGCGTGTTGGGGTCGGCTTCGCGTACCTGGTGCAGCGTGCCGGCGGCGGCCCGGATTTCCTCCTGGCCGGCGCCCACCTGCAGCTGCTGCCAGCCCACGTCGAGGGTTTTGTCGAGCTCGTCGTCGGTGTCGGCCTGCTGCACCAGCCGGAAGCCCCGGGTGTCGTTGGTGCCGGCGGTGGTGAGCACCGCGCCCGGGCGCGCCACGTAGCCGCCGCGCTGCACGCGGTCGCGCAGCGCATCGAGGCGCAGCACCTTGGCGCCGGGCTGAAACTGCAGGCCCAGGCAGAAATAATTCTGCAGGGCCAGCAGCAGCTCCGGGACGGTGAGGTTGGGCAGCTGGCGGGCCGGGTTGAAGGCGTCGCCGAAGGCCACGGTGCTGGCCAGCGCCCGGTCGGAATAGATGACGGCCGCCTGCACCTCCGGGTCGTCGACCCAGGTGCCCTCCACGGCGTAGCCGATGGTGGCCAGCACGGCGCGCACGGCGGGCACGAGGTAGAGCATGGGCACGTACACCTGGTTGGGCCCGGGCGCGCCCAGCACGCCCGCGGGGCTGGGCCAGTTGAGGATGCCCGTGAACGCGCCGTTCTTCTCGTCGAAGAATTCGGTGTTGCGCACCGGCGCCAGCACGTACTCGGGGGTGGCCGACTGGGCGGCCAGCACCAGGTCCGGCAGCAGCAGCTCGGGCAGCTTGACGCCGGCCAGCTGCTTGGCCAGGTCGGTGGCGTCGGCCACGAAGTTGTAGCGGTACACCTTTTTCTGGGCGTCGAAGCTGCGGAACACCAGGCTGCCGCGGCGCCAGAGCACGCCCTCCAGGTAGCAGTCGGTGGGCTCGGGTGGCGGCCCGCCCGGCCCCCGGAACAAGTGCGGGTGGTTGAGCACGCGCGGGTTGTCGCCGGTGGCGGCGACGTCGAACGGGTAGGTGGTGGTGCCCGGAATGGCGTCGGTCTCGAAGTAGGGGCTGGCAATTTCCAGCTCCACGTCGCCGGCGGGCAGCGTGAGCTCGCCGCGCGGGGTCACAAAGCGAATCACGGCTGCGCCCCCTCTCCCCCGCGCACGGGCACCACGGCCCGGCCGGCCGCCGTCTGGGGCAGGCGCGGGCTGAACAGGCGCTGCTTGGGCAGCAAAAAGTCAAACTCCAGCTGGGGCAGCTCGCCGGTTTCGTCGGCCACCGGCGCCGACTTGGCCTTCACCCGGCCGGGCCAGTACACGCCGCCGGCCTGCAGGGTCACGCGCGGGCTGAGCAGGAAGTCCTGCAGGGCCACGAGCTGGGCCCGCCGGAGCTTGCCGCTGCTCGCGCTCAGCGTCGGCACGCCGCTTTTGTCGACGACGTCCGTGTCGCCCAGCCGCGGGTCGTAGCCCACGCCCTGGGGCCGGTCGGCTTCGGTGGTTTTCACGTCGAGGGCCGTTTTGGCGTCGCCGGTGCAGCAGAGCGTGCTCACCCCGCCCAGCGAGTTGGTGTAGAGGAAATAGCGGGGCCGGGCCACGTACTCGTTGCGGAGCACGTAGCGGCGCCGCTCGGACTGGGCCACGCCGGCGGCGTCGCTCACCCACACCTCCCAGCTGGCCACGGGCTTGGCGAAGGTGGCCGCGTCGCCGCCCAGGCCCAGCTGCTCATAGCCCGCCGGCAAGCAGTACACCTCGAAGCGGTGCGCGTTGTTCACCACCGCGGCCGTGAGGCGGCCGCTGGTGCCGTCGGCGTAGGCCACGAGCACCTGCAGCTGGAAGCTGGCCAGCGTGAACGAGTCGGGCATGAAGTACAGGTACTCGGGCTGGTCGGGCAGCACCGGCTTGTCGGTGGGCTCCCAGGTCAGGAAGGGCTGGGCGCCGGCCTGGTACGAGGTGAACCAGGTGCCGGCGGCCGCCTCGAAGAAGTCCAGCCCGCCCAACACCACGTAGTGCTGGGCCTGGCTGCTGAGCGCGGCCGCCACCGGCACCGGGCCGTACTTCTCGGCGTACTTGAAATAAAAGCGCCGGAACAGACAGTCGGCCCGGCTGGGCACGGCCTGGTTCACGTCGGGCAGGTGGTGCGTCAGGTAGGCGTCGAGCAGGGCCTGGGCGTCGAAGACGGTGCGGCCGAAGCGGTCGGCCGGCTGCTCCAGCGTGGCGCCCACCTGCACGAACGCGTTGCTGCGGTACGCCTCCTCCACCCACACCTCGCACACGAAGCTCAGGTTGGGCTTGCTGGTGGGGTCGAGGCGGTAGGCGTCGCCGGCGTCGAGGGCCAGCGTCACCGGGTTTTTGCTCCAGTAAAAGCGGTACGGGTCCACCTTTATTACCACCTGACGGGTGGCGCCGCGGGCGTCGGTCACGGTGCAGGTGTAGGTGCCCACCGGCAGGGCCAGGCGCGCGGCCGTGGTGGGGCCGTCGGCCCAAAGGAAGGCGTAGGGCGCCACGCCCCCGCTGGGCACCAGCGCCACGTTGTTGTCGGAGCGGTTCACCAGCACGTCGAGGCGCGCATCGGAGCCAATGGCCACCACCACCGTGGTGTTGGCGCCGCTGGCGTCGGTGACGGTGCAGGTGTAGCTGCCGGCGGCCAGGCCGCTGCGGTTGGGCGTGAACGGCGCGCCCGGGTCGGTCCACAAATAGGTGTAGGTGCCCACCGTGCCGTTGCTGGCCACCAGGGCGATGGTGCCCGTGGCCGTGCCAAAGGCGCCGGTGTTGGCGTGGGTTTCGGCCACGCGCACCGGCCGGATGGTATCGGTCTGGGTGAGCGGCCAACTGTAGCCCGTGAAGCCGCCCACGAAGATGTTTTGCTGCGCCGGCTCGCGAAAGTTCAGGTAGGCGTCGTATTCCGTCGCCTGAATCACGCAGCCCACCGTTTCGGCGGCCGCCAGCCCGGTGCCCAGCAGCGGCGCCACGGTGTAGCGGGGGCCCACGCCCAGCCCCAGCAGCAGCTGCTCCACGCCGTAGATGAAGTTGGCCACCGTCAGCCGCTGCAGGTCGCCCGGCGCGGCGTTGGCCGTCGTCACGATGGTGTACTGGTTGGGCGTGTTCGGGGGCACGGCCGTGCCCGAGCCGAAGACGCCCACGATGCGGCGGTACGCGCCGTCGAGCCAGAGGTCAATCCAGTGGCCGTCGACCAGCGCCGACTGGCGGATGAAGACGGTTTGACTTGCTAAACGTTCACCGGCCATCAGGAAGTAAATTTGGTGGGGTTGAAGGTCAGGTCCTGGGTGGCGGTTTCGCTCCAGGTGAAGTTCATGCGCACGCCCACGTGGTTATCGCCGATGGGGCCCACGTGCTCGGCAAAGCAGTCGCGCACGCTCATGCGGATTTTATAGTTCTCGCGGTGGTGGTGCACCACGTAGGCCAGCAGGTCTTCGGCAATTTCCTCGCAGGCGTCGACGGCGGCGTCGCGGGCGTCGTAGTCGCCGGGCTTCACTTTCTGCAGCACGTAGTACGCCCCATGGGGCGCGCGGCTGAGGTGGTCGCCGCCGTTGTCGTCGTAGTCCAGGTCGTAGTTCTGGAGCACGAGAAACGGCTGGCCCTCCTTGGCTTTGAGCCGGGAGCGCAGCGCGTCGTAAAAGTTCGTCAGGTCGAGCTGCTTGGCAATCGGGTCGGACGAAACCAGGATGCGCAGAAAACGGCCGTTGTCGGGCGTGTAGCCGATGGCCACGTGCTGCGCGGCGGCGGTTTTGAAAAGGTCGGTGTAGGCTTGCAGGCGCATCAGGCGGCGGGCTTATCCAGCTCGAACACTTCGAGCGGGTTCTTGGAAAACGTGAGGCCGGTGCGCAGGCTTTTCACCTTCATCTTGTCAGTGGTTTGGTTCCACTCCAGCACGCGCACTGGGTGCCCATCGGCGAGTTGGGCGATTTTCAGGGCAACGGGTTTGACGATTCTTTGCAACATGGACAGGAGGAATTAGGGGCGGTTCTGTTCGGCCAGGCGCTTGAGCTCCTGGGCCCGGCGGGCGTCGTCCTGCATGCGGGCCAGCACATCGCGCAGCAGCTGCTGCTCGGTTTGCTCCAGCGTGCCGAAAATGCCGCCGCTCATTTCGCGGGCCACGTGGGCCCAGCCGTCGCTGGCCTGGGCGGCCGCGTCCTCGTTGGCCGGCGTGAACACCAGCGGGTAGTCCCGCTCGAGCTGCTGCCGGCAGCCGCGGTACCAGGTTGCCACGGCCAGCTTCTCGGCCGGCGGCAGGTGGCGCAGCTGCGCGACACGGGCGGCCACGTGCACCGGGTTGAAGTCCTCGCGGCGGTCGCCGCCGTAGCCCGGCGATTTTGGGCGGTAGGGGCGGCGCTGCGGGCGGTAGAGCACGGCCACCAGCTGGTCGAGCCACCGGGTGGCGGTGGGGTCCTGGGCGTAGGCCACGAAATAGGAATCGGCGAAAATGAACTCCAGAAAGCGCAGGTTGCGGAAGTTTTCGCGCGGTCCCCAGTACCGCCGCGGCAGCGGGTGGGACCAGGCGCGCGGCCGCCGCACCCAGGGCAGGCGCTGCGCCGTGAGGGTGAGGTCGGCCAGCACGAAGTCGGTGAGCCACTGTATCTGAATTATCTGCTCAGGGGTAAAGTCCACCAGCACGGTGAGCAGCGGCACTTGCAGCAGCACGGCCAGCAGGCGCAGGCGCAGCTGGGTTTCGTTGTCGTTGGGCTGGTAAAGCGCGTCGAGCACCTGCAGCAGCAGCGGGCGGGTGAGCTCGTTCCAGGTGCTGGCCACCGGGCGGTGGCGGCCGTTGATGAGTACGTCGTGCAAGGGGCCGGGCAGTTGTTTACACAAAATTCCCCCCCTGCCTCAGGCGAAAAAAGGACAAGAAAAAGTCCGCCGGTGGGGCGGGCCTTTCGTCAATTTATCAGCTTGTATCGTGCTGGCCGGCTCAAAAGAAATGCAGCAGCCATTTCACCCCCATCCACAGGCCGTAGCCCACCAGGCCCAGCCCAATCAGCACCAGGCCCATTTTCGCGTCATCCTCGCGGTAGCTCATGACACGGGCGTGATGAACCCGCCGGCTTGCAAATCGTGCAGGAAATTCACCAGCGAGTCGGTACGCACGATGGCGCCGGTTTGCATTTTGCACCCTTCCGCCATGTTTTCCATGAAGTCCTCGACGCCCACGGAGTGAATCCATTGCAGGTCGATTTCGCGCAGGGCTTCCACTATTTCCAAAGGGGTGGCGGCCTCGACGCGGCCGCCACCTAGTATTTCGTATTTCATGCGGGTAGTTTAGCGGGTGGCCAGCGCCGTGCGCCGGCGCTGGTAGTAGGTGGCAATGTCGCGCTGGTTAAAGGTAGCAAATTCGGCTACGGGCAGCGCCGGGGTGACGAGGCGGGTTTTGGAAAAGTCCACCAGGTTGGCCAGAAATTTTACCCACATGCTGATTTTTTCGAAGTCCGTGCTGCCGCTGTGCTGGCGAAATTCGATGGTGCGCTGGCGAAAGTAGCTCTGCATGTTCACCTTGTAGTAGCGGCTGCTGCCGTTGGCGGCGGCGCCCAAGGCCTGGGCGGTGGTGGCGGCCAGTATTTCCTGCTCGGCCTGGGCTTGGGTGCGGCCGCGGCGCAGGCTCTTGCAGTAGGTAGCGACGTCGCCGCGGCGGGCGGCGGGCACCAGCTGGTCGATGGTGGGTTCCAGCACCAGGTAGTTGCGCACCAGCTGGCGCATGTTTTCGATGCTCAGGTCGGCGGCGCCCAGGTGTACGTGCAGGCCGCAGCTGCTATTGACCTGCGCGCCGCACATCCGCAGGGCCCGGCAGGCGCGCTCCAGGTCGGCCAGGCCTTCGAGGCCTTGCAGCACCGGGCTTACCAGTTCGAAGGCATTGGCGCCGCTGATGCTGGCGTCGCTGGTGATTTTCCAGTGGGGGCGGGTGTCGTGGTTGTAGCCTTCGCTTTGGGCTTCGAGGCCCTGGGCCCGCAGCTCGGCCAGCAGGGCGTCGCGGGTTACGCCGAAGGCTTCGATTTCTACGCCGAAGGTGCGGGTGAAAGCGCCGGGCGTGTAGGGTGCCAGGGCCTGGGCGGTGGCGCGGCGGGTGGGCGTTACCAGGGCGCGCTGGGCGCCGGCAGCAATCCAGGCGGCGTAGACGTTCTGGGCGAAGCCGTAGCCGACGCCCACCATGCTGGCCACTTGGCTGCGGGTGTGGCCGAGTTGGAAGAGCTGCTGCATCTTCCAGGTTTTGGTAGCTCCGGCGGTGGCGAGGATTTGGGCGGCGGTCATGGCGTAAGGCGTTGTTTTGCTGTCGTTTAGTATGACAAACAACGCATCCTTCTGCCCCCTAAGTCAAGTCAAAAAACTTGTTTTTGAGTGCTTTAGCGCAGATTCCACGCAGGGTGGAATCGTCGACTGGCACCGTGCAATTCTTCCCTATCTTTGCCGCATCGACGTGCTACCTGAGAATGGCCCGTTGGTGAATGTAAAAGGCCCCCGCGCAAGCAGGGGCCTTTTTATTTTCTACGCCGAGGGCCGGTTTCGAAGCCGGGTGATGGTGGTTTCCTGGTCGGTCACCAAGTCCTCCAGCGCGAGGATGACTTCGGTGAGTTTGCGCTCGGTGTCGGTGGGCGGGTTGAACGGAATGTTGTAGCGCTCAAAGCACCGCCACACGTCGCTGTCGACGACGCCGCGCACCGCGACCAGCGGCAGGTTGGGAGCTTGTTCTTCGGAATTTTCAGCGTCGGCCATGGTCGGAGCAAGTCGGGGAAATCGCTGCTAGTTACCAGAAGTCCCTTCCGAGACACCTTGTACACGGGTCACGCTCCCGCTCTACTCCCCGACCGTTTTCTGACGGCCGAGGTGCTCGGTATTTTGGTTCAACTGGTAACTAGCGGGACGAAGATAGCGGCTCAGCGCTTCAGGAAGGAGAAAAAAGTGAATTGATGCTGCAGCCACACCACCAGGGCGGCGCCGGCGGTGGCCACCAGGCCGAATACCCACCACGGCAGCCCGGCCGGCTTGGTGCTGGCGGCCGCGGCCCCGGGGGCGGTGGCGGCCGCGTCGGCCTTCACTTTGCCCGTGGCCGTGGG
Source organism: Hymenobacter miniatus (assembly GCF_016427455.1). NCBI lineage: Bacteria > Pseudomonadati > Bacteroidota > Cytophagia > Cytophagales > Hymenobacteraceae > Hymenobacter > Hymenobacter miniatus. Next base: position 341,978 of record NZ_JAELXR010000005.1, read on the forward strand.
CGTGGCCACGTTGCCGGTGCCCTGCTGCACGGTCACGTTCACCGGCCCCGTGAATTTCCACTTGCCGCCGGTCGGTACCGGCAGCTGCAGCGCGCTCGAGTCCGGCGGCAGCACCATGGGGACGCGCCAGGCCTCGCGGCTGCAGCCGGCAACTACCAACCAGCAACCAGCAACTAGCAGCGCCTTCACGGGTGCGTGGGGTACCGCGGGTGCGGGTACTGCTTGGGCCCGGGCTGGTAGGCCGGGCCGGGTTTGAAGTAGTAGGCCGGCTTGGTCCGGGCCGTGGTGCAGCTGCTCAGCGGCGCCGCCAGGCTGGCCAGCAGCCCGCAGGCGAGAGCGAAGAGTTTGCGCATATTCTATCCAGTTAGCCATTAGTATTTGGGGTTGTCGACGACGTTGGCCACGGCCGGTATCATTCGCTTCAGGCGCCAGTTTTCGTACACGCCCTCCCCTTCGCGCTTCAGGGCGCCGCCCCCGCCGGTGTTGCCGCCCACGGCCCGCACGCTCGGGCCGGTGCCCCAGGGGCCCACCTGCGTTTCGACGTGGGAGCCCCAGCTGAAGCTGAGCAGGTCGCCGGGTTGGGGCAGAGCGCGGCCGAGCACGGCGGCCCCGTTGCGCCACACGACGTGGGCGGCGTCGAACCAGGCCAGCGCCTTCCCAAAGCGCGGCACCGGGATGCCGGCGCGGCGCATGATGACCACCACCGTCCACGAGCACCACGCCTGGCCGGGCTGGCCGCCGGCTTCTTTGATGAGGGCGTCGACTTCCGGGCCGCGGTTGCGGCCGTGCTCCCGGATGCCGACCAGCTTGCGGGCCTCGGCTACAACGCGGGCGCGGAGCCCGGCACGGCCGTCAGGGCCGCTACCAGCAGCTGCGCGGCCAGGTGCAGCAAATAGGCCAGCGAGAGCAAGCAGAAGGATAATCGCACGCATCGGATGAGGAAAATGAATTGATTGACTTTGCGCCGCTCGGTGAGCTGGGCCAGCCGGTGGGGGTAAATGTTGGCTTCGGCGTAAAGGGGCTTCACCAGCTCGTCAGTGAGGTTGTCGAAGAGCTTGCCCTCCCCTTCCAGGCTCTCGGCCTGGTATTGGCGGAAACGGGGCAGAAACTTCTCGTAGGCAAACAGGCCCATGTGCAGCACGCCACTGAAGAGCAGCGCGGCCAGGCCCAGCGTGTTGAGCAGGTCGGCGCCGAAGCTGCCGGCCGTGGGGTCGTAGAGGCGGATGAGGTAAGGCAGGCCCAGGAAGATGGCGCCGGCGAAGAGCAGCCCGGAAGCGGCCCGACGGAGGTAATTGGGAATTGGCATAGGCTTAGGTGCGCGTCCGGGTGAGCGTGCGCAGGTTTTCGATGAGAAAATCGGTGAAGAGGTTTTTCACGGCCGCCACGTCGGAGCCGATTTGGTCGAGGCGTTTTTCGGTGCGGGCTTCGTGCCCATCCATGCGCGACTCCAGGTTCTCAATGCTCTGCTTGTTGGCCACGCCCATGGCGTGGGCCTCCTCTAGCTTTCTGGATTCGCTGGCCTGCTTCTGATTGCCCTTGGCGGTCCAGATGTTGTACCAGGCCGCAGCGCAGCTGGCCGCGCCAAACAGCGCCAGCAGAATGCGTAAAGTCAGGTCCCAATCCATTTAGAAAAAGCGGAAAGAGGGCTTCTCCACCGAGTTTTCCACCTTCGGCCGGGCCGCGGTGGGCGCGGTGTAGGCGGCCGAGTTGTAGTAGGAAATGAAGCGCGTGGGCGAGGCCGTGGTGTTGAGGAAGTGGCGCAGCTGCGTGAGGTACACGTGGCCGTCGGCGAGCGCGCCCTGGGCCTTCATCGTGAGCAGCTGGGCGAAGCTGGCGTCGGCCTCTTTGCCGTTGGCATCGTCGGGGCGGTACATGTTGAGCTCTACCGCGTCGCCGTTGAAAGCCAGGCCGAGGTCGCTGTTCAGGGCTTTGGCCACCACCAGGTGGGCCAGGGCCGGGCGCAGGTACTGCTCCAGCAATTCCCGGTTATCCTCCGTGAGGTCGCGGTCCTTCAGCTGCTCCTTGAGCTCAGCGTAGAGTGCCGGGCCCAGCACCGGCGCCAGCTCGAAGCGCTCCACCTTCCGGAGCGTGGGCAGCAGGGCCAGGTAAGTGAGCCGCGAGTCCTTGATGGCGTAGTGCTCCGAGAACTGCCGGGCCGTGGCCAGGAAGTACTGGTGGCTGACCACCGCGGCCGCCGACGTTCCCCAGGCCGCCAGCGCCGGCTCGTCGATGTTCTTGTCCAAATACTCCAGCACTTCCTCCAGGGCGTTGAAGCCCTTGCGCCGGAAGCTGGCCTTCAGGTCGTTGATTTGCCACTGAAAGGCGGTTTTATCCACCGCCAGGCGGATGCCGCTGTCGCTGATTTGCACCTGCAGCAGCGGCGTGTATTCGACGATGCCCAAGTTGGCCACCGCGCCCTGCACCAGGCGCAGCAGCTCGGCGCGCACGTCGGTGCTGGCGGGGTCGAGCAGCTGCTCGACGACGACGTCGCTCAGCGCCTGGAGCTCGTTGTAGAGGGCCGGGCCCAGCAGCGGGCGCAGGTGCGTGGTTTCGACCAGGCGCAGGTCGGGCGCCAGGTTCTCCAGATCGGTGCCGCTCACGTTCACCCGAACGTGCGCGCAGAATTGCTCGATGGTGCGGATGAAGCTCATTTCGATTGTTGCTGAGCGTCGGCCCCGGGCGCGCTTTTGGCGTCCGGCTGCATGACGAAGGGGTTGAGGAAGCGGAACCGGACGCGCTTGCCGCCCACGGTCCAGTTGTTGTAGCGGGCTATCAGGTTCAGGGGCTCCAGTACCAAATCCAGGTGGAATTGGGCAGTGCTCACGAAGTTGTTGAAGAGCACCCGCGGCTCGGAGCCGCCGCCGGCGCCGTCGCCCATGCCCTTGCCCGGGCTCACGCCCATCAGGCTCGGGGCCACGCCCACGGCCGTGTAGATGTGCGAGCTGGCCTCGGCCGAGTCCTCGATGTAGAGGCCGTCCTTGAGCTTGTCGTCGATGGCCGTAATCTTGAAGGCCTCCACCTCGGTGTTGGTGCGCTTGTCGAGGATGGTGGTGGTCATCACCGTTTTGCCGGCGCCGTTGGTGCCGCTCATCACGTTGTCGAAGGCCGTGAGCTCGTCGTTGATGAGCTGGATTTTCTCCTCCTGCGCCAGGCCTTCCCAGTCGCCGTACTTCCACTCCCAGTAGGCCGAGTGAATCGACACCAGGTACTTTACTGACAACTGGTTCTTGAACAGCGACTTCTTGAACTCCGGAATCGCAGCGGCCACCTCCAGCCAGCCCGAGCGGCGCACCGAGTTCCAGCTGGCCAACTGGTACAGCGCCTTGTCGGGGCTGGGGATGCTCAACGGGTAAATGAACTTGAAGCCATCGGTGCGGGCTTTCAACGCGCCCACGGCATCATAGTAGGGGTCGAGGATGGGCACCTGCACCGCGTACTCGTCGGTGGCCGTGCCGCCGTTGTCCCAGTTGGCGTTGATGACCACGTGCGTGGGCAGCCCGCCCTTTTTGGGCTTGAGGTAGCGCGTCCAGGGCGCCTCTTGGGTCGAGAGGCCGACAATCTTCTGCCGGTTTTTCGACACAATCAGTTCCGGAAACGCGTTGGAAAACGTGTTCACGTCGTGCAGCGCCTCGAAAGCGTAGCGGGCCACGTTGCTGCCCTCCAGAAACTCGTCGATTTCGTCGATTTGCTGGGCCTCGAAAATCTTGGAGCCGTCCTTGTTGACGCCCGTCACGATGCCGTAGACGATGCCCCCGCCGTACATCATGCTGGTTTTGCGCTCCAGCACGCTCGGCAGCACCGTGTTGCGCTCGATGTCTTTGATAACGGCCTGCGGAAAGAGGTTGTCCTCGCCCCAGGGAATGACTTCACCGCCCGAATCCGGCTTTTTCGAGGGGCTGGTGGGCTCCTCCTCCTTCGCGGCGGCACCCTTGCCCGAGCCGCGCAACGCGGCCGCTGAAGCCGCGCTCATGTTCAGCCGAAAGACCGTACCACTCCCTTCCGAGTACGCCAGCGTCGCATCGGTATTTACTACTACTCGGTTCTTTTTCATCCCAACACCACTGTCTGCCCGTTGAACTCCAGCAAGAGCCAGATGTGGATTTTCCGCACCTGGGTACTTGCGCCTTGCACGATGTTGCGCGTGGCGTTCTGGTAGTGGCTGGGCAGCCGGCTCGGGGAGTCACCCGGCGGCACCGGCGCAGGCCGCTGGCCCACGTCGCGCCGCCGGCGCGAGAGCTGGCAATTGTGCCAGACCTCCACTTGCCCTCCGGTTTGGCGGTTCTTGTCAGCCCGCACAAACCGAATACTGAAGCGTTCCTTCCCCTCTTCCATCTGCCGGAGCACCTCCGTCAGCCGCACACTATTCGCTATCATCGAGGGCAAACTTCCCCGCCTGCAGCGCCCGAAAAAAGGACAGCCAAACCGGCGGTGCTTGACCCGAAAATGGCCATTCTCACAGCCAAACCGCCTGGCGGTACCGCGCGGGCCGTTTTTGGCGATTTTCGGAACGGTTTTGTCTCATTTAGTCACAGAACACCCCGACGTGCACTGTTATGATTTTGGCAATTGCCGATGCCGACAAATAGGATATATGACACAAAAAGGCCGTTTCCGGGCTAGAAACGGCCTTTTAACTTATAAAAGGTGGTAGTTGCGTGGCAATTGCCATCGCAGCATGTGTCCGACATCAATGTCGGCCAGTGGACCTACGCACTGACGATGATGAGCCCAGCTGCATGGGGCGTGGCCCGGGCCACGTGCTTGTCGATGCTCAGGAAGTGCAGGTCGACCGTATCGGTGAAGTGGGTGGCCTCCTGACCTGGTACCGTGACCTTCTTCTCGCTGCTCTTGTCCTTGGCAATCTCGCCCCTACTATCCTGCTTGATGGGCGCTAGGCTCATGGCCGTGAGCACGTCCTTGCAGTTGACCTTGTTGAAGCGAATCATCAGCTGGCGCTCATCCTCCTCCCCAAGCAGCTCGTGAGCCAGGTGGTAGCGGTGGGCGTAGCTGGGCACGCGCCCCTGATTGAAGTGGCGCACCTTCCAGCCGTGGCTCTTCAGGCGCTCGGCGAACTGCTGGTTGTAGGTCAGGTCGGCATCGGGCTTGCGGGCATTGCCCCATTCGGTGTCCTCAATGAAGTGAAATTCCTTGCGGATGTGGTACTCGTAGTACTTGCAGTACAGGTCGGCCAGGTCGTTAATCAGCTTCGGGTGTTTCACGTAGCTACCCTTCAGGAAGCGGTACTGGCGCACGTCGGAGTGGATTTGGGCCGTGGTCAAGGTGCTGATTTTCGAGCCCCAGTCGACCGCGCCCCGAATGGGTAGCTCGGTGCGGCAGTCGCCGTCCATGCGCGAATCGTTGGCCTTGAGCTTGCCCAGGTTGAAGTCCAGGCCGGCGATGTAGGCCGTGTTGGGGCACTCCTCGGCGTGGTGGGCCGCCAGGCGCGGGTAGAAGCCCGCCTCCACCGATTTGGGTCGCTGGTTGAGGATTTCAATCAAAAACACGAAGTCCGACAACTCGCGGCGCTGCTCCTCCAGGTAGGGGATGCCGAGGTTGACCAGGTTGTCGAAAATGTTGGCCTCCGAGTAGAGCAACCCTCGAGGGACTTCTTTATTGTTGTGTTTGAGCTTTTTGGGGTTGACGTAGAAGGTAAGTTGGGCCGAAAGCGCCAGAATCTCCTCGTAGAGGGCCATGCGCGTCTTCATCGACCGCGAATCGACGAACTCCAGCTGCAGCTTAATCATCGCGTCGCGGGTGGCCGAAAACGGCTTGCCGTCGCGGTCGTAGTAGGCCGAGTCGTCGAGCAGCCACTTGCCCGTGTCGCCCCAGGGCATGGACGAGAAGAGGAACTTGCCGTGGTGCAGGTCGCAGCCCTTCCACACGTCCTTGTTGCCCCGGTTGGAGGCAATCACGTCGGTGCCGAGCTTCTCGCGGTCGAGCAGCAGGGCCTCGTCGCCGATGTAGCCGTCCAGGTTCAGGCCGCGCGAACTACTGCCGTTGCCGTCCTGGCTGATGAGGTGAAAGCCGGCGCCGGTGTAGAAAATGATGAAGTGGTCGTACTTCACCGGGCGCTGAAACGGCTCGGGCCACCGCCAGGAGGGCGGTGGCTTGCGGCCGATGAAGTAGTGCACGTCCTTGAAGTAGCCGAGCCGCTCCAGGGCGTCAATCGTCGAGGGCAGCGTCCGGGTCAGAATCTGGCCGTAGGTCGAGCCCACGATGCCCCAGCAGCTGCGGGGCATTTTGGTCACGATGAGGTGAATCAGCCAAGCGATGAGCGTGCTCTTGCCGGTGGCCCGGCTCCAGAGGCTCACCGCGCTGGCCAGCTTCGAAATGATGAACCGCAGCTGCGGCCGGTTGAACTTCAGCGGCTTGACGCTAGGTGCTGGGGTCGTCATGGTCCTCTTCCTCCTCGTCATGCTCCCGGGCCTCGCCGAGCAGCTTTTCCATCCCCTCCAGGCTCAAATCGCTGGCTTCCACGGCCTCCACCACCTTGGCGTAGGTTTCGGGCTCTATCTTATTCAGATTGCCCAAATCAATGTTTTTCGTCTCTCCAGTGCCCCCCATGTGGATGGTGAGGTAGAAGTGCCGGTCGCCGAGCACTTCGGGCGTCAGCGCGCTCGAATCCTCCTTGTCCAGGCCTTTGAGCATGGCCATGTTCTTGATGGCCGCGTTCATGGCCTTCAGGTCGGGGTCGGGCTGCTTGAACTCGTTTTTGCGCCCGGCAGCCAGCTGAAAGACCTTCATGGCATACTCGTAGAGGATGTGGCGGATGCCGTCCTTGTAGGAGCGCGTCACGTCGCCAAACAGGCGCATGGCCTCGGTGCACCGCCGGTAAGCCGTGGCCTTCGAGATGCTGTAGCGGCCCATGAGCAGCGGCACGGCCTGCTCCAGCGAGTGGTAGTTCACCAGCAGCCCATGGGCGCCCTCCAGCTCCTCTTTGCGCCGCTTTTCGTCGGCCGTGAGCTTGGCCTCGGCCCCTTCGTTGAGGTAGGAGGCCTTGATGCGGTCCAGCGCCGTTTCGGTGCTGGGCGCGTAGTTCGGGTTAGTAGGCGCTAAGTTCTCCATCGCTCAGTTCTACCCCGTTTCTCGACACCGTGAAGCGCCGGCCGTTTTCGCGCATGAACTTCACCCAGCGGCGCACGTTCACGTCCACGTAGCGCGGGTCGAGCTCCACCACCCGGGCCTGGCGCCCGGTCATCTCACAAGTCACCAGCAGCGAGCCCGAGCCGCTGAAGCCGTCGAACACGATGGCCCCGGGCTTGCTGGAGCACTCGACGAGGTACTGCAGTATCTCGGTGGGCTTCATTGTCGGGTGCTCGGCGTTGCGGCTGGGCCGGTCGAAGTTGAGCACCGTCGTCTGCTTGCGGTCGGAGCACCAGGTGTGGGCCGCCCCCTCCTTCCAGCCATACAAAATGGGCTCGTGCTGCCAGTGGAAGTCCTGGCGGCCCATCACAAAGGCCTGCTTCACCCAGATGAGGCACTGGCTCAGCTTCAGCCCCGCCTCCTGCAGGGCCAGGCGGAAGTTGGCGCCCTCACTGTCGGCGTGGAACACGTAGATGGGCGCCCCCGGGCGCATGAACGCGAAGCAGTTGGTGTAGAAGTCGTACAGGAAGGCCCGGAAGTCCGCGGCGCCCATGTTGTCGTTCTCGATGCGCAGCGCGTCCTTGGTTTTGCCCTCGTAGGCCACGTTGTAGGGCGGGTCGGTGTTCACCAGGTCGATGAGCACGCCCGGGCCCAGGGCGCGCTCGACGACGTCGGCTTCGGTCGACGAGCCGCACACCAAGCGGTGCACCAGCGCCAGGCCTTCGCTCTCGAACTCGTACACGTCGCCCAGCACCGAGATGGGTTCCACCGGCGGCGTGAGGTCCACTTCCGGCTCCTCGGCCGGCAGCGCGTTCAGGAGGTCGAGCTTCAGCGCTTCGAGGCCTCCGAGCAGCGTGGCGTCGCCAAGCGCGCCCAGGTCGATGTCGGCGAAGTTGTCGAGCAGGCTCTGGTAGTCCCAGACGCCGGCGCCGACGTTCGACGTGACGTTGTATTCCTTCACCTCCAGCTCGGTGAGCAGGCGGTTGGGCATGCGCACGTCGATGAGCTCGTCGCCGCGGCCCAGGTCGAGCAGGATGCGCAGGCGCTGGTGGCCGGCCAGCACCACGTTGTCGAGGTTCACGGCCGGCACCTCGGCCAGGTTGAACTTCTGGATGCTGGCCAGCAGGCGGGCCCGGCCGGCCTCCTCGAGGATGCGGGGGTTGTATTCGTAGGGCACCAGCTCACGCACCTGGCGCTTCGCGTTATGCCATTCCAACGGCGTCAAATCAACTTCACTCATGGCTTCAGCTTCGTTTCTAGTACATGGATATCGGCCTCAATCGAGGCCAGGTCAGCGGCCCGGTCGGGCCGTTTTTTCAGTTTGCTGCGTTGGGGCCGCAGGTTGGCCAGCAAGCGACGGATTTCGCCCACGTCGGTGAGCGTGGCCCACTTGTGGCCGGGTTGGGCGTCCGGCTTATCCGCCTTGTCGGCGGCGTAGCTCTGCTGGATGAGGTCGCTCAGGGCCAGGATGCGCAGGGCCATCACGCGCCGCTCCTCGTCGGTGGCCACCACGCCCAGCTGGGCGTGCAGGTGGTTGCGCTCCGCAAACCAGTCGCGGCGCTGCGGGTCGACGGGCACCGGCGCCGTTATCACATGACCGTCACATAAGGAATCGGCCTTCTTGCCTATTTGCGCCGGCTTTTCGGGCACGGAAATCACATAACCGTCACATAAGACCGTGCTCACCAGGGCCTGCAGTTCCCGCACCAGGCGTGCCCGGGTGAAATCGGTTTCACCGCTGGCCAGCAGCTGCCGCACCACCCGGCTGCGGCCGTGCACGTCGTAGAGGGCCACGCCCTCGGCATAGTCCTGCTCGCTCTCCAACCATTCCTCTATCTGCTTCACGCTGCAAACTTTGCGCGTATCTTCACTACCGAAAAGGACAAAAAAAACCGCCGACCTTGCGGCCGGCGGCGAAAAATCCGAGAGTCCCCTTTCCCGTCACACGCCTCCTCGTGCTCTCGTTTTTTTCTTTGCCCTCGCGGGGCCCGTGGTGTCAGCCACGGGCCCCGCCTCGTTTGCGGGCACTTCCTTGCGCTTCAGCCACTCGAAGCCGCCGGGCAACGCCAGCAGCTCCTCGGCCTCGGCCACGCTGATTTGCGTCAGGTCCACGTCGCGGTTCAGCCGCAGCACGTGCAGCTGGGTGACGTGGCTCGTGAGCGCAAACAGGGCGGCTACTTCCGGGCGCAGCATCGCTTAGGGATTGGCCGGCGTGATGATACCCGTCAGCGCCGCAATCGAGCTGCCGTCCTTGAGCACGATGTCGCCCTCGTAGAAGAGGTTGCCGTTCTGGTAGCTCTCGCCCTTGAACGTGTAGCCGCGGCGGCCACCCGAGAGCTTGCCCGAGTCGTAGCTGCCCAGCACCTCGCAGCCCAGGCCGGCGGTGCCCACCTGCTGCACCACGCCGTCGGCGGTTTGCAGCAGCACGATGCACGTCAGGTTCTTCACCGTCCGGTCGAACTCGGCCGCGGCCTTGGTGTTGCCGGGGTTGAAAAACTCAAACGTGGCCTTCTTGCCGCGGCCGTCGCGCTCGCCCACCGGGTCGAGCTTCAGCATGCCCGAGTCGAGCGTGCCGTAGGCCTTGATGAAGCCCTTGCCGGGTTTGAAGGTGTGCGAGCCGTCGACGGTCACCGAGTCGCCCACGGCGTTGGTGCCCTTCACGCCCTTAATCTGGGCAAACCAGTCCTCGGGGGCGAGGTAAATGGTGCTTTTCAAGCCGGGCTGGTTATCTGCGCCCGAAGGGCCCGGCAGGTCAGTCAAATCAGCCATGGTGCTGTTCTCCTTCTAAAAATGTGAAACCATTGCGGAAGCAGCCGGCGGGCTACTTCGACGCGTCTTTCTTGGCTTTGGCGGCCGGCTTCTGCAGCTTCTGCAGGATGCCCGACTTGCCATCCACCAAGGCCTTCACCAAGTCGGCGTTGGTCTTCAGGTCCTTGGCCTCATAGGCCTGGCCTTTGTGCTGGAACTTGGGGCTGAGCACCTTGTATTGCTCCTTGCTGCCGTCCTCGGCCGTGTGGCTCACCACCACGGTCTCGCTCAGCTCCTGGCCGGTTTTGGCGTTTTCCAGCTGCTCGTTGAGCTCGCTGATGAGCTGCGTGGCCTCAGCCGCGTCGGCCTCCAGCTGCTCGATGTGGAGGTCCTGCTCCTGGATGCGGGCCAGAGCCTGCTCGAGCGTGAGTTCTTTTTCTTGTGCCATGGGGCGGAATAATTAACTACGAAGTGGGAAATCCGAAACGTGGCCGGCTCCCTGCAGGGGAGCCGGCCGGCTATTCGATGGAAGTGGCTACTAAGACAGCTCGACGTCGTTGGTGAAGACGATTTCGGGGATGATGAAGCCGATGCCCATCCAGAAGTCCGTGAAGAACTTCAGCAAGCGGTCGACGCTCTCCACCTGGATGGCCGTCTGGTTGGCCATCTTCTTGCGCAGCTGGATGGCGTTGCCCTTGGGCGTGCACCAAATCTTCTGCGTGTTGCGGTGCGAGGGCGCCGGCGCCAGCGTGATGTTGGTGTTGTTGATGGTCAGGCCCAGGGCCCCGCCGCCGGTGTTCTTGCCGTACTTGCGCTCCTGGCCGCGGAGGAAGGCCCGGGCGATGCCCTCCGAGCAGCCGAGCATCATCGGGATGCTCCAGTAGTCCTTGTGGATGCCGTCGGCGAAGGCCTCCATCTGCTCCACCACCGTGTCCGGGGCGGTCGTATCGAACGCGCCCGTGGTGATGGGCGTGATGCGGCCGGCCGTGATGTGGTCGTTGATGGTCTTTTTCAGGCCGTTGAGCGACGTGCCGGCGGCGCCGGGAGTGCCGGCGGTCGGAGCCGCAAACACGCCCTGGAAAATCTCGTTCATCTCGATGTCCTGCTTGATTTGCGGGATGAGATATTCTTCGCAGTACCAGCGCACAAAGGGCCAGGCCTTGCGGTCAATTTCCGGGCCGTCGAGGAAGCCGGCCCACGTGGCCTCGAGCTCGTCGGGGTACTCCTGGGCGTCCACCTTCATCTTGAACTGCTGGATGGCCACGGGCACGAACTGCACGTTGGCCAGCGGGGTGAAGGCCTTCTGGAAGGGCTGCACCACGCGGCTGAAGAGCGTCTTGGCCGCGCGCCAGAGCGTGTCGTCGGTGTTGATGGGCGTGAACAGCGCCTCGGTGCTGGTGGCCGCGCGCAGCAGCTTGTACAGACGGCTCAGGTTCTGGCCGTTGTTCATGTAGTACGACCCGAACTGGGTAACTACGTCGGCAATTTGTAAGGACATCGAAGTCGGCTTAAAATGAAAAAATCAGGTTGAATTCAGGGATAGGGCGTTTAGATTTCGCCCAGCATGCGGTTGTGGATGGCCTCCCAGCCCTTGTCATCGCCGCCCTCGTCGGTGATGTCGGAGCCTTCCTTGCTGGCCGTAGTGGGCAGTTCGCCCGGCTGCTCGCCGAACTCCTTGGCCTGCTCGCGCGCCTCATCGCGCTGGGCTACCAGCTCGGCGATGTCTTTGACGCCGGCGGCGGCCAGGGCATCGGTGTAGCCCTTCGCAGCAGCCTCAGCGGCGTCCACCCGGTCAGCCTTTGCCGTCAGCGCATCGAAGTCGGCCTTGGCAATGAGGGCCGCGCCGGTGATTTCTTTTTCCTCCAATTCGTCGTTGGCGGCCGATACCAAGGCAGCCGTCACGGCCGTGCCCTGTAGGCCGGCCAGAGCGGCGACGGCCGAAAATTTGTTCTTTCCGAACATGGTATTAGAAGTTGATGGTGAATCGATGGGGGTGTCGTCGGCTTCTTCAGCCAACTCCAGGGCGATGCGCACGGCATCGTCGAAGGTGCCCAGCTCGTCGGCCAGGCCCATGTCGATGGTGGCCTGGCCGATGTAGACCAGGCCGCTGAGGATTTCTTTTTCCTGCTTGGCGTTGAGCTTGCCTTCGCGGTTGGCCCGCACGGTACTCATGAAGGCCTCATTAAGGGGGTCGAGCAACTGCTGGCGGATGGCGTCGTACTTGCCCTGCTGGGCCTGGTAGAAGGCCTCGTTTTTGTTGGTGGACGCCGTGGCCCGGATGTCATGGGTTTTGATGCCCATCTTGGCGTAGTACTCGCTGAAGTCGGCCAGGCTAATCATCGTGCCGATGCTGCCAATCATGGCCGTTCGGCCGCTGGCCACTACGCGGTCGGCGCCGCTGATGCTCCAGTAGCCCGCCGAGCAGGCCATTTGGGCGTAGCCGACAAATGGCTTTTGGGTGCCCGCGATGATGCCGGCGAAGTTTTCCAGCCCACTGGTCGAGCCGCCCGGCGTGTTGAAGCGGCCCACGTGGGCCACGATGTTCTCGTGGGCGTCAGCCTGCTGGATGGCACGGCCGATGGAGCGCGTGCCAAGGCTGAAGCACGAGTCTTCTTCCATCATCACGCCCGAAATCGTGTGCACCGCCACCGAGTTGGCCGGAATCTCGTTGAGATTGGCGTAGGGCATCACCCTAAGTGCAGCGGCGTGAGGGGTATAGGCATAAAATGCGCCCGTAGGCTCCACTCCTAGTTCCACCTGCCAGTCCGAGGCCTTGAACTGCCCGGTGAGCAGCTGGGCTACCATGGGCAAATAGTTCTGCGCTGCCGTTTCTTCCATGAAGAAATGGCCTTGTAGAATAGCAGTAAGGATGGGGTTCACGCGCATAGCAGCCAATCGAAGTGGCTACAAAGCTGCCGGTGTGCGAAACCCATAAAAAGGACACGAAAAAGCCCCGCCGGGGAGGGCGGGGCTTCGTGTTCAGGCCAAGGGCCAGGGCTGGCAGGCCACCACGTAGGCCGCGGCCAAAGCCAGCAGCACGGCCCCGCGCAGGTAGGTGGCGAAGGTGTTGCGCACTACTGGCTGAACTTGTTGTAAGGCGGTTGATTGGCGGCGGCCAGCTGGCCCAGCGAAATGTCGGCGATGCTCGTGCCGGGCTTATGCAGCAACTTTTCCAGCCAGTCGCCCTGCAGCTCCATCTGGCGCGGGTCGGCCTCCACGCGGGCCAGCCACGCGGCCAGGGGCTCCTCGGTGGGCAGGCCCACGTTGTCGCGGTTGAGCCACACTTCGCCCGTCGTGGGGTCGACGGCGCTGTTGTTGTCGCCGTGCAGCAGCACGTCGGGCACTTGCACGGTGGCCAGGTGCACGCCGGGCTGGCCGTTGTCGTTTGCTTGCAGCAGCAGGCGGTTGGTTTGCACCACTGAGAGTTCGGCGGTGTCGGGGTCCCATTCCAGCACGATGCGGCGCACGACGGCGGTTTGTTTAATCAGCCCGTTGGTGCCGGCTTTGTCGGCCACGGGCAGGGAAAGGAACTGGCGGGGGGTACGCGTGAGCATGGCGGCTTAGGTGGTGGTGAAGGTGATGCGGTCGGCGAACAGGGCGTGGGAGGGGTTGGCGTCGGTGCTGGTCAGGCGCACGACGTCGCCGCCGGTCAGCCCGGGGAGTTCGGCGTACACCATCTGCCCGCTGCCCGCGCTGTACTGCACGCCGGTGGTGAAGGGGTTGCCGTTGAGCGTCACGGCGTAGGTGGCGCCCGACGTGATGTCGATGCCGGCAAACACCACGCGGGTGTAGCCGGCGGGCACGGTGATTTCGTACCAGGCGCCTTGCGTCTGGTTGTACTTGCCCTGACCATCGTAGTAGGCGCTGAAGAACTCCGAGTTCCAGGTGCCCGGGCCGCCGTAGCGGATGGCCGGGTCCTGCTCGGTGAGCACCACGGTGGGCGGCAGGCTCACGGCGGCGGAGGGGAAGGCCGTGCGGCTGGCCATGGGGGGAAACTGAATGTTCATCTAGGTAAGGGCGATGATGGCGGTGGAGGGGTTGGCCGCGATGGTGGGCAGGTGCTTCCAGTAGAGGTTGGTGCCTTCGCTTATCTGGGTCGGCGTCAGGGCGGCCAGTTGGGCGTTGATTTGGGCCCGCGTCTGGTCCGGCGCGCCGTACACGCGGCTGGTGCGGGTGTTGGTGTCGAGCTGGTACGTCAGGCCGCTCACGTTGGCGTCGAGGATTTCGGCCGTGATTTGGAAGCTGGCTACCACCGGCACTTTGCCCACGCGGGCGGGGTCCGCGCTTTCCAGCACGAGGTAGGTGGTGCTGGCCGGGGCGGTGGTGGTTCCCCCGCCGCCGGCGCTGCGGGTTACCAGGCGCCAGGAAATGCCCGAACCGGCAGAATCCAGCGTGTAGGTGTCGGGGTAGGTCCACGAGAGCACCACCGACTCGCCCGGCTGCCAGTCGAGCGGGCGGGAAGTGCCCGGGCCCAGGTAGAGCGTGGTGGGGGCGGCGTTGCTGGCCAGGCGCAGGCGGATGGGCTGGCCCACGAAGAAACTGCTGTCGCTGGGCGGCAGCAGGCGCAGCACGTTGCTTTCCGCGGCGGCGGCGGCGGCGGTCACGAAGTAGGCCGTGTTCAGCGCGAGCGCCACGCCGCGCAGGTTCGGGTTGCTGCCGCTGCTGGCCGGCAGCAGGGTTTCGTTCACCAGCGACACCACGCCGAACGCGTTCAGTTGGGTGTTGAGCCACGCGGGCAGGCCCAGGTTGGCAATGGCCGCGGCGGGGCTGGGCAGGTCGCTCAGGTTGTTGGCCTTCAGCGCAGCGGCCAACAGCACGTCCTGCCCGGGCAAGTAGCGGAAATCAGCCAGCCGGTTGTAAAACGTCAGGCTCACGCTGCTGCTGCTGCCGATGTCGTTCTTGGGCTGGTAGAGGCCGGTGCCGATGCCGCCGATGAGCAGGTACACCCGGTTGGCGTAGACCGGGCCGGCCTTCCACACCTCCACCTTGCCGGTGAACAACATATTCACGGCATCCGAGGCGCTGGTGAGTCCCGCCTGCACCGCTTCGATGTCCGAGTCGCTTATCGTGTTGGTGTCCAGGCTGTAGTTTTTGCGCGTCCAGAGGCCGTCGGCGGGGTCCTGCCACTGCACCTCCCGCGCGAATGCGCCGGGGAGGTTGGTGGCCTGGTCGGTGGGCAGGCCGTAGGTTTCCACGTCGCCCAGCACGCCCCGCAGGATGCGGTAGCGAATCGGCTGCACGTCGTTGGGGTCCAGCGCCCGCGCTTCGGCGACGCTGAGCACGCGCGGCTGCTGCTGCCCAATCAACTGCCGCAACTGCGTGTCGTCGTAGCCCGTGGAGGCGGTGAGCGGCGCAAACGGTTTGTAGTAGGGGTCCGAGTCCAGCCCGGTGGGCAGCGGGTTCTGAAACTGGTTGAGGTCATTGCGCACCTCCACCAGGCGCGTAACCGGCGGCACCAGGTCCACGAACGTGTACTGGTACACGTCGCCGGCATCGAGGGCCGCATCCTCCAAGGGCAGCACCGGGTAGCTCAGGGTCTTTTCGTCGTCGGTGCCGCTGGTTTGCACCCAGGCCGCTTTCACGGTGGTCGTGGTGGTGGGCTCGGTGTCGACGAGCGCCGCCACTGGGCCCTGGCCGTTCTTGAGCAGCGTGAAGTACACCGGCGGCGCCGTCACGCCGGCCTGGCCCGTGGCCGAGTCCACGCCGTTCACGGCCACGGCCTGCATGCCCAGGATGCGGTAGTTCTCGGGCACCAGGCCCAGGTTGTCGGTGTAGGGCACCGGGTAGGTCGCCCCCTTCACCCGCTTCACGCTCAGGTGGGGCCAGTTGGCAAACACCTGGGCGGCGCCGGCGAACACCTCCCGAAAATCCAGCTCCGTGGTCTGGCCAAACTTGTTGTCGGCAAAGCGCTGGTTGACGTCCGCCAGCCAGGTCTCGACGGTGGGGATGAGCGCGGCTTGCGTGGGAACCGGGGTATTAGAAGCTGCCATGGCCGCAAAGGTGAACGGCCCCCCAACCCTTCAAAAGGACGCCAGTGGGCAACCATCAGGCCCGCTGCAGCCGCACGTCCGTCCGGAACGGCCCTTCGATAATCAGGTCGTACCCCAGCGGCACCACCTGCAGCAGCCGGCCCTGGCCATCCAGCACGCGGATGTTGCCGGTCGGCACCACGGCGCCGGCGTCCTGGCCGTCCACCGGCAGCGCCCCCGCGTAGAACGGCGCCAGGCCGGTGGTGAGCCCGCTCAGCGTCACGTCGAGCCCGGCCCGGGTGCCCGGGTGCTGGCCCTGGCTGCCGGTGAGCAGGCGCAACGGCTCCTCGGGACTGCCCACCACGCGCAGCTGGCCGTCGGCCTGGCGCACGAGCAGCACCACCGGCCGACGCTCCAGCGCGGCCACGCCGTCGAGCACGTTGGGCGCGGGCTGCGGCCGCTCGGCCTGGAGCTTGGCCTGGTAGAGGCTGCCGTGGCGCGACTCCTTGGGCGACTCCGTGAACTTGATGGTGTGGGCCGTGAGCGGCAGCAGCTGCCAGGCGAAGCCGGGCCGCGACTCCAGGTTGCCCACCACGCGGCCGCCGGCCACGGCGAAGGGCCGCAGCCCATCAGCCCAGTGGTAGTACACCTGGGTGTAGCCCACCACCTGGGTGAGGGGCGCCTGGTGCAGGTCGAGCACCTGGGCAGTGCTGGCGCCGGTCGAAAGTGGGGTGGTTTGGGCCAATGGACAAACGGTAAAAAATTCTGGACAAACGCTAGGCGAAAATGGACAAACGATTGGGGCCTCAGGCGGCGGGCCGGGCGGTCACCGGAATCGGGGGCGGCGTGGCCAACAGCGCTTTTTTCAGGTCCTTCAGCTGGCGGGTGGGCGTCAGGTGCGGGGCCCGCTTCTTTTTGGCTTTGCGGTCGGCCGCGAAGCGCCGCCAGGACTTGAGCAGCGTGTCGTACTTGATGTCCTGCTCCTCAAAGTCGTACTTAGCCATGAACTGCTCCACGGCATACTTTTCAATCTGGCCGTGGTCGGTGGCCAGGTCGACGAAGCTGTGCAAATCGGCGCGCATCATCTCGTGGGCGAAGTTGTTGAACTCGTACACCGTTTTGCCGGTCAGCTCCTTGAGCCCGTGCTTGCCGGCGTACGCGCCCAGGTGCAGGGTGAACACGCCCTTGTACTCCTCGAGCACGTCGTCGCGCCGGGCATCGTGCACCGGCCGGCGCAGCAGCTGGAACAGCAGGATGCCGTAGGGGTCGCTGACCGACAAGAAGTAGCGCTCTCCCAAGTGATACTGCAGAAACTTAACGAGGTGGGGCCGAACGGGAATGTCGATGTGGTCCAAGGAGGCGCGGATAGAAATGGAATCGTCTCAAACTTAGAATGCTGGTGACCCGGTTCAAAGTACGGGGCAGCAGCGGGCGGCAGGCGGCAAGGGCGTGGAACCAGGGCGCTCAGGTGAAGCGCATCAGGTGCGCCAGGTTGAGGGACTTTTGCTGCACCTTGCCCAGCGGCACCCGGGCCGTGGTGGCCACGGGCACCACGTACAGCATCAGGGCAATCAGTTCATCGTGCGGCAAGCGAAACCGGCGCGGCCGGCGCGGGGGCAGGCCCACGTGGGTTTCCTCGGCGAGGGCCACCCGGCACAGGCGCCGGCGCAGGCGCTCGAGCGGCGCCCAGGCCAGCACCAGCGCGGCCGGGGGCGGCGCGGCGTGGCGCTGCCCGGCTTCGAGCACGGCGGCGGCCAGCGCCCGCGCTTCCCCGCGGTGCAGCTCCACGACCTGGTCGAGGTGGGGCAGCCTCACGCCACCCACCCCTTCTGCGAGAGAAACTTGTGAATCTCCTCGTCGCGCTCCAGGTCGATGATGACGGCGCTGGCCACGAGCTGCGGCCCCCACTTGTCAATCATGCGCTTGAGGCCTTCGATGCCGTACTGGCGGGGGTTGGCCACGGGGCGGTTGAAGTAGAGCTCGCGGGCGAAGAAGGTGCGCCCGGCCTGGCCCGGGCCGGAGATGAAGTACACCAGGGCTTTGGTGTGGGGTTGCTGGCGCTGCCAGCTGGCGGTAAGCGGCGTAGACATGGGAAAAGGAAATGAGTGTGGGGCAGGCGGGAATGGTTAGGCCGTGGCGGGCCGGGCAAAGTGCTGGTAGAAGCGCTCGAGGGCCGGCAGGCCCAGCCGGCGCAGCTTCTCTTCGTGGTAGCGGTAGAGCTCGAGGGTGGTTTTGGCCTGGGCCCGCTTGGGGGCCGTGCCCAGCGCGTGCTGGCGCAGCTCGCGGCGGGCCCGGCGCAGCGCGTCGGCCAGGGCGCGCTGGCCGCGGTGGGCCAGGTGGGTGGCGTACCAGGCCATGGTACCGGCAAAGCCCTTCTGGTTGGCGGCGTCGAAGTAGCCCTTGCCGGCCACGTGCTCGGCGTAGGGCAGGGGCGGGTACTTGTGGGGGTTGCGGGCGAAGTAGCCGGCGGCTAGGCCCAGGCGCTCAAGGGCCTGCTCGTGGTAGCGTTCCTGCTGGTGCAGGGGCCAGTCGGTCGGGAAGCCGCCGTACACCCCGAAGTAGATGGCGTTGCAGGCCAGGCGCCCCTGCTCCTCGGTAAACGTTTGGTTTATCGGGGCATATAATTCGCGTTGGGCGGCCCACCAGAATTCTAATACCATGTCCCGCTGGCGTTTGGCGACCACCGTTTTGGGCCCGTCCGGGGCCGCAGGCGCCTTTTTGGGCTCGGAAGGCCCGACGTTGTTATTCGCGCGCCCAGTGCCCTGTTTCGTCGCTTGCGCGGCCTCCACCGGGCGGGCCGGCTGCCCCGTGTAGCCTGACGGTGTAGCCTGAGTGCTTACCGGCGGCGTCTGGCCCCGTTGCGCAGCGCATTTATCCACCTGGCCGGTTTCTATTTCAGTAGCTTGAATGGGTTCATGAACTCCTTTAGGCGGAAAGTTTGTGCCGGTTGGCGGCTGAAGCGCCAATTTTCCGGCGCATTGAAAAGGCGCTTTTTCGGCCGGCTGGGCCGGTTTTGCACCGGCTTCCCACAGGAATTGCGGGCTTATCCACACGTGGTAGTCGCGCTGGCGGCCGCGGAACTGCACCCGGGTCACGATGCCGGCGCGCTGCATCTCGGCCAGGTGGTTGCGCACCGTGCGCCCGGCCACGCGCTTGCCGCGCACGCTCGTGCGGCACAGGGCCTCGCTGTTGGTGGCCACCGGCGGCGGGGTGGGGTCGGCCTCGGCGTCGGCCTCGAGGCGAAGCAGCGGCACCTGGCGCACCTCCCCCACCGCTTTCAGGGCGAGGCGAATCAGGGCCCAGGCCGTCTTTTCGGCCCCGTCGGAGAGGATGCTGCCGCGCACGGCGTAGTGCTCGACGCGCGCCGGCACCACGGTGCCGTCGGCGAGGGTGCGGGCCTTGAGCGTGCGGGTGCGCCAGGTTTTGGGCAGCTGGGCGCCGCGCTGCTCGATGTACTCGGACAGGGCCACGCGGGCTTTGGAGGGGCAATACGGGGGTGGCAACATTCTCGGGAACGTGCGGGGGTGAGGAAGGGGGAAATGGCAAACGGGTGGCGGCGCCGGGGGCCAGGGGCTGTCATCCCTGCCCCCCAAGCGGCCGCCGGGTAGCGTTTCGGCTAGCCCAGTGCTCCCCGACCGGCTCCGACGCCGGGGGCCTGCTCCACGCAGGTGCCCTTCGGTGGGCTCGGGGAAAATACTTACTGCGCCCCGGGGCCGTCGTCCGGGGTGAAGTGGGTGATGGCCCGCGGGGGCGGGTCGGGCGCCGCGCGGTCGAGCTCGGCGCTGATGAGCCAGCGGATGGTGAGCACGGCCTTCTGGCCGGCCTTGTCCGCCGGGCGCTGCCGGTTGAGCCACTGCAGCAGCTCGGCCGGCGGGGTGAACATGCCCGGCCAGCCCGGCCGGTCCGCGGGCGGCAGCGGCTCAGCCATTGTCCTCCCCTCCTTTCCCCAGCCCCAGCGTGGCGTTCACCGCCCGCAGACGCGCGTGCAGCGCATCCACGTCGGCCTTGAGGCCGTTCTCGCGGCCGGCGTCGGGGGCGAAGTGCCCGCTGAGGAAGCAGCCCAGCTCGTGCTCGGCCCGGGCGATGGAGTCGAGCAGCTCCGCGCGCTCGACGCGCAGGGCCTGCCGGCGCAGCGGGTCCGGGGCGGGCAGCCGCGAGAGCGGCAGCAGGCGCACCGGGCGCTGCAGGTTCTGGCCCAGGGCCAGGGCGAAGCCCGCCAGCCCTTGGTCGGCGGGGTTCGAAGTGTAGACGTTGATGAACATGCGGAGAAAGGGGAAAAAGTGGCGTCAGGAAGCCAGGCGCAGGGCCGTGGGGTCGTCGTCGGGCCCGGGGCGCGGCGGAGCGGCCGGGCGCACGGCCTCGGGGGCAGCCAGCACCGGTGCCGGCAGCGAGGCCAAGTCGAAGGCCTCGCCGCGCTCGTAGGCCAGCAGTGCGGGCCAGGGAATGCGGGCCTCGGAGGTGAAGTAGTAGGCCTGGAGCTTGATGGGCTGGCCCGCGCGGCCGCGCTTGCCGGTTTTGAGCCAGCGGCGCACGGTGGCCACGTCCACGTCGCAGACGGCGGCGAGCTTGGCGATGCTGTAGAGCACTACCTCGCCCCTATCGGCCGGCGCGGCGGCGCCGGGCAGGGCCTCCACGCGGGAGAGCAGGGCGCGGGCCCACTGGTCGAACAAGCCCACGGTCAGCAAATCGGCGGCAGTCATGGCAGAGGGGGATTAGGCAGCTTGGGATTCTTCCGGCAACAGGAGCTGGTAGTCGCGGCGGCAGTCGGTCCAGTCGATTTCGCGGATGCCGGCGGGCAGGGGCTTGACGAGCCACACCTCCCCGGCCGTGCGGTTTTCTTCCTGGGCCGAGCGCAGGGCCAGCGGCATCGAGCCGTTGACGTACACCGTGAAGTGGCCGGCCTGGTAGCAGTAGCCCAGGATGGGTTCGACCAGGGCCGCGCCCTCGGGCAGCGCGTCGAGGCGCAGGCGCTTGCCGGTGCGCGCGTCGGTGAGCGAGACCTTAGGCACGGGAGTAAGCCTGGCTGGTGAGCAACGGCGCCGGGGTGCGGCTGCCCACCAGGCCCCGGTGGCGGGCGCGGCGGCGGGCCTCGCCGGCCAGCACCAGCGGCACTTCTTCGGCAAAGCGCGGGTGCTCGTTCACGAGCTCGGTGCCCCGGCGCTCCAGCTCGTCGAGCGGCACGAGCTTGACCAGCGGCTCGGGCAGGTGCGTGGTCACCAGCTCGTGCATGTCGCGCATGCAGGGCAGTTTGGCGGGGGCGGCCAGCGGGGCCGGCGGGTCGGTGTTGAGGTGCATAAAACTGAGATTGAAGGGTTGGTGAAAGGATAGATTTTAGTAGTCGGTGGGAGCTGGCACCAGCTTGGCCAGGGTGCGGGCGTTGGCGTAGCGCACGTTGCCGAGCAGCAGCTGGCGCGCCTCTTGGAGGCGGCGCACGTGCTGGGCCGTGAAGAGGGTTTCGGGCTGGAGCTGGCCGGGGTAGCGCACCGTGAGCCAGCAGGTGGCGCTCGGCACCGGGCCGGCCACCCAGGCGTAGTCGAGCTGGAACCGCTCGCCCTGGGGGCCCAGCCAGTGGGCGGCCACGGTGGCGGTGGCGGGGCGCGCCTGCTCGGCGGCCGTGAAGCCCTGGGCGCGCAGCCACGCGGCCAGTGGCACGGAGAGGTCGCGCGGGCCACTGGGGGCCGTGGCGTAGAGGGCCGGCGCTTCCATTACAGGCCCAGCGGAACGGCGGCGGGGGCCGGCAGCAGCTCGGCCGGAATCTGGTACTTGGGCAGGCCGTAGCCCACTAGCGCCACCAGGTGCTCCAGGTTCATCACCCGGCCGATACGCACGTTGTTGAGCATGGAGGTTTTGGCCTCGTAGCCGTCGCGCACGGCGGTATCGACGGCGCTGCTGGGCAATTCCTCGATGACGATGGACAGCAGCCGCAGGTATTTCTGACGCTCAGTCATGATTTGTGTTTGGCACAATTCATCCGGCATGCGCTTACTTGCGCTCGCTCAGTACTGTACACACCACAAACATACGGGCGTTTATTCAAAAGAGATTAATCTCTTTTGATAAAATCAGAAAAGATTAACCCAAAGTGAGCAAAGGAGCTATTAATCAGAGACTAAAATTTCTAGTCGAGAGCCTATCCACTAGCGTGAGGGCTTTTAGTGAGGCTATTGGTGACAGCTCAAGCAACACCAACAACTACATAGGCTCAAGGCAAACAGAGCCAAAGCCAGAATATTTATCTAAAGTGGTTAATCATTTTAGAACTGTAAATGCCCACTGGCTGCTGACTGGTGAAGGTGAACCTTTCCTTTCTTACCCACAAACCGGCACCACGCAGACCGGATATTTTAACCAAGCTGGCTCGGGCAACAAGCAGTCGATAAAGGGCAGCAAAGGGAAAATCCAAGCTGGCAGCGACGGCACCAACGTGGCCTTGGAGAACTGCCAGCGCGACCTTGCCGCGGCCACCAAGGAAATAGAGTCCCTGCGCCAGCAGCTCACGATGGCCCAGGCCCTGCTGGAGGCCAAGGAAGAAACGCTCAGCCTGCTGCGCAGCCAGTACAATCGACCGAACTAACCTCACCGACCTAATTTCATGAAGCACCTCTTACTCCTAATTGCCCTCTTGGCCGCGGTTCCCGAGCTCTACGCCCAAAAGCCGAAAGCAACGGAAGCTGCCGCGACGCTGCCGGTGGACCCCGACACCAAGCAAGTGAGCTACAGCGCCGTAGTCGAAGCGCCCAGCACCACCAAGGACCAGCTCTACGAGCGAGCCCTGGAGTGGATGACCAAGACCTATCAGTCGGACAACGACGTGGTGCAAATCAAGGACAAGCAGCAAGGCAAGCTCGTCGCCAAAGGCTACACCACCCTGACCCAAGCGTCCGGCAGCGTCGGCATGGCCATGTTCGGCGTCATGCCCACCCCCGCCCTCTTCCTTGAGCAGACCCATACCTTGTACCTGAAGGACGGTCGCTACAAGTACGTGCTGACGGACTTGGCTCTCAAATCCGCTAACTCGAGAGACCTCACCCGCTACCCGCTCGATGCCAGCAAAGTGCCTCTAGGCTTTACCAAGAAGTCGTGGGCCGCGGCCCTGACGAAAGCAGACGAAGAGGTAAAAGCCAGGATTGCCAGCCTCAACCAAGCTATGCTGGTCAACGGCAAAAACCCGAGCGATTTCTAAGCCGCCACTTAGAAACCGTAGCCTCCGGCGCGGGGGCGTGTCTAATGCATCACCAGCTGCTTTCGCTGCTGGGCAGCCAGTTTAACCGACCGAATTAATCCACCATCCTTTTTGCGCACCCATGAAAAATTGCCTGCTTCTATTTGCCCTGTTTGGGGCTGCCCCACTGGCCCATGCGCAACAGGAGAAGTCCCTGACAGGCAAAGCCAAGGCTGACTCATTGAGCGCTGAAATCAGATGGGAATCGGAGAGAATACGAGAGAGTATGCTCCTGCGCACGAAGTACGCCAAGACACCCGATGCTGGCGGCAACGCTAAACTCGAAGCAAAGAACGGGTTTCGCACATTTCGACTCGGCGATGATATTTCTAAATACCCTTTACTCGTCAAACGAGCAGAAGTCGGCGAGTTGAAGTACTACCGAAATCCCAACGAGAACAGACAGATTGTAAAAAAACAAGCCAAGTACATCACGTACTGCTTTTACAAAGGCAAGCTCTACCATGTGAAAATTCAGATGGCTGAAAAAGAAGACAGCGAGGATTTGTTGATGTCATTTGTTCTGGAGTATGGCAATGCAAGTTTTAGCCATAAGCAGCTCCCTTGGTTTTACTGGTACAGCAACCCCGCAACGATAGCGTTCAATTCACATTCTACAAAATCGACGGCGGAGGCAATCATCTTTTCCAATGCCATTTACACGCAAAAGGCAAATGATGCGGAAGAGGTTGGAAAATAAGCTGGCATTGGCTTGTACGCTTCGCCCCTCCGTTGCAAATCGTGCTGAAGTAACCGCTGCTGCTGGAGGGGAATAGAAAGCAATCGGCAGTCCCAGCTTGAGGGTATGCCTCATGTAACTCAGGATGCTGTCGCTGCTGGGCAGCCAGTTCAACCGCCCAACCTAACCAACTACCCATGTTTCCACATCGACTCCCCGCCACATGCTTAGCCGCCGTGCTGCTGCTCAGCACCCTAGGCTGCTCTAAAAAGGCTGACTCACCGCCCCCTGCGATGGCTGCGCTGGAAGGAAGTTGGAATCCCACTCAATCCGTAGCGACCACTTACAACAATGCTGGCGTGCAAATAGACCAGCAGACCTACAATAACCCACCAGGGAACACCAACTATACCACCTTTACCAGCACGACCATGCAGCTATTTACGAGCGGTGGGGTTGGTGTAACTGGGCCACAACCTTATACGCGTTCGGGCAATACGCTCACTTTTGAGCCCTCAAACCCGCTTCCGCCTTACACCATCAGGCAACTCACTGCCACGGAACTCACGCTTTTTCAGGTAGTGCCTGGCAGCTTTCAAAAAGGCCATACTGACTACGAAACGCATTACACCAGACGCTGAGCAGTCATAGGTATCTCCAGACCCTGTAGTTGCTGCGCAGCCAGTTCAACCGCCCCAATTACCTGATTCTACCCATGAAACACCTGTACTTTGCCTCCCTCCTGCTTTGCCTTGTCGGGTGCAGCAAAAAAGACGATGCCAAAAGTACGTGCTGCACCGGCCCGGGCCCGCAAATCGTCAGCCCGCACCCCAACCTGCAATTCACGGTTCCCAACGTCATCACCCCCAATGGCGACAACCGCAACGACTTGTTTTTCCCCTTTGCGGTAGACAAGAACAGCACGGCCATCCCCAAACCGCTGGTAACCTTTGCCAGCCAGAGCCTGAAAGTATTCAGGCTGAGCGGCGGCTCGCCCGTCTTTATCAGTACCAGCCCGCAAAACCGGTTTGGTGGCCGCGACGATAGCGGTGCCGACCTTTCCGAGGGCTCCTACCGCTACGAGTTGCAACTTGACGACAACACCATCACCGGCAACCTCTGCATCGTGCGCCAGCAAAAAAACTGCGACTGCATCCCCATCGATTTAGGCGACCAATTGCTGGAAAACTGCCGGTAGCGCCATTTCCAGCTACGCATAGCCTCCGGTGCTGGGGGATGTCTGCTGTATTTCCAGTTGCTTTTGCTGCTGCGCAGCCCGTTCAACCGGCCGGGTTGAAGCTCATATTACCCATGCGCTATCCCCCATTCTTCGTTCTTGTTGGCCTATTGGCTTCGTGTACCACCGAACCTACCCTGGAGGGGAAATGGGTGTCACAGAGCACAAACGACCAATATCACTGGCCCACGGGAGCCTCCGTTGACTCGGAGTTAAAACCCATCCCCATCGTCGGTAGAATCCGCATGGAAATCACCCCCGATTCCATCATTTACCTCGATACGAAGACCGCCACCCGTCCATTTCGCAGCCAGTACACCCTCCAGGACTCGATGCTGGTCATTCCCGGCAACCCCCACAAAACGCGCGTCCGCCTGCTCACGGCCGACACGCTCACGCTGGAGGTGGAAGGCGATACTTCCAAGTACGGGCGGGTCGACGTGAGCTACACCTTCACCCACTAGCCAGTCTGCTCACCCGCCCCCGTAGAAATACGGAGACCCCAAAACGGGTATTTCTACGCAGTGTAGCTCACAACATTTCCTTCACTTTTGCTCACCTAGCCCACAGGCCGTCACCGGCGCTCCCTTTCCCGCTTTCCGGCCCCTTTCGCTTCTCTCGCTACCCTACCCTATGAAGCGCACATCGCGCCGGCAGAAGCCGACT
Organism: Hymenobacter miniatus; assembly: GCF_016427455.1. NCBI lineage: Bacteria > Pseudomonadati > Bacteroidota > Cytophagia > Cytophagales > Hymenobacteraceae > Hymenobacter > Hymenobacter miniatus. The sequence goes on from NZ_JAELXR010000005.1 coordinate 367,582, forward strand.
CCCATCACCTTTTCCCGGCAAGTCGGCCTCGTGAACCAGACCGGCCAGGGCAACAATCAAACCGTAAACCTGAAGCTGGTGCAGCAGCTGCGCCTCTGCCAGGCCAACTGCGAGTCGCTCAAGCGGGAACTGGCCCTGTGCCAGGAATTGGTGGCGGCGAAGGATGAGACGATTCGGATTCTGCAGGGCGGGGGGTAATGGGCTGAGTACCTAGTCGAAATTTCATGGGAAACAGAGGTATGGGTAGCAGATGTTCCGACCCACATGATTCATTTCAACGGAGACAGCTATCTAGGGCCACATAAGTAACCTGATTTCGTTGCCTTCAGTTGAACCCCCGTTTCTTATATAACACAAGCAATTAAGAGGAAATAGGCTACGAACAAGTATAATACCATATATTTAAGGCAATAAAAATTGTTCGAAAGGGCCTTTGTCAAAGTAGCTCCTTTATTCTAATATTATTGCATATCAAATGGTTGGCAGTCATAAAGCGAGGTCTTCAACTGCTGAACGGGTGAGGAGCAGAACAAAATTCGGCGGTTATCGCGCCGAATATTCCCCCCCAACAGAAAAGGATCCTGACTCCGGAAAAAAAACGGTTCAGTATGGAGAAGCAATTTTAAAACTGCTCAGCACCCTACTTCCTACAATTGCCTTCTGTTTTGCGCTGTATCAATATGTTGATCAGAACGAGCGCGACTTTAGGAAGAGTGTTTACGAAAAGCAAGCTAGTTATTACGAAGCCATGTCTGAAGCTGTGGCAGATATCATCGTTCGATTGGATGGACCTGAAAGCTTTGCAGAACTTATTAACTCAAAGGAATATAAATTATCAAGATATAAATTCATGACTTTATATTACGGCAAACTCAATCTGATTGAATCACCTGAAGTTGAGCGCTCCGTTATTCGATTTAGAGATTTACTCGAGAGATACGAAGCAAATGACGCAGATATAAGACTATCAGACATTAAGTTAGCTGGCTTATCAGTATCAGAGGTTTGCTCAAAATCTCTCCAAAAGACCTGGGGGCTTGACCCGGAGCAATTTGAAACCAAAATCATAAAGCAATGAACACCTTGACTTATCTGCTTTTGACCGTTGTTTTTTTTGGAGTGAGCCTTACCCACCCAAATAAGAGTACCAAGGAGGATATCGTCCTTAATGCATATTTAAAAGGAAAACTAGTATCTAGTGTGCAAATGGTATCACTAAAAGATACTGTCTTTTTTGCTGTAGTTAACAGAGTGTGTACAAAGTGTGCTTACACAGTTCATTCTGCTACAAGCATGGATGGTGCCGATGCAGACGTAGATGTTGAAGTTACTCAGTTCGCGCAATCACCACGCAAAAGCGCTAGAGAAAGTCGAAAAAGCTATGCAAATTCCCCTGAAGACTGCCGGGTTCGGCTCAAAAAGGCTAAAGCGCATACTTTAGAAGGTGTTCGTTTTGCAAAATGCTACTACGTGACGATGGCCTCCCTAAAAGAATGCCAACTAGAGAGCAAAGACAGAGTAGAAATGGTTATTCGAGCGTCGGCCAAAAACGACAAAGGAGAGGAGCTTACTTTACCGTGGCGCTCAACCTATAGATTCATCATTCAATAAATAAAGGCTACGCCCTATACTTTAAGCTAACTACCTATACTTTAAGCTAACTATTAATATGCCATGGAGGTAACTCGCCAGCTCCTCACCGAGCGGGCCAGTAAAAAAGGCCTGGCCCGCATCCAGCTCACCTTCTGCTGGGCGGGCCAGCGCCTGCGCCTGAGCAGCGGCCAGAGGGTGGACCCCAAGGACTGGGATGCCAAGCGCGAGCGCGCCAAGGCCAAGCCCGGCACCTACCTCGACGGCCTCAACGACGCCCTCGACCGCTTCACCGACGCGGCCACTGCCGTCGAGCACGAGGCCACCCTGGCCGGCCGGCACTTGCACAAGGCCGCCATGAAAGCCGCCATCGAGCAGCGCTACGCTGAGCTGGCGGCCGAGGCGGCCGGGCTGCCGGCCGTGCCCCCGCCCCCACCGCTGGCCCCGCCCACCTTCGCGCAGTACTTCGACCGCTGGCTCGGCGAGCAGTCGCGCTCGGTGAACCTGCGCACCGGCCAGCGCCTGAGCAAGGTTTACCTCGACAGCCTGGCCAACTCCCTGCGGGTGCTGCAGGCCTTTGCCGCGCACACCGGTCACCCGCTCACGCTGGAAGGCATGACGCCAGCCTTCTACCAGCAGTTCCAGGAGTACTTCTTTCAGCAGCGCCGTCAGGGCCTCAACACCTTCGGCAAGCACATCCGGGCGCTAAAGAGCTTCCTAGGCTGGTGCGAAACCAACGACCTGCCGGTGAGCCCCAAGTTCCACAGGTTCCAAGCCCCGGACGAGAGCACCGGCACCGACGCGCTGACCCAGCCCGAACTGCTGGCCATCGCCGGCCTGGACTTCTACACCGAGCGGGCCCGTGCCCTGGTGCGCGGCCACTTCGAGGCCCTCGACGCTGCCGCGCCCGACGGTCCGCGCCGCCGGGGCCAGCGCCGCAGCCAGGTCGATGACTACCGCATCCTCGAGCGCCTGCGCAGCCTCGAGCGCGCCCGCGACAAGTTCCTGCAGTGCGCCTACTTCGCCCTGCGCATCTCCGACGCCAACAAACTCGCCCCGCGCCACCTCGACTACGCCCGGCAGGTGGTCAGAATCAAGGCCGGCAAGACCCAGTTGCCCTGCGTGATTCCCTTCATCGACGACGACGTGTTCCGGCCCGTGGCGCTGGTGGAGAAATACCGGCCGCTGCAGCTGCCCACCTGCTTGCCGGTGGGCACCGGCCTGGACGAGTACCTGCCCACCGTCGCGGAACTGGCGGGCCTCACGCGCATCCCGCTCACGAGCAAGGTCGGCCGCAAGACCTTTGCCACCCTCAAGCTGGCCCAGGGCGTGCCGCGCACCACGGTGATGCAGGCCACCGGTCACAAAACCGAGCGCAGCTTCAACCGCTACGTGGGCATCGACGAGGATGAGTTGGTGGAGAATTACCGCAAAACGGCCAGAAAGGTGGCCGGTAAGCAGTCCGGCAAAGCTGCCGCGTAGTGCTATTTTCGCCTCTTAAACCTCCTCTCCCCATGAAACAGCACCTTCCCAAGCTCCTGACCGCCCTGCTCGGCCTCGCCATCACGGCCGGCATCATCGCCGCCAAATCCCCTACCGAAGGCAAGCAGTACGATTACGTCATGATTGAAAAGGACATATATAGCATCTCCATTTCGGAAGGGTACGACAAATTCGAGGAGCGCAAAGTGAAAGACCAGGCCAAGGACCGGCAGCACCAGGGCCCCCTTTTCAAAGTCATCAATGAATACGAGGCCCGCGGCTACGAAGTCTACGCCACCAATGAGGCAGGCTATTCATCCAGCGGAGGCACCAGCATGGGCCACTTCGTGCTGATGCGCAAAGCCAAATAGGGTCGAAAAGGTGGCAGAAAAGGGTGGCAAATTGGTACCTGCCTCGGCGCAGGCTGACGCGGCCTGACGCGCCAAAAGTGCCTTAACGCCACGTAAGGGCACATTAACCTTTACCCAACTGCGCCATTCTATCCCCTGGAAAGTCCCGTCCAGACCGCCAGTTTGCAAGAAAAGGCCATCTCCTACACGGAAATGGCCTTTTTTATTGCCGAAACCAAGAAAGGTGGCAAAAAAGGTGGCAGTCTTTACGCAGCTACATCCCCCTTTGAGTATTTAGTACTCGGCCCGACAGACACAGCCTTTGCATTCAGTAATCCTGCAGCCGCACGTTCTTCTGGTCGCACTACTCGTGGATGCCAGCCACTCAGTCAACAATCAATTCGAGTAAATTAACATGGGGCCTGTGGCGTCCGGGGCAATTCCAGAAGCGCCCCGCCTGCTTTAGCGCGGCCGGGCGCTCGTGTAGTGGCCCAGCCACGCGCCGGCAGCTTTGTTCTGCAGTTTTATCTGCTTCTTATAAGAGGCTTTTTTTCTCCGAATCACCGGTCGGAAGCGTGCTTTAGAAACCGGTTGATTTCTCCGTCTACCCCAAGCTGTGTTTCTATTTAAATGGCAGCGTACTCGACTTAAATGGCAGCGTACTCGACGCCGGTGGCGCCGTCAAAAGCGAAGCACCTCAAGGGCTGCTTGCTACCTGAAATCAGCGGCTTGCCCCCTGAGCCTCCGGAATAAAGAGCTAAAGTTAAGCTGGATTGAGCTTGCAAAGCAATTGGTTACGCAGGCCATGTTTTTTTTAGCGGCGAAAAGCATGACGAAAAGAGCGTGGTTTAGACCGTTAGGTCGGAAACAAAAGGTGAGAAAAGCGGTGCAAAAAATAACTTAACATTACCGATGAGTTGCCTGGCTTAACAATTCCGTAGTTTTGCGTCATGCTTCAACCCAAACACCTGTTGATGAAGCGCGGAGCCCTGCTCGACCGGGGACCGCGGGAAGACCGGAAGGTCTTTGCCGCCATCGGTTCTCCCGATTTTGACGCTGTTGTTCCCGTTGTTTTTCTGCCCGTTGCCCCGTTACCGTTTCGGATTCCGAAACGGTTTTTTTATGCCCGCTGAGTTCGTTGGCTGCCCCTCAGACAGTCATACATCATGTCGCAAATGCGGCGTAAGCGCATCGAAAACCGCTCGTCTTACCCGTTCCTCATTCTGACCACGTACTTATTTTCCCCCGCTTTGGTATGGCACGCAAAGACCTGCTCGACATCGCATCCCTTCACCGCGAGGAAATCGAGTTCCTGCTCGACCAATCCACGTCCTTTAAAAAGCTGTTCACCCGCTCGGTGAAGAAAATCCCGGCCCTCGAGGGCAAGTCCGTGCTCATGCTGTTCTACGAGGCCAGCACCCGCACGCACTCGTCGTTTGAGGTGGCGGCCAAGCGCCTCTCGGCGGAGGTCACGAACTTCAACGTCGACCACTCCTCCATCACCAAGGGCGAGTCGGTGCGCGAAACCATCGAGACGCTCCAGGCCATGCGCACCGACTACATTGTGGTGCGCCACAGCCACTCCGGCCTGCCCGGCATGATTGCGCGGCAAACCACGGCGGCCGTCATCAACGCCGGCGACGGGGCGCATGAGCACCCCACGCAGGCCCTGCTCGACGCCTTCACCATCAAGGAAAAATTCCCGGACCCCAGGGGCAAGAAAGTCCTCATCATCGGCGACATTCTGCACTCGCGCGTGGCGCGCTCCACCAGCACGCTGCTGCAAAAGCTGGGAGTGGAGGTGGCTTACCTGGGGCCGGGCTCGCTGGTGCCCAAGTACGTGCCGGCCAGCATCCCGCGCTTCACCGACTACGAGGCGGCCATGGCCTGGGGCCCCGATGTGGTGTACTTGCTCCGCGTGCAGCTGGAGCGCCAGGACGTGCAGTTTTTCCCCAGCGTGCGCGAGTACCACCGCGTCTACGGCATCACCAACACCCGGCTGGCCGAAATCAGCGACCGGGGCCTTTACATCATGCACCCCGGCCCCGTGAACCGGGGCGTGGAGCTGTGCGACGCCGTGATGGACTACGAGCGCAGCCTGATTACCAACCAGGTCGAAAACGGCATCTCCGTGCGCATGGCCGTGCTCGACTGGCTCACGCCGGGCGGCGACTTCCCGAAGCAGGAAGCGTATGCAGCCCAGCCGCGCGCCAACTCGACGGCGATTACGCCCTGACCGCCGCACGCGTCCGCGGCCTTCGTTTTTTCATTTTCCTCTCCACTACCCCTTGTGGTTTATAGCAACTAATACTTCATGCTTCTCCTTCAAAACGCCCGCATCGCCTCCGAAAATTCTCCTGTGCTGCTCGAAAGCGATGTCCTAATTGTCGAAGGGAAAATTCAGGATATCGGCCAAGGCCTGGCCATTCCCGCGGATGCCCGGGTCGTCGACGCGCGGGGCCGCGTGCTGCTGCCCGGCATGTTTGATGCCCACGTGCATTTCCGCGCCCCCGGCTTCGAGAACAAGGAAACCATCACCACGGGCAGCGAAGCCGCCATCAACGGCGGCGTGACCGGCGTGGTGATGATGCCCAACACCCGCCCGGCCCTCGACTCGGCCACCGCGGTGGCCACCGTGCTGGAAAATGCCCGGGACCGGGCCCGAATTCCGGTGTACACTTCCGGCTGCGTTACCAAAAACCGCGAGGGCAAGGAACTGGCCGAGATTGAAGGCATGCGCGAACTCGGGGTGAAAATGCTGACCGACGACGGCGACACCACGGCCGACCCGGCGGTGCTGCTGCGGGCCATGCAGTACGCCACCGAGTTCGGGATGTTTTTTGCCAGCCACTGCGAGGTGCCGGAGCTGGCCGGGCCGCGCGCCCTCAACGAAGGCGTGATGAGCTACCGGCTGGGCATCAAGGGCTCGCCGGCCTGTGCGGAGGAAATCATCATCGACCGCGACATTCGCCTGGCCCGGGCGGCGGGCGCCCACGTGCACATCCAGCACGTGTCGAGCAAGCTCGGCATGGAAACCATTCGCTGGTGGAAATCGCGCGGCGATGTGAAGGTGACGGCCGAGGTGGCCCCGCACCACCTGCTGTTCACCGACGAGCACATCGGCGACTACGACACGAACTACAAGATGAACCCGCCGCTGCGCACGCAGACCGATTGTGATGCGCTGCTCGAAGGCCTCAAAGAAGGCGTGTTCGACCTCATTGCCACCGACCACGCGCCGCACACGCCGTTCGAAAAAGCCCAGGACTTCATCAGCGCGCCCAACGGTATTACCGGCCTCGATACGGCGCTGGTCTCGCTCTACCACCACTTTGTCGAGCCCGGCAAGTTTGGCTGGGACCTGGTGGTGAAGCGCTATTCGGCAGAGCCGCGCCGCCTGATGGGCCTGCCGGTGGCCGCCATCGAAGTGGGCCAGCCCGCCGATTGCCTCTTGTTCGATACGCAGGCGGAAACCACCTTCACGAAGGAATTCATGAAGTCTAAATCCCAGAACACGCCCTTCATCAACCAGACCCTGAAAGGCAGCGTGGACATGGTGATTTTGGGTGCAGAAGTCCTGCTGGAGCGTTAATAGCTAGCGTTTATACAAAAAGTCGTCCGTCATGCTGAGCGCCGCCGAAGCATGACGACCTATTACCTAACCTTATGAGTACCTCCACCTCTGATTCGTCCATCCCCCTCATCGGCGTGGTCATGGGCTCCAGCAGCGACTGGGACACCATGCAGCACGCCGTGCAGATTCTCGCGGACTTTGGCGTGGCCCACGAAGCGCGCGTGGTGTCGGCCCACCGCATGCCCGACGACTTGTTTGCCTACGCCGAGCAGGCCGGGCCGCGCGGCTTGCAGGCCATCATTGCCGGCGCGGGCGGGGCCGCCCACTTGCCGGGCATGCTGGCTGCTAAAACCACGGTGCCCGTGTTGGGGGTGCCAGTGGCCAGCCGCCATTTGCAGGGGGTTGATTCGCTGCACAGCATTGTGCAAATGCCCAAAGGAGTGCCCGTGGCCACGTTTGCGATTGGCACGGCCGGGGCGGCCAATGCGGCGCTGTTCGCCGTGAGCATGCTGGCCCTGCACGACCCGGGCCTGGCTACCAAGCTGCAGGCGTTTCGCGTTGCCCAAACCGAAGCCGCTCGCGCCATGACGCTGCCGGTATGAACAACGCCATGCACATTGCCGCGATGAAGCCTATTTACCCCGGCAGCGCTGACGCCGCAGGCCGGCCGGCCACTCTGGGAGTGTTGGGAGGCGGCCAGTTGGGCCGCATGTTTGTGCACGCTGCCCAACGCCTGGGCTACTTCACCGCCGTGCTGGAGCCCGACACCGAAAGTCCCGCCGGATTGGTGAGCCACCACCACATCCAAACCGACTACTGCGACCCGGCCGGGCTGGCGCAGCTTGCTGACTTATGCCAGGCCGTCACGACCGAGTTTGAAAACGTGCCCGCGCAGGCCCTGCATGCGCTGGCGCAAACCCGGCCGGTAGCGCCGGGCGCGGCCGTGGTGGGCATTGCCCAAAACCGCATCGAGGAAAAAGCCCACTTTGTGGCCTGTGCTGACCTATCAGGGGTGACCTGTGCGCCCTATGCGGTGATTGAGACGGCGGTTGAGTTGCAAGCCGCCCAAGATGAGCGGACGGACTTATTGCCCGGCATCCTCAAAACCGCCCGCCTGGGCTACGACGGCAAGGGCCAGGTCCGCGTCCGGAACGCCGCGGAGTTGGCTGCCGCCTGGGCGGAGCTAGGCAGCGTGGCGTGCGTGCTGGAAAAGATGCTGCCGCTCACGGCCGAGTGTTCGGTGCTGGTGGCCCGCGGCTGGGATGGGCAAGTGGTCAGCTTCGCCCCGCAGCGCAATGTGCACGTCGACGGTATTTTGGCCGTGACCCACGCCTACGAAGGCAACATGCCGCCCGCCCTGGCAACCCGGGCCCGCGACGCGGCGGTGGCCATCGCGCAGCAGCTCAGCTACGTTGGGGTGCTGTGCGTCGAGTTTTTTATGGTGGAAGACGGGAGCGAACACGGCAGCCTGGTGGTGAACGAGATGGCCCCACGCCCGCACAACAGCGGCCACTACACCCTGGACGCCTGCGACGTCTCGCAGTTTGACTTGCAGGTGCATGCCATGGCCGGCCTGCCCCTGCCGCAACCGCGCCAGCATTCGCCGGCCATCATGCTCAACCTGCTGGGCGATGTGTGGCTCGACGCCAGCGGCCAACGACGGGAGCCGGACTGGGCAGCCGTGCTGCGCCTGCCGGGCACGCACCTGCACCTGTACGGCAAGCTGCACGCCCGCGCCGGCCGCAAGATGGGCCACCTGACCATCACCGGACCGGATGTTGCCAGTGTCACAGCTGTGGCCCAGCGCGCTGTCGCACTGCTCGGCTTGCCGGGATACGACGATTAGCCAATGACTTTCAACACCAGCGGGCCGTCCCTCCTGCCCACCGTTTCGAGCATCGAGCCATTGGTGAGCGGGGTGCCCCAAACCTAGTGACGGTTTTTGACCTCGCCGCAGGCTACCCGGCCCTGATGGCTCGCGCGAATGGCCTCAGCCATCCCATCGGGCCTTGCTAAACACAGAGTGCCAGCCGCTACCGGCTGGCACTCTGTGTTTTTGAGAGTTGAGTCTACTGGATTTTCTACTCCTGATTCCGCTTCTTCACCATGGTCAGAATGGTTGCCACGGCCACTGTTTCGCCGGTTTCGTCGGTCACGGTCACTAGCCAGCGCACGATGCCTTTGGCCACGTCGGTTTCGTCGCGCTTCTCCTGCCCTACCTTCTCTTTCACCGTTAGCGTCACGCCGATGGTCATGCCGGGGTACACGGGCTTGGTGAAGCGGCATTCGTCGAGGCCGTAGTTGAGCAGCACGGGTCCTTTGCGCGGGTCCACAAACATGCCGGCGGCCTTGCTCAGGATGTAATAGCCGTGGGCCACGCGCCCGGTGAAGAGCGTGCCCTCTAGCGAGGTAGCGTCGACGTGGGCGTAGAAATTATCGCCCGATACCTGGGCGAAGGCGCTGATGTCGGCCTCCGTCACGGTGTGGCGGTGGGTGGTGTAGGTCTGGCCGATTTCCAGCTCCTCGAAGTAGTGCTGGAAGGGGTGCTTATCTTTTTCGATTTGCTTGGCACCGGTCTGGTACACCTCCGTGATGGCCGTAATCATGCTCGGCGAGCCTTGCAGGGCCACGCGCTGCATGAAATGCTCCACCCCGCGAATGCCGCCCATCTCCTGCCCGCCGCCGGCCCGGCCGGGGCCGCCGTGGATGAGTTGGGGCAGCGGCGAGCCGTGCCCGGTGCTTTCCTTGGCCATTTCGCCGTTCAGCACCAGGATGCGGCCGTGGTGCGTGGCGGCGCCCAGCACGAAGTCCTGGGCCGTGCGCGGGTCGTTGGTGGCCAGGGAGCACACCAGCGAGCCCTTGCCCATGTTGGCCAGCGTCACGGCCTCTTCGGTTTCGCGGTAGGGCATCAGCGTCACCACCGGGCCGAAGGCTTCGATTTCGTGGCTGTCGAGGTGTTTGAAGGGTTGGTCGTTGCGCAGCACGATGGGCGAAGTGAAGGCGCCCTTGGCGTAGTCGGCGCCGCGCTCTTTGCCCAGCAGCTCCACTTCTTCCAGGTTGCCGTACACGATGGGCGTGTGTTGAGCCAGGTGGCGCACCCGCTCGCGGAAAATATCGGCCTGCGCCCGGCCGGCCAGCGCGCCCATGCGCACGCCCTCGGCCTGCGGGTGGCCCACGGTGGTTTGGGCCAGGGCCTTGCCCAAGGCAATCTGCACGTCTTCCAGGTAGGCTTCGGGCACGATGGCGCGGCGAATGGCGGTGCATTTCTGCCCGCACTTGGCCGTCATCTCCTTGCGAATTTCCTTGATGAACAAGTCAAATTCCGGCGAGCCGGGCCGGGCATCCAGGCCCAGTACGGCGGCGTTGAGCGAGTCGGCTTCCATCGTAAACGGCACGGCTTCCTCGATGATGCGCGGGTGGGCACGCAGCTTGCGCCCGGTGCTGGCCGAGCCGGTGAAGGTCACCACATCCTGGTACGTGACGTGGTCCAAGATGCCCTGGCCCGAACCCACCACGAGCTGCAACGCGCCTTCGGGCAGGATGCCGGAGGCAATGATTTCGCGCACCACGGCTTCGGTGAGGTAGGCCGAGGGCACGGCGGGCTTCACCACGGCGGGCATGCCGGCCAGCAGGTTCACCGCAATTTTCTCCAGCATGCCCCAGATGGGGAAGTTGTAGGCGTTGATGTGCACGGCCACGCCTTCGCGGGGCACCAGCAGGTGCTGGGCCATGAACGTGCCGCCCTTGCTCAGGCCCACGGGCTCGCCCTCCACGTAAAACGGCTTGTCGGGAAACTTGCGGCGCAGCGAGGCGTTGGCAAACAGGTTGCCGATGCCGCCCTCGATGTCAATCCACGAATCGGCCCGGGTGGCGCCGGAGCGGTAGCTCAGCTCGTAGAAAATCTCCTTTTTTTCCTGCAAGTGGAAGGCCAGCGCCTTCAGCATGCGGCCCCGCTCGTGGAAGGTCATCCGGCGCAGCTGGGGGTTGCCCACGCGGCGGCCATAATCCAGAATGGAGGCAAAGTCGAAGCCTTCGGTGTTGGCCAGGGCAATGACTTCGCCGGTGCTGGCGTCGAGCATTTCTTGCGGCGCGCTGGCGCCGGGCGTCCAGCGGCCGAGGGTGTAATTTTCGAGGGTGTGGGGCATGATGGGTGGGAATGATGGTTAGAATTGCAGCGCGGACTCTGCGAGTCCGCGCTGCACGCCGGCAGTTTAAAAGGGGTTTGCCGGCCGTTGCGGTTCACCGGCGGCCGAATTTAGGTAACGGGCACCGCTCGGGCCCTGCTCATGCCGTGCGAATGGCCGTTGGAAAAGTTGGTCGCACGCTCCAGCTTTTGCGTACAAGACGCGCTGTTTGCCTCACTTAATTCCGAAAGTATGCGCTACCGTTTCCTCCTGCCGCTGGGTTTCCTGCTGGGCTGCGCGGCCACCGACCAGCCCGCTTCTGATGCGCCAACCGCCACCGCGGTGCCGCCCGTGAGCCGGGCCTTCGACGTGCCGGCCCTGCTGGGCATGAACGCCGACCAGATAGCCCAGCCCCTCACCGGCCAAAGCATTCGGCCCGACCACGACCGCACGCCCCGCGTGGGCCCCTCCGGCGCCACCGAAGCCCTCTACACCTATTGGCGCGACACCACGGCACTGGAAGTGAGCTACAATCCCGAAACGCTGCGGGTCAACAGCTTCTTTATCAAAACCAAAGCCGGGCACACCGCCAACTACGAAACCCTGCTCAAGCTGGCCAACGTGAGCCGCTTCGACAAGCGCCTGAACGTCGAGCCCATTGCGTCGGTGAGCAACCCCCAGTTGTTCACGGGGGTAAAGCTGACGCCGCAGGCGGCTTCGGCTGAATCGGCACAGTAAGCAGCAATTTGCAGAATTAATTGCCACCAAAAAGGCCGCTCCTTTGGAAGCGGCCTTTTCCTTTTCAGGTATAAGAAATTAGGCGGCGATGTGCAGCCATTCTTTCTTTTCGAGCAGGCGCTCGCGGGTTTCGCGCAGGTCGGGGTCGTCCACGCAGCAGTCCACGGGGCACACGGCGGCGCACTGGGGCTCTTCGTGGAAGCCCACGCACTCGGTGCACTTATCCGACACGATGTAGTAGTATTCGTCCGAAACGGGCGTTTGCGGGGCCGTGCCCGCTACCACGGTGCCGTCGGCGGCGGTGACTTCTTTCAGCGTCGTGCCATCGGCCCAGCGCCATTGGGCGCCGCCTTCGTAAATGGCGTTGTTGGGGCATTCCGGCTCGCAGGCACCGCAGTTGATGCACTCGTCGGTTATCATGATGGCCATGGGGCGTCGGGGGGTCAAAGTTGTGAAGAAACCAAAGCAGTTCGAGCAGGCTTTACGTAAAAAAGCGGGCGCGCGCCGGTCATTGGCCGGACAAAATTAGCCAACACCGACCGGGTTTGCATGGTTTAGCCCAATTTTGCTGACAATTCCTCTGCCCGCGCGTCGCACTGGCGCGCCGGGCCTTCCCTTTTGCATGAATCAATCCGAACGACTTGCCGCTTTTGTGGCCCTGGGCCAGCGCCTGGCCTCCCTCTCCCCCGACGAGCTTACGGCCCTGGCCGCCCGCGCCCGCAACCAAAACGCCTGGTTCGACACCCCGAACGTGACGGCCGCCTTCGCCGGCCTGGCCCACCTGCTGGCCGAGGCGCCGCTGCGCCGCTGGGCCGGCCGCTACCCGCCCGAGCCCACCACCGTGCACAAAATCGGCGTGGTGATGGCCGGCAACATCCCCATGGTGGGCTTTCACGATATGCTGTGCGTGCTCATCAGCGGCCACGTGCTGCTGGCCAAGCTCAGCGCCGACGACACCGTGCTCATGCTCTGGCTCATGGAAGAGCTGACGCGCATTGAGCCGCGCTTTGCGGACTTCATGCAGGTACTGCCGCGCCTCAATGCCGCCGATGCCTTCATCGCCACCGGCTCCGATAACACGGCGCGCTACTTCGAGTATTATTTCGGCAAGAAGCCCCACATCATCCGTCGCAACCGCACCAGCGTGGCCGTGCTGACGGGGCAGGAAACCAACGAGGAGCTGGCCAAGCTGGGCCCCGATATTTTCCAGTACTACGGCCTGGGCTGCCGCAACGTGAGCAAGCTGTTCGTGCCCAAAGACTACAGCTTCGTGTCCCTGCTCGATGCCCTGCAGCCCTTCGAAGGGGTGGTGCACCACCACAAGTACAACAACAACTACGACTACAACAAGAGCATTCTGCTGGTGAACAACGAGCCGCATTTTGACAACGGCTTCTTCCTCATCCGGCCCAGCCAGGGGCTGGTTTCGCCCATTTCAATGGTTTTCTATTCCGAGTACACCAGCGAAATCGACCTCGTAGACCAACTGACGGACATCGCCGCTCAAACGCAGTGCGTGGTTTCGGCGGGGGCGCGCTTTGCGGGCAGCCACCCGTTTGGGCAGGCCCAGTCGCCGCCCGTCGACGAGTACGCCGACCGGGTAGACACGATGAAATTCCTGGCCGAACTCGTCTGAACCACGGATTCGGGCGGATTTTTCGGATTTCGCGGATTTTGTGGGCGGCGCAATCATCTGATTATAATTCAAAAACAAACAGAGAAGGCCATCCCGTCGGGATGGCCTTCTCTGTTGCTGTGCTTGGGTTGACGTCCACAAAATCCGCGAAATCCGAAAAATCCGCCCGAATCCGTGGTTCAGACGAGGCGTTGCAGGGTTTGCTCAATCATGGCATCGACCACGGCGCCGGCGTTGTCGGCAAATTCGCCGGTGGCGCGGTTGGCCACGATGGCATTCAGCGACAGCACCTCGTGGCCCAGCATGCGGCCCAGCGAGTAGTAGCCGGCCGTTTCCATCTCGAAGTTGGTGAGGCGGAATTCGCCCTCGGCGCTCTGGTGGCGGAAGTTTTGCAGGCGCTCGATGTAGTTGGGAATGCGCAGCTCGAGGCGCAGGCTGCGGCCCTGGGGGCCGTAGAAGCCGGGGCAGGTGAGCGTGTTGCCCATCACCATGCCAGCGCCCAGCTGCTCGCGCAGCAGGTCGGAGCCCCGCACCACGTAGGGCGCGTAGGGCAAGCCGAGGGACTTTTGCAGTTCGGTGGCTACTTCGGTTTCCAGGCCGGTTTCCATCAGCGGGTAGAACTGGGCCAGGCTGTCGAGGCCCACGGCGTGCTCGGTGGCCAGCATCGAGCCCAGGGGCACGTCGGCTTGCAGGCTGCCGCTGGTGCCCAGCCGGACGATGCGCAGGCTCATGCGCTCCTCCTGGGGCCGCACCGTGCGCGACACAAAGTCGATGTTCACCAGCGCGTCGAGCTCGTTCATCACGATGTCGATGTTGTCGGTGCCCATGCCGGTGCTCAGCACCGTGATGCGCTTGCCCCGGTAGTAGCCCACGTGGGTCACGAACTCGCGGTGCGTGGTTTCAAACTCCACCGAGTCGAAATGCCGGCTCACCTGGGCCACCCGGCCGGGGTCGCCCACGGTGAGGATGGTGTCGGAAATGTGGTCGGGCAGCAGGTTGAGGTGGTAAATGCTGCCGTCGGGGTTCAGGATGAGCTCGGAAGAGGGAATCATGGGAATGGTGAGAAGGTGTTCGGGGTGAGAACGGAGCGAGGGAAGTCGTTTCAGGCCTTGTACGAGGCTAGGCCTTGGGCAGGGTTGTAATGGTTGCTCAGCTTGGGGTAAGAACCGGTGCCGTCGTAGGCGCGCTTGTCGGGGTGGGCGGCGCAGGATTCGGAGCAGGCGCCTTGCAGCTGGTCGCCGCAGGCTTCGCACAGCGGCAGGTGGGCGTTGCAGTGCGGGTTGGCGCAGTTGATGAGGCGGTTGCTGGGCTGCTGGCAGTGCTGGCAGCGCGAAATCACGGTGGGGTTCACGCGGTTCACGTCCACGGCCACGCGGTTGTCGAACACGTAGCATTGGCCGTCGAAGTCCTCGCCCCCGGCCTCGATGCCGTACTTGATGATGCCGCCGTGCAGTTGGTACACGTTTTCGAAGCCTTGCTCCAACAGGTAGGCGCTGGCTTTTTCGCACTTCACGCCGCCGGTGCAGTAGGTCAGGATTTTCTTGTCCTTGAATTCCTTGAGGCGCTCCACGCGGTCGGGGAAGTCGCGGAAGTTTTCGATGTCCAGCGTCACCGCGTTTTTGAAGCGGCCGAGGTTGTACTCGTAGTCCGAGCGCACGTCGACCACCACCACGTCGTCGCGGTCCTTCAGGGCCTTGAACTCCTCGGGCGATAGGTGCTGGCCGGTTTTCTCGTGGGGCCGCACGTGGCGCAGGCTGCTGTGCACAATCTCGGGCTTCACGCGCACGTGCAGCTTCTGGAAGGTGTGGGCTGCCACGTCGTCCACCTTAAACTCCAACGCGGCAAAGCGCGGGTCGGCCTTTACGATTTCCATGTAAAGGGCGCAGCTTTCGCGGGTACCCGACACGGTGCCGTTCAGCCCTTCGGCGGCCACGATGATGCGGCCGCGCAAGTCCAGCTCCAGGCACAGGCGGTGGTGCTCTTCCCGAAATTGCTCGGGGTTCTCAATCGGCGTATAGCAGTAATACAGAAGAACCTGGTAGTCCATAATGGTCAGTTGCTCGTTGTCAGTTATTAGCGTAGTCAGCTGCGAAGTCTGGGACTAGCAGCTGACAACGGGCAACTGACAACTATAATTTACACTTTCACAGCCGGGTTGCCGAACACGGTCTGGCCGTTGGGCACGTCGGCCACCACCACCGAGCCGGCGCCTACGCGGGCTTTGTCGCCGATTTTAACACCGGCCACCACCACGGCACCGGCGCCCACGAAAGCTTGCTCGCCCACCTGAACGTCGGCCCCGATAAGGGCGCCGCTGCCCAGCTGGGCAAAGTTGCCCACGGTGGCGCGGGCTTCCACCACGGCGTTGCCGTTCACCAGGCAGCCGTCGCCGAGCGTGGCAGTAGCCGCCACCACGGCGTTGGGGCCCACGTAGTTGCCGTGGCCCAGCGTGGCGTGGTTCGACACGCTGGCGCGCTCGTGAATGGCGTTCACGGGCACGGCTTCGTACTCGTTGCGCAGCATCTCGGTGAGGCTGCGGCGGCTGGCGGTGTCGTCGGTGGCCACAAAGACTTCGCACTTTTTGCCCAGCAATTTCAGCAGTTCGCCGTCGTCGGTGTTGCCCATCACGGGCACGTCGAGCAGCTCGGTGCCTTGCAGCTTTTTATCGTCGTCGAGCAGGCAGTACACCACCACGTCGTTGGAAAGAAAAGCGTCGAGGGCGGCGGTGCCCACGGTTTGGGCGCCAAGAATAATAACGGGGTTTTCCATTAGAAAAGGTTGCAGAGGGCTGGGGCGAGGACCGGGCGCCGCAACTGGGCCGTCCGGGTCGCGGAGAGCTACAAAGGTACGGCGCCCGTCGCAGGAGCATTGCTGCCGGGCACCGGGGCAGCGGGCGGCTCTTCGCCGGGCGCATGCTGGCCGCTGCCCAGCCCCAACCGGCGCAGGCCCAGAGCGGCCACGTCGTTTTGCAGCAGCAGGTACACCAGGTAGGGCAGCACCGCGCTGCGGTAGCGGTTCAGCGAGCCCAGGTTGGGCGTGCTCAGGCCGAGCAATACGGCCAGCACCAAGCAGAATATGGCAAGGGCCGCCACGAGCCCGAAGGGCAAATGGCCCCAGCGCTTGCGCCACGCGGCATAGGCCGCGGTGGCAAACAGCCCCAGCAGCGCCAGGTTTTCGAGGGCAGCGGCCACGTACAGCGGCTGCCACGACTCGCCCACCCACGGCCGGG
Source organism: Hymenobacter miniatus (assembly GCF_016427455.1). NCBI lineage: Bacteria > Pseudomonadati > Bacteroidota > Cytophagia > Cytophagales > Hymenobacteraceae > Hymenobacter > Hymenobacter miniatus. Next base: position 384,305 of record NZ_JAELXR010000005.1, read on the forward strand.
TGAAGGCATTGAGGGCCGCCTGCGGGGCGTGGCGCAGAAAGCTTTCGGCCGTGGGCCGCAGGTCGGGGTATTCGATGTGGGCCTTGGCGGCCGACATCTCCAGCGAGTGCGCGTAGATGCGCATGGTTTGGTTGGTGAATTTATTGAGCCGGAACGCCACGCTCACTTCGGTGGCCGCCCAGGCGCCGCCGGCCAGCACCGCCACCAGCACCAGCACCTGCGCCACCCGGCTGCGCGCGCCCCCCAGCCGCTGCAGCAGGTGCACCACGGCCAGCCCCACCAGCGCCCCCAGCAAGGGCGCCGCGAAAAAATAGCGCATGAAAAAATGCACGTACGCCAACACCAGCAGGCCCGCCACCGTGGCAGCCCACCCCCGGCCCGACGCCGAGCCCGGCCCGTAAAACAACTGCAGGTACAGGGCCAGCAGCCAGGTCCCACTGCCCAGCAGCAGCGGCTCCTTGGCCACGCCAGCCGCCCAAAAGACCACCGTGGGCCACGCCACAAATGCCACCACGGCAGCGGCTGGCGGCGTGCGCGGAAACAGCCGCCCGCAAGTGCTGGCCAACGTCCAGCAGCCCACGAAGCTGAACAAGCTCAAGTAAATGCCGTTCAGCCAGCCGCTGTCCAGCGAGGCCAGGTTCAGCCACCCCAGGATTTTGGCCATGAACAGCGTGTTGGACATGCCGTAGTAGGTGATGACCTGCTGGCGCCAGCCCACCTCGTCGGTGAACAGCGCTTGCCACACCTGCCCCGCCCGCAGCAGGCGCGTCACAGAGGCCGCCTGCTCGCTGATGAACAGGGCGTCGTCGGCCAGGTGCCAGCCCCGCCAGGCGCCCACCAGCAGCCGCCCGGCCAGCCCCCAGGCCAGCAGCCCGCGCGCCCAGGCCGGCGCCCGCTCCCACTGCCGGCGCAGCCACGGCAGCAGCACCGCCAGCAGCGCCGCATTCAGAACCAACGCAATAGCAAGTTTCATCGCGCGACGCGGGGTTGTTGTACCAAACGGCTGCCAATGGTGCAGTGCAGGCAGCGACGGGGCGCGCAATACTGCTTGTGCAACGCCAGCAGCCCCTGCGACTCGGCCGCCGTGCGGTGCGCGAAGCCCAGGGCCTCGTACACGTCGGTGAACTGGTTGTGCTCGGGCGGCAGCTGGCTAAGCAAGGCCAGGCTGCTTTCCACCACGGCCGGCTGGCCCACGTGCCGGGCGTAGGCCACGCGCAGGGGCACCACCACGTTGGTGATGAGCAGGTCGATGCTGCTTTTGCCCAGGGCCGGCACTTTGCCCGGGCGGCCCGGCCGGAAATGGCGGCGCCAGTACTCCGGGGCCGGCGCCTGAAAAAACTCGGTGAGGGCCGCCACGCTCCGCGCCGTCAGCAGGGCGTCGAACAGGGCCGGGCGGGCGTGCAGCAGGCCGGCCAGCTGGCCCAGGCGCACCGGCGGGAAATTGGCCGGCCGCAGGCGCAGGTAGTTCCACTCATGGGCCTGCAGGGCAGTTTCGGCCAGGCTGTATTTGTGCCGCAGGAAGTCGTGTTCCTGCCTCAAGTCGCGGATGTAGTCATCGGCTGCCGTCTCTTCATTCTCAACGAGAAATCCGGCCTGCCCGAACAGCAGCGCTTCGAGCTGGCGTTGGTCGTGGCGATGGCGGCGCAGCACGGGCAGCGGCACGGCCTTGGCCAGCCGGGCCAGGGGCTCGCTGTTTTTTTGAAAGCCAAACGCCGCCATCAGCGCGTGGTAGGCGGTGGCCTCCCAGTCCTGCCCAAGGCTGTCGTGCAGGGTCATAACGATGTCGGCCTTGTGCTCCACGCGCTCCAGGAGGGCGCGCTCGGTCATCATGGTTTTGGTGATTTCGGGCACCAGCTGCAGCAGCGGTGCGCACGGCAGCGGCGCGGCCGCGGGCGCTTCCACCAAGGCGTGGTAGCGCGCCAGCAGCTCGGGCGCAACACGGGATTGTAAGGCCAGCGCGGGAATAACGCTGCCGTTGGTGCGGGTCACTTCGGCGTCGGCGCTGGCCACCACGTGCAAAATCACCTGGTCGTATTTGGGGTCGATTTGGTGCTGATGACGCGCCCAGTCGGAGGCGCGCAGATGAATTTCGACGGCGCCGTTCCACTCCACCTCGCCGATGCGCAGGCGGGCATTCAGGAAATCGGGGCCGGCGTCGGCGTTGCGGTGGCCGGGGCGCAGCACCTGGATTTCCTCGCCGCCGGTGGTGCGCAAATCCAGCTTGTCGTAGTACTGGTGCTGCCAGACGTAATGGTAGAAATCTTCGCGCATGAAGCAAATGTAAAACGGCCCGCCTCTTTCGGAGCGGGCCGTTTTCTAATTCGGAGGGCAACTTGCAATTACCGCAAATCCACCACTTTCACGCCTTTGTACTTGGCCTTATCAAAGGCAAAGGTGTTGGCGTCGACGGGCGGGTTGGGCTTGAAGTTTTTGATGAGGAAGGTGTACTGGTTGCCGTTCTTCTTGAACATCTGCCAGCTTTTCACCGAAGCATCCTTCTTGCGCACTTTCAGGCGCACCTTAAACACGTCATTCTGGCGGTTTTCCGGGGCCAGCTCAATCACGTCGAGGGGCTCGCCGCCTTCCGTGACTTGCTGCACGTAGGTGTACTTGTAGCCCTTTTTATACATCGTATAAATCTGCGAGGGCGACATATCCTGCGAGTCCGGGTCCGAGTCGGAGATGTTGACCTCGTTTTCGTTTTTCAGGTAGGTCCAGGTGGTGGTGCCGTTGTTAATAACTTCCTGGCCGCTGATTTTGAGGCGGAATTTCTGGCCGCTCACCACGATGTCGCCGTTGATGTTCTGCTTCACCTTCGCGCCGGGGTTTTCCAGCGTTTGGGTAAAAGTGGCCTGGAAAGCTTTCAGAGCCTGGTATTTGGCGCTCATCTGGTCAAGAATTTTGCCAGCCTTGGGGTCCTGCTGGGCGGCGGCGGGCAGCGCCAGCGTGGCCGCGAGCAGCAGAGAAGAGAGGTATTTTTTCATTAGATGGAAAAAGCTGTGAGCGGGGTTGAATGCGCTCTGATGGCCTGATACGGATTTCGTTTAACAAACGTCCGGCCAAAATGCCAATGATGCCGCGATGAGGCAAAAAAAGTAGCCCAAGCGGAAGCCTACCCTACTTCATCGAGTTGAGCAGCTGCTCCAGCTGGTACTCGTCGGGGATGAGCACGTCGCGGGCCTTGCTGCCCTCAAACGGGCCCACGATGCCGGCGTGCTGCAGCTGGTCGATGAGGCGGCCGGCGCGGTTGTAGCCCAGCTTGAGCTTGCGCTGCAGCAGCGAGGTGCTGCCCTGCTGGTGCAGCACAATGCAGCGCGCCGCTTCCTCAAACATGGTGTCGCGCTCGGAAGGGTCCATTTCCTCGTTGCCGCTGCCGGCGTCGCCGTCGGCCCCGGCCACTTCGGGCAGCAGGTAGGCGTCGGAGTAGCCCTGCTGCTCGCCGATGAAGTCGCAGACGCGGTCCACCTCCGGCGTGTCGATGAAGGCGCACTGCACACGAATCAGGTCCGAGCCGGCCGAGAAGAGCATGTCGCCCTGGCCGATGAGCTGGTCGGCCCCGCCGGTGTCCAGGATGGTGCGCGAGTCGATTTTGCTCGTCACCTTGAAGGAGATGCGGCAGGGGAAGTTGGCCTTGATGATGCCGGTAATCACGTTCACCGACGGGCGCTGCGTGGCCACGATGAGGTGAATGCCAATGGCGCGGGCCAGCTGCGCGAGGCGGGCAATGGGCGTCTCGACCTCCTTGCCGGCGGTCATCATCAGGTCGGCCAACTCGTCAATGACCAGCACAATAAAGGGCAGGAAGCGGTGGCCTTTCTTCGGGTTGAGGCGCCGCTCGATGAACTTGGCGTTGTACTCCTTCAGGTTGCGGCAGCCGGCTTCCTTGAGCAGGTCGTAGCGCCGGTCCATTTCCATGCACAGCGAGTTGAGCGTGTTCACCACCTTTTTGGTGTCGGTGATGATGGCCTCGTCGGTGTCGGGCAGCTTGGCCAGGTAGTGGCGCTCAATCTTGTTGAAAATGCTCAATTCCACCTTCTTGGGGTCGACGAGCACAAACTTGAGCTGGGCGGGGTGGCGCTTGTAGAGCAGCGAGGCCAGAATCACGTTCAGGCCCACCGACTTGCCCTGGCCCGTGGCGCCGGCCATAAGCAAGTGGGGCATTTTAGCCAGGTCAGCCACGAACACCTCGTTGGTGATGGTGCGGCCAAAGGCCACCGGCAAATCCATCTCCGAGCGGGCAAACTTCTCCGAGCCCAGCACCGAGCGGATGCTCACCATCTCCTTCTTCGTGTTCGGCACCTCAATGCCGATGGTGCCCTTGCCCGGAATGGGCGCGATGATGCGGATGCCCAACGCGGCCAGGCTCAGGGCAATGTCGTCTTCCAGGCTCTTGATTTTGGAGATGCGCACGCCCACTTCGGGCACGATTTCATAGAGCGTGACGGTGGGCCCGATGGTGGCCTTGATGCTGGCGATGCCGATGCCGTAGTGGCCCAGCGTCTCCACGATGCGGTCCTTGTTGGCTTCCAACTCTTCCTTGGTTACCTGAGCCTTGGCCACGCCGTAGTCGTTGAGCAGCTCCAGGGTGGGGAACTGAAAGCGCGAGAGTTCCAGCGTGGGGTCGTAGTTGCCGGGGGGCATGGCGTCGGCGTCCTCGTCTTCGTCGGCTACGGCGGCGATGTCGGCGCCGGCGTTGGGGTCGAGGTCGTCGCGGCCGGGCACCGTGATTTCGAGCGGGCGCGTGGCCGCCGGGGCAGCGGGCGCCAGCGGGGCCACGGCAGGCATGTCGCCATCGGCCAGGTCGGCCAGCGAGAGCGGTGTGGGGATGGTGGCCGTGGGCGCGCTGGGCGCCACTTCCACCACTTCCGCCGTGGGCATCTCAATGGAAAAAGCCGGGCCGGAAGCCACCAGCGGCACGGCCGCGGCGGCAGCCGTGGCAGCACCAGCCGCCGTAGACGCCAGCGCCGCGGCCGGCGCCAGGGCCGCACTGCCCACGCTCAGGGCCACGCCGGCGCCCATGCGCGGGGCGGGCTCGAACTCTACCGGAGCAGGGCCGGGCTCGTGGCTGTCCAGTTCCAAATCGGTGTTCTGGGCGCCGGCGGCGGAGTTAGTGGCGGTTGAAACGGCTGCTGCGGGCTCGGCGGGGCGCGTTTTCAGGGTCATTTGCGGGGCGGCGGGCGCCACGGGAGCCGGCGCGGCAGCCGCGGCCTGCTCGGCGGCAATTTCGGCTTCCAGCTCGGCGTCTTCGTCGGCGTCGTCTTCGGTGCTCAAGCGGCGGAAGTTGCCCAGGTTGAGGCTGGTGACGTTGAAGAAGAACACCACAAACGAGATGAGCGCAAACGCCAGCAGCAGCACCGTGCCCCACCCAATGAGGCTATCGAGCCAGGACGCGGCCTCGAAGCCCACGCCGCCGCACAGGAAGTCGAGGCGGTGGGCCAGCACGGGGTCGGCGCCGGGCGTGGCCAGCGTGACCACCACGTAGCCGAGCAGCACGCTCAGCCAGGCCATGGTGAACAGGCCCAGGGCCAGCACGTAGCTCACCGACACCTTGGCGGTGCGGAAGACGATTTTAGCCCCCAGAAAAAACACGATGGGCACCAGCGCAAACGCCGCCACCCCAAACAGCTTGTAAATGAAGAGCTGAGCCGCCCACGCCCCCAACAGCCCCAGCCAGTTGCCGGACTCCTGCCCGGCTTCTTTCACCGGCACGGTGCTCAGCGAGGCCACCACGCTTTGGTCGGCGTGCCCCGTGAACAGGAAGGAAGTGAAGGCGATGGTGAGGTAGAGGCTGGCCAGCAGCAGGCCAAAACCCACAAAGAGGTGGAAGCGGCGGTCGCGCAGGATTTCCAGCAGCTTGCCCACGCCGGGCATGGGCCCCCGGGGCTCGCGGGGCGGTTTGGCGGGCTTGGCCGCGGGCGCCGGGCGGGCAGCTTTGGGCACGTTGGCCGCGGCGGGCCGGGGCTCGGGGGCACGGGCCGGGGCGGGCTCGGGCGCCGGGCCGTTGGCGCGGGGCTCGTTGCGCCGCGTGGGCCGGGGCTCGGCCGGGCGGTTAGCCGACGGGCCGGCGGGAGTGTTCTTGTATCGGTTATCGGCCATTCGACGGAAGCATAAAGGCCAAATTTACACAATGCGGCCTTGAAAATGGACGGTACAACGCCGGGCCCCTCCCCTTTCGCCTGTTTCTTAGCTCCGTGGGTGAAACTCGGTGATGACCTGCCGCAGGTAATCCCTATCCAGGTGGGTGTAAATCTCGGTGGTGGTGATGCTGGCGTGGCCCAGCATTTCCTGCACGGCGCGCAAGTCGGCCCCGCCCTCGATGAGGTGGGTGGCGAAGGAATGCCGCAAGGTGTGCGGGCTGATGGTTTTGCGCAGGCCCGCCTGCTCGGCCAGTTTCTTGAGGGTGGTGAAGACGGTGATGCGCGAAAGCGGCCGGCCGCGCTGGCTCAGAAACACGAAGTCTTCGGCGCCGGGCTTGATGTCCAGGTGCCCGCGCACGCCGCTGAGGTAGAAGTTGAGGTGCTTGAGGGCTTCGCGGCCGATGGGCACGAGGCGTTCCTTGTTGCCCTTGCCCACCACTTTGATGAAGCCCTGGTCGGCGTACATGTTGCTCAGGCGCAGGTCGCACAGCTCGCTCACGCGCAGGCCCGACGAGTACATCACTTCGAGCAGGGCGCGGGCGCGCAGGCCGTCGTCGGTGCTCAGGTCGATGGCGGCCAGCAGTTGCTCAATCTCGGGGTAGCTGAGGGTGTCGGGGAGGTGGCGGCCGGTTTTGGGGGCTTCCAGGGTGTCGGTGGGGTCGAGCTTCAGCAGGTCTTCCATGATGAGGAAGTTGAAGAAGGCCTTGAGGCCCGACAGCGTGCGAGCCTGCGAGGTGGCGCCCAGGCCCAGCCCCTGCAGGGTGGTGAGAAACTCGCGCAGGATTTCGGTGGTCACCTGCAGCGGGCCCACGTGCAGCTTCTGGAACACCAGAAACTGCTGCAGCTTGGTGGCGTCGCGCACGTAGGCCTCCACGGAGTTGGGCGAGAGCGACTTTTCGAGGCGCAGGTAGCCGTCGAATTGTTTCAGGGCTTGGGGCCAGGTCATGGGGCAAAAGTAGGCCAGCCGGGGCAGCGGCCGGGGCCGGGGCCAAAAATTGGCGCATTTTTGCCGGCAGCTGAGCCAACCTTTCGCCCGGGGTCGGCATCCACGGCTTATCCATCTCACCTTTTCCTTTCCTGCATGCTGCCACTTTTCCTCACTGCCGCCCACCGTCGACTTCTGTTTTGCGCGGTCCTGCTGGGCGCAACGCCCGTGCTGGCCCAGCCCACGGCGCCAGCCGCCACGCTTGCCTCTCCTGTGCAAGCACAAGCCCTGGAGTACGTGCGGGTCCACGCCGCCAGCCTGGGCCTGAGCGATGCCGACCTGCCCGACGTGGTGGTGACGGGCAGCTACGCCGACGCGCACAACGGCCTGCGCCACGCCTTTCTGTGCCAGCAGCTCAACGGCACCGCGGTGCTGGGCACCGAAGTCGGCCTGCACTTCGACGCGGCCGGCAAGCTGCTCAGCCGCACCGGCAGCTTTGTGGGCGGCCTGCGGGCCGCGGTGGCCCGGCTGGCGGCGCCCGCCGTGGCCCCCGGCGCTGCTACCGCCACGGCCTTGGCCCACCTGCGTCAGCCCGCAGCGGCCGCCCCGGAGCCCGCCACGCTGGTGTACCTGCGCCGGCCCACCGGGGCACTGGCGGCCGCGTGGCAGGTGCAGGTGCGCCCCGCCACCGGCCCCGACGCCTGGACCGTGCTGGTGGACGCCGCCACCGGCCGGGTGCTCAAGGCTCGCAACCGCATCATTCGCGAGACGAGAAAAGCCGGCGCGGCCCTGCCGACGTCGGCGCCTGCCGGCCCGCAGCGGGCCCAGGGCCCCGCCGTGGCCAATGGCTACCGCGTGTTTGCCGCACCGCTCGAAAGCCCCCTGCACGGCGCCGCCACGGTGGCGGTGAGCCCGGCCGACGCGGTGGCCTCGCCCTTCGGCTGGCACGACACCAACGGCGCGGCCGGCCCGGAATACACCATCAGCCGCGGCAACAACGCGTATGCCTTCACGCCGGTGGGCAACCACGTGGTTACGCCCGGCTTCTCGCCCGATGGCGGCACGGGGCTGGAATTTGACTTTGCCCACAATCCGGCGCTTTCGGCCCAGGCCAACCAGCCAGCCGCCCTCACCAACCTGTTTTACTGGACCAACCTGATGCACGACCTGAGTTTGCGCTATGGCTTCAGCGAGGCCAGCGGCAACTTCCAGGCCACCAACTACAGCGGCGTGGCCGGCGGCGGCGACTACATCCGGGCCCAGATTGGGGAGAATTACAGCGAAGGCTATTTCAACCCCACCGCCGACGGCGTCATCACGCCCTTCTCCTACCCTGAGATTGTGCTGGGCATTTGGCAGACGCCATTGCCCAACGCCCTCACGGTGGCCGGCTCCGGCTCGGCCGCCGGCACCTACGCCGCGATGCCGGCCCCCGTGGGCCGGGCCCTGCCCCTGGGCGCGCCCCTGAGCGGCACGCTGGTGCTGGCCAACGACGGCTCCGCGACTCCTTCCAGCGGCTGCAACCCCACTTGGACCAATGCGGCCCAGGTGCGCGGCAACATCGCCGTGGCCGATTTTGACTATGACTGCGCCTACGTCGACAAGCTGCGCGCCGCCCAGCAGGCGGGCGCCCGGGCCCTGGTGCTGGTGCACAGCCAGGATTTTCTGGTGCATCTGGAAATGGACCCGGCCGACACGGTGGGCCTGCGCATACCGCTGGTGATGGTGACGCGCACCGACGGCCAGCGCCTGAAGGCGGCCATGGCTTCCGGCGGGCCCCTCACGGCCTCGCTGCGGGGGGCCGCCGCGCCGCCCGACCGCAACGGCGGCTTCGACAACGGCGTGGTGGCGCACGAGTACGCGCACGGCATCAGCACGCGCCTCACGGGCGGCCCGGCCGGCGCGCCCAACTGCCTCGACAACGCCGAACAGATGGGCGAAGGCTGGAGCGACTTTTTTGAGCTGTGGATGACCACCCGGCCCGGCGATGTGGGCGCCACGCCCCGGGGCATCGGCACCTACGTCCTGAGCCAGTCCACTTCGGGCCCCGGCATCCGGCCCCTGCCCTACAGCACCAATTTTGCCGCCAACAATGCCACCTACGCCTTCATCGGCCAGACGGTGAACGGCGTGAATTATGGCGACGACGGGTTTGGCTACCCCTACGACTCGCACAACATCGGGCTGGTGTGGTGCACCGTGCTGTGGGACCTGAACTGGGCCATGATTCAGCGCTACGGCTACGACGCCAACCTGAGCACCGGCACCGGCGGCAACAACAAAACCCTGCAGCTGGTGATGGACGCCCTGAAGCTGCAGCCCTGCAGCCCCGGCTTCCTGGACGGCCGCGACGCCATTTTGGCCGCCGACCGCGCCACGTTTGGCGGGGCCAACCAGGCGCTGATTTGGCAGGTGTTTGCCCGGCGCGGCATGGGCTCCAACGCCGTGCAGGGCAGCAGCGACGACCTGCTCGACAACACGGCCGGCTTCTTGGTGCCCACGGGCCTGGCCACCGCCGGCCCGCAGCTGGCAGGCGCCACGCTCGATGTTTACCCCAACCCCACCCGCGGCCGGCTCACCCTGCGCCTGAGCCAGGGCACGGCCGCCGGCACCGCGCCGGTGGCCGTGGCCGTGCAGTCGATGCTGGGCCAGACCGTGTGGACGGGCACCGTTTCGGCTACTGCCGCGGCCGCCGGCGCCGCACTCGACCTGGGTGCCGTGGCGCCCGGCGTGTACCTGGTGCGGGCTCGCACCGCGGCGGGCGTGCTCACGCGCCGCGTGGTGGTGCAGCCCTGATGTATTTGCTTTTACAACGCCTTTTTCCGCCCCGCGCGGCTTGCCATGCACATTTTGATTATCAACGGCCCCAACCTCAACCTGCTCGGCCGCCGCGAGCCCGGCGTGTACGGCACCCGCTCGTTCGAAGACTTTTTTCCGGAGCTGGAAGCGGCTTTTTCGGAGCACGCGCTCACGCAGTTTCAGTCCAACCACGAGGGCGCGCTCATTGACAAGCTGCACGAAGTGGGCTTTTCGCACCACGGCATTGTGCTCAACGCCGGCGGCTACACCCACACCAGCGTGGCCCTGGCCGATGCCGTGGCCGCCATCGCCACGCCCGTGGTGGAGGTGCACCTAAGCAACCTGCACGCCCGCGAAGACTTCCGCCAAAAAAGCCTGCTGGGCCGAAATTGCGCCGGCAGCATCAGCGGCTTCGGGCTGGAAAGCTACCGGCTGGCCGTGCAGTGGTTCGTGAACCAGCAACCCAAGCGCGTCGGCTTCCGGGTGTGAGCCGCGCTTGTGCGGGGTTGTGCTCCAGCCTGAACGTTTGTGCGGGAGGAATAGATTTTGTGCTTCACTTACATGGTTTATGCCCCGGAGGCCTCTAATGGGGCCTGCCAGGCGCTATTTGTAGTCCGGCAATACCCAGCAGCGCTGCAAAACTGCTGGGTTGTGCTTCGGTAATCGGTGGCGTGGGTTGAGCCATGGAGATTTATTTGTGCCTCAGCCTCAGCTGGCGAACGTTCGGGAATAGCTTGCCAGGCTGTGGAAGAAACACGATGTGCTTCAGCCCACCACGCGGGCAAGAAGCCTTGGGATGGGCGCGGAGACAATGGAATAGGTGTTCAGGACGTTCGGGCGACGCTGAACCGCCACAAAATCCTTCCTTTGGCGGTTGGCATAGCCGCTACCTTTGCGCTGGCGGCGCCTCTCTTCATTTGCTCTCTCTCCCCATGTATACTTTCAACCCGGGCCCTTCGGCCGTATACCCCGCCGTTCGGCAATACCTCACCGATGCCTTTGACGAGGGCTGGCTCTCGGCCCCGCATCGTTCCGAAAAAGTGACCTCGCTGGTGCGCCAGACGGTGACCGACCTCAAAACCAAACTCAACGTGCCGCAGGACTACACCGTCCTGTTCACGGGCTCGGCCACCGAGTGCTGGGAAATTCTGGCCCAGAGCCTCACGCCGCGCCGCTCCTTCCACCTCTACAACGGCGACTTTGGCGAGAAGTGGCTGAAGTACGCCCAGGCCCTGCGGCCGGCCAGCACGGGCCTCTCGTTCGGGCTCGACGAGGTGCCCGACATCGCCGCCCTCCCCTTCTCGGCCGACGACACCGACCTGGTGTGCATCACCCAGAACGAAACCAGCACCGCCACCCAGCTGCGCGAAGGCTTCATCCTGAACCTGTTCAACCGACTCAACGGCACCCTGCTGGCCGTGGACGCCACCAGCTCGCTGGCCGGGCTCAACCTGAAGTACATCAAGGCCGACGTGTGGTTTGGCTCGGTGCAGAAGTGCTTTGGGCTGCCCGCCGGCCTGGGCGTCATGATACTGTCGCCCCGCGCCGTGGCCCAGGCCAAAGCTGTGAACGACCGCGCCCACTACAACGCGCTGCCGGCCATGCTGAGCCAGATGCTGAACTACCAAACCAACTACACGCCCAACGTGCTGGGCATCTACCTGCTCAGCCGCGTGCTGGCCGACCGCGAGCCCATCAAAACCGTGCACCAGCACCTCGTGGACCGCGCCGAGAAGCTCTACGCCTTCTTCGACCAGGCCACCCCGCTCCAGCCCTTCGTCACGAACCCCGAAACGCGCTCCACCACCGTCGTCGGCCTGAAAGGAGACGCCGCGCTCATCGAAGAAATCAAGGGCAAAGCCAAGGAAGCCGGCCTGCAGCTGGGCAGCGGCTACGGCCCCCTCAAAAACACCACCGTCCGCATCGCCAACTTCCCCGCCGTGCCCGACGCCGCTTTCGAGGCGCTGGTGCAGTTTTTTGCGAAGGAATACCCAGGCTAATTGACGGTCATGCAGCGCGCAGCGAAGCACCTCGCTCGCAGAAAGTAATCAGAGAAAGCACACGGGATGCTTCGCTGCGCGCTGCACGACGTTCCCCAGCACACTGCAAGGTCCATGTTCAACCTCCAGC